>JAFRMB010000090.1 GCA_017430945.1 Clostridia bacterium | reverse complement strand
CTGTTCTATGTCAAAGCCACCAAGCTGCCCGCCTACACGACCAGCCTGACCTTCAAGGGCACGGACGGAAACGTCCTCAGCGCGCAGGATGTGACGCTCGGCGAAGGCTATTTCATGCTGGGCATGCAGGGCTCCACGGGAGTATTCTACGCGCCTGTGACCGCCGACGGCATCGGCTCTATCAAAGACGCAAACGGCGATACAGTCACCAGCATGATCGGCATCGACGGCGTGGCGTTTGTCAAGTGTGCTGAAAATAACCCTGGCCTGAGCGCATTGAATAACTGCCAGCCGAAGATCGGCAACGGCGGCGTGATCGGCGGAAAGTATGTGCTGACCGTTCCCAACAGGCCGAACAACAGCAAGGCGTTCCCCGTCGTCGCGCGGGAGCAGCAGGGCCGCTCCGCGACCATCCAGTTCAAGGATGGCAGCGAAACGGTGGATGTCGTGCCGAGCTGCTATTACTATCTGGTCGCCTGTCAGAACGGCGATACCCAGAACCCGGTCTATTATGCGCCGGTGAACGGCACAAGCGGCTCCCTCGTATTCTACGACAGCACGGGCGCAGAGGTGACGGCGGGCGTGCTGGAGCACGTAAACTCCTTCACTTTGAAGAAGTTTAGCGCGCCGCCAGTCTATAACGATTTAAAGGGAGACGGCAACGCCGCGACGGTCGAAGGTATTCCGAATGTGATGGAGACCTCCAGCGGCAACTACATCATTTCAAGCTCGACGTCGAGCACGGCTTATGCCTTTACGGGCAGAAAGGTCACGAGTTATAATGTAAACCTTGAATTCAAGGATGTCGACGGTACCAGCGTGAGGCCTGCGGGACAATACTATGTCTATGCGGCGATCAAAAACGGCTCGGGCCGCGAGGATACGTATTATCAATGTGTGCCGGTGCAGTTCACCGATAACGAGCATCCGGGCAAGGCCACGGTTTCCATTTCCACCTTCGCTCATAAGGATAGGGTAAGTATTCCCTATACCTCGGATCTGTATGTAAAGGTCGCCCTGTACTATGGACAGCCAAACATCGTGCAGAATGAAAATGATTCCGCGGGCGGATATGGATGCATCAGCGCCAACAACACCACAAAGGTAGTCGCCGACGGCTCCGCGTGGGAGGGCTTCTCCTTCTCGATTACATCGGAAAGCGGCGCGACGAACTACGTCGCCAAGAAGGAAAACGCATATCATTATACCGTTCGGGTCGTGGACAACACTGGAAACCTGATTACGGACAGCGAGAATAACGCCATAACTCCGACCTTCTACTGGGGCGACTGGTATCTGTACGCCTCCGTCACCCGCAGCGACGGAACCTACGTCTACGCTGAAAGGATCAACGATAGGTTCAGTGAACACAAGAATTACTATGAAGGCTCCATCAGCGAGTTCTACAAGGCTTCCGAGGCCACGGGAAGCGGAACGGCCAGCACCGCGATCTATGTGCCCGGCAGCACGGTGAGCTTCGCGCTGCTGCGGCCTGCCGGATCGGTGAATGGCGATGCCTGGAGGTATTTCGCCTCGTCCAGCGCCAACATCAACACCAACGCGATGAACAACAGCGCGGTGGACAGGAAATATACCCTGACCATCGAGGAGGGGACGGGCGCTTCCACGTTGACCCTGAAGGAAGGTCCGGATGCTGAAATCGCGGTGACCGCCTATAAAGGCGCGGACGACACTTCCGATACGGAACCCGTATCCCTCTCCCGCAACGGCGGCACCTATTATATCGTGGGCAGGATGCCCGTGAAGAGCGGCACGCTGCGCTACGATTGCTACAACATCCAGCCGTTGTCATCGCTGAGCAACGGCAAGGTAAGTATTGACCAGGGCTTCACCGGCCACTATGTGGATTCAAACGCCAATACCAATGGCGATGTGACGGAATACCTGACCGGCGCGCGCTACTTTGAGCCGATGCTGGTGTTCGCCCAGGGAACGGGCAGCGACAACGCCAATACCGTCCTGGAAAAGATTACCGGCAAGGTCGATCATAACGGCCTGACCGTTACCACCTATGAGGATGGCGCGACGGTGGGCGGTTATCGCGTGCAAACCACCTCCGCGGATCGGGAGCATCCCACGGCCGCGGCTATCAAGCTGTTCACGCTGGATGAGTTCAATCTGGCGGCAACGGTCGATTCGACCCTGACCACGGCGGCGAATTACTCCGTGCTGGCCGTGCTGAACAAGGACGGCGCGGAGAGCTACGCGCTGCTGCCGATCAACAGCAAGAGCGTCGAACCCAAAGCCGTGACCTTCACCGATGCCTCGGGCAACACCTTCCACCGCGCCGCGGAGGACAAGATCGACTACTATGTGGTCAGGTCCACCTATAATGAAGCGATCACGGCGGTGGAAGCGGGCACCGGCGCAAAGGGCGTCCGCTTCTCGGAGGGCCAGCTCACCGGCGAATACTCGGTCAGCTTTGTCAAGGCGGGTGACACCGTCACCGCGGTGTTGACCGATAAGGCCCTGCCTGTCGGCGAGGATCATATCATCCGCGTCGATATGCTCAACAGGGCCCAGACGCAGCTTTCCGCACCCGTCAATCCCGCGCTGTCGAACAACAAGAATTACTACGTGCTGGCGACGCTGGTCCCCCAGGGAACGAACGGCCCCGTCCGCGCGTGGAAGATACTGACGGTAAACAAGGGAACCCTCACGTATGTGGATGGCCAACCTGTATATACCGGCGGATTGGGCGGCGCCGGCACCTGGAGCGAAACGGTCGGCGCCAACAGCTTCTATGCCTGCGACGCCGACGGAAACAGGATACAGACCGGTGTGGATGGGAATGGCCAGCCTGTCTACCGCACCACCGGCTACGATTCCGACTACGACACGATGAAGCTCCGCCTGTATAACGGCGGCGAGACCTTCTTTACCTACGACGCGATCGTAGACCGCGGCAGCGACGAGGCGCCGCAGGGTTATGACTTCATCGGCGTTTTCGACGAAGCCGGCACGCCGGCCCAGGGCGACACCCCCGCGGTGCCCGCGGCAACCGTCGTCGAGCTGCGCGAATCCTACACCAAGGACTACAAGGTCAAGGTCAAGGTCAACACGGCGGGTATGTCCCTCGACGCCGGCGCCAAGTACATCGTCGTCGTGAAGGTCGAGCACTACAGCAGCTCCAACAACGACACCTACGCCATCGCGCCGCTGGAGATGGTGCCCGGTTTAACGGAGTATGAGCTGGACTTCATGACCTTTGGCGACGAGAATAATCCCACGATCTGGTGTAACAAGAGCATGACCGCCAACTACACCGCGTTTACCGGAAACGAGAAGGCCCGGACGCTGACGGTCTACCAGTACAAGGGCAGCGGCATCAACCTGGATCAGCTGATCCTCGGCACGAACGAGCATGTGGGTTCCGCCGTGTCCATCGGCGAATCCATCAGCCGGTACACGCTGACGGGCTTCACCACAAGTACGGTTGATGACAACGCAGGCCAAGTGACGCACATCACCGACTATGTGAACTTTACCAAGGACAACGGCTCGTTGAGCAAGGGCGTTATCGACGGCTACCTGGAGACGGCCACCGACTTCGGCCTGTATACGGAGATCCTGTCCGTGCACGGCACCGACATGGAGTCCAACATCGGCGCTGATCGGGTGACCGGCCCCATCGGCGCGGACTACGGCTTCTCCGGTAACAACATCCAGGTCAACCGCGTGAAGGTCACGAAGCGCTATGTGGATGAGAACGGCACCGCGCTCCCCGGCAAGAGCGTAACGCTGCGGCTGTATCCCGTGGTGAATATGGATCCTATGATCCTGGGCGATTACATCGAAAAGACCGGGACCACCAACAGCGACGGCGTCGCCGTGGATCAGGACGGCAATGTCCTGTCGTTTGACAAGCTGACCTCCGGCACCTACGTGCTCAAGGAAGTCATCGACGGCGAGGAGTATACCTACGACGTGGATAACGGCGGCGTGGTTGAGAACGTCGGCGACGACGGCGTGACGATCAAGTTTGCCGAGCAGTTCATCATCATCGAGAACATCAACGTCAACTACAGCTACTTTGGCCACATCGAGACCGACGCGAGCAACGATGTCGCGATCCTGCGCCACTCCAGGAACGGTATTATCGTCGTGGGTGACGACCCCAGCTATGAAAAGCTGTGGCAGGCAAACGGACAGCAGGAAGTCAGCAACATCGCCACCGTCAGGAAGGACGAGAAGCACCAGTACAATATCCCCGTCGACATGGCGAAGCTGTGCGGCCTGTCCCAGACGCTCGGCGACGCCGCCAGCAGCCAGACGGTGAAGATCATGAACCGCACCCTGGCCGAGGTGAACGCCAACGGCCCGCTGGCGATCACCGGCGACGGCCGCTACGTGGTCATCAACGTGGATGTCACCGGCGCGGGCACCATCATCGACTTCGATCCCCACACCGAGTACGACGGACACGAGCTGCACGCCGACTTCGGCGCGGCCGGCAGCGAGTATTCCTCGAAGGTGCTGTACAACTTCATCACCCGCGATGCCAGCGGCAACGCCCACCCCTACACGGGTCACATCAACACGACCCGCGAGGGCTCGGGTGTATTGCTCGCGCCCGCGGCCGTGGTCGGAGACCTGGGCGCGAACTGGGGCGGCACCATCATCTGCCACGAGGCCCAGCACACCGGTTCCGAGATCCACTCCGACAGCGCCAACAAGATCCAGAACATCAACACCGTGCTGACCAACAGCATCGGCGAACACAAGACCGGCGACCTGGAGCTGCAAAAGAACATCTTCGGCGAGAGCCCCGACCGTACCACCTGGTTCACCTTTGTGGTGACCATGAAGGACGAGAACGAACAGAACTTCACCGGCGACCTGGTTGCCTCCGGCACGAAGGACGACGTCGGATACGTGCACTTTGACAACGGCGTGGCCGAGGTGCTGGTGCGCGCCCAGAACAAGGTGACCATCACCGGTATCCCCGACGGCTATTCCTACACCGTGAAGGAGAAGTGGACGGATGAAACCGACCACTACCAGCTCGTCCAGGTGATCAACGCCGAGGGCGAGACGATGCCGGGCGACGTCAAGACCTACGCGCCCACGGCTACCGGCGACATCGAAGCCGGCAAGACCGACGTCGTGAAGATCATCAACGCCCGCAAGGTGGGCGGCCTGACCATCGGCAAGATCGTCAAGGGCGGCCAGACCAGCGATGAGAAGTTCAAGTTCACCCTGACGCTGACCGATACCAGCAAGCAACCGCTGTCCGGCGTGCACACGTTTGGCGGCACGACCTACGTCAACGGCGTGGCCATCACGGCCAAGACCGACGCGCAGGGCAATGAACTCCCGGTGAATACGGCGGATCCCTCTACCTACAACGCCTTCTTCCTGCTGGGCGACGGCGAATCCTTTACGGTCGAGAATATCCCCACCGGCTACCACTTTACCATAACCGAGATCCTCGAGTCGGGCCAGGTGGCCTACGGCTATGTCACCGATACGGATTGGACGTTGTTCCCGGCGACGGGCACCACGGTGACCGCCGCGCAGCAGCCCAAGAAGGTCGGCCTCAGCGTCGAGGGCGAGATTCTGGAGAACCAGGATAAGTCCAAGGTCGCCATCATCGTGTCCTACGCCAACAAGCACTACGAGAACGCGAATTACCAACCCAAGGTGGACAAGAGCCTGATCCTGGACGGCACGGCGACCGAAGCCGACCCGTCGGCGTGGCCGCAAAGCGGTTTCAGCTTCACCATCAGCGAAATTGACGGCAATACCTATACCGGCGCGACGCTGGGCACGGCCACGGCTGTTGCCACGGCGAGCAGCCCCAAGGCGCTGTTCGGCCTGATCACCTTTGACGGTGAATTCCTGACGGATACGACCTTCACCTATAAGATCCAGGAGACCATCCCCGAGGGCGCGACGCAGGTCGGGAGCACCCACTTCTACAAGCTGGGCGACATCACCTATACCGACGAGCCCATCTACGTGGAGATCAAGGTCGGCCCGATGGAAGGCCAGAGCACGATGCTGGAAGTGAAGGCGGTTCGCTATTACAAGACCGAAAATGCCTCGACGGCCCAGTTGATCGATAAGGATGACGACGCATTCAGCACCGCCGCCGGCGAGATCGAGAACAAGCACACCGTGCCCAAGGGCACGCTGACCATCACCAAGACCAGGAGTTTCGCCGTTCCGATGGACGCCCCGACGCAGACCTACAACCTGGCCGTCACGGACGGCGAGGGCAATTACTATGCGCAGAACGGCACGGTGATTGACCTCACCGGCGATGCCGACGCCAAGTGGATCGCGTTTACGCTGCCCGGAACCAGCGAAGAGGACTACACCAAGACTTGGGAAGACCTGCCCGCCGGTACCTACACCGTGGAGGAGCAGACGCCCAACGAGGAGGGCTTCATCTGGACCGTGACCGGCCTGGACGACGTTGAAGTCGTAGCCGATCAGACGGCGGAGAAGACCGTGACCAACCACTTCGAGGACAACAAAGTTGATATCCCCGTGGCGAAGACGTGGGAACCCGCGCTGGCGGAGGGCGTGACCTGGACCGCCACCTTCGAGCTGCTCTCGAAGGAGCGCTTGTATTCCGTGGATGGAATTGTGCAGGAGCATGCCAGCGAAAGCGCGGACTGGTCATCCGATTGGGCACATGTGACCTATGTTGATGGCAATGCCCAGCAGCAGAACCTGAGCCTGACCATTAACAACGCCAGTACGGACG
>JAFRMB010000089.1 GCA_017430945.1 Clostridia bacterium | reverse complement strand
GGTAAGCGCCCGCCTTGTCCGGCAGGCCCACGGTCCCCAGCAGCTCGCGGGCGCGCGCCTCGGCCTGTGCTCTGGGCACGTGCGCCAGCTTCAGCGGGAACATGATGTTCTGCAGGCACGTGGACTGCATGAGCAGGTTGAACGACTGAAAGATCATCGTGACCTCCCGCCGAACCAGCTGCATCTCCTTCTTGTCGAGCGCGCCCAGGTCCCGGCCGTCCAGCAACACGGTGCCTTCGGTGGGCCGCTCCAGCATGTTGATGCAGCGCACGAGCGTGCTCTTGCCCGCGCCCGACATGCCGATGATGCCGTAGATGTCGCCGTCGTTCACGGTGAGGTTCACGTTGTTCAGCGCCTCCACCGGCCCGTCCGCGGTGACGAACCTCTTGGACAGATTGCGCAGTTCGATCATGGGCTTTCGCCTCCAAAATCAAGGGACACACCGGGTCAGGGTGTGTCCCATCGTTCCGTACGGTACCATTATACCCGGAAACAGGGCTCCTGTCAAAGGGGTCCGTCCCGCATCACTTGCCCAGCGCGCTCAGATCGGCCTGCTTGCCGCCGTAGAGGCCCATGGGCTCGGTGTGGATGATGGCCACGCTCTCGACCTTGTAGCCGTTCTGCGCGACTTCCTCATCCAGGTAGGGCTGGTGCTGGAAGTAGTTGGCGTAGGCGTCGCCCGCGTCCACGGCGGGGTTCTCCTCGGTGTAGCCGGTGAAGATCTCGATGTCCAGCTCGATGCCCTTCTCGGCCAGGATGCCCTTCACGATCTCCAGGATCTGGGCGTGGGGCGCGGGGCTGGCGGCGATGACGATCTTCTGGCCGGCCAGCGCGTCATAGTCCACAGAAGCATCGTAGCCGTCGGTGGGGTTCTCCACCACGGAGAGCACGGCGCCGGCGTAGGTCTCGGCGATGTAGTCGGCCACCTGCTGGCTGGCGGCGGCGGCCACCAGGGCCTTGGTCAGGTCGGCGTCCACGTTGTCAGCGTGCACGGCGATGATGTTGGCGCGGGGCAGGTACTTGTCCTCCGCCTCGGTCAGCAGCGCGGCATTGATCTCGATGCCGGCGTCCAGCGCGTCCAGCACGAAGTTGGAGTTGATGACGGCGTAATCCAGATCCGGCAGCTGGTTGACCAGCAGGTCCGCCTGGACCTCCTCGATGGTGATGCCCTCGGTGACGACGTCCGCCTTGGTGGCCAGCTCGCTCGCGTCAGCGGAAAGCTCGATGATGCCGTTGTCGGCCAGCAGCTGCAGCGCGCGCGCCTCGTTGGTGGGGTCGTTCGGCACGCCGATGGTGATCTCGGCCAGCGCAGCGGCAGAGGAGACGATGAGCAGTGCGGCCAGCACGACCGCGATGAGCTTGCGGATATTCATGATTTGTCCTCCTGTGATCGTATTCGGGCACCCTGTGCCCGCATCGTTGAACACTATTTTAGCACCATTCGCGTGCTTTGTCCAATACATGCTCCGGATAGTTTGTTATAGAATTTAGCTATAACCGGATGACATCTCACATCCTGCGCCCCGGGGAAGTATTACATTTGTTTTAATGGTATTGTTGGACACCGGGAAACCTGCTATAATCCGCTGTAGTATCGGCGGATGTACGTCGATCATCACGAAGGGTCGGTGCGGGCGGACCGCCCGTGCCGCCGGAGAGAAAGCAGGTCAGCCCATGCGGATCGAATTGGCCGGCGTGCCGGCGGAGGTGGTATGCCGGCATCCGGAGAACCATGCCTTCTTCGGGCCTTACGCCTCAGACCGCCCCCCGCGGTTTTGCGTCGAACCGACCGAAGACGATCTCCGGCGGATCCGGGAGGATCTCGACCGCCTGGACGACGCCGACGGGCTGCCGCGGCGGCATCACAGCCCCGCGTACCTCGAGAACAACGCCATCCACGCCCTGTTGGCCGAGCAGCTGGTGGCGTGGGACGTGCTGCTCATGCACGGCTCGGCGCTTTGCATGGACGGCCGGGGTTATCTGTTCACCGCACCCAGCGGCACCGGGAAGAGCACCCACGCCAGGCTCTGGCGCGAGGTCTTCGGCGACCGCGTGTGGATGATCAACGACGACAAGCCCCTGCTGCGCATCGCGGACGGCGCCGTCACCGCCTTCGGCAGCCCCTGGGACGGCAAGCACCACCTGAGCCGCAACGCCGGCGCGCCTCTCAGGGCCATCGCGCTGCTGGAGCGGGACAGCGAGAACCGCATCGCGCCGATGAGCCGGCCCGACGCATTCCAGGTGGCGATGCGCCAGGCCCTCACCTCCAGGGATCCGGCCACCATGGCGCGGATCGTCGCCCTGGAGAGGCGGCTCGTGGAGGCTGTTGCCTTCTACTGGCTGCGCTGCAACATGTCGCCTGAGGCGGCCGTGACGGCGTGGCGGGGCATGGACGCCCGGTGAGGCGGAAGAAAGAAGATATCCGCGTACCGGCCGAAGCGGCGGTCATCAGGCCTCGCCCGATCGCGATGGCCGGCTCCGATCATCGACAGCGTGCCCTTTTCCCAAAGCGAATAAGAGGCTGCCTGCGTATGCCCTTCGGTATGCGCAGACAGCCTCGCCGTTTTCCCTGACCGGTCCACTCAGTCCTCCTCGCGGTAGAAGCAGCAGCCGCCGATGAACTCGCGCAGGATGGAGTTGACGGGGATCTCGTCTTCCACGTCGGCGGTCTCGATGTAGTTTAGGAACTTCACCAGCCGCCGGGCGACGGTGTACTGGGGGCTCTTCGTGCTCACGGCCTGCAGCGCGGGATAGGCGTACTTTTTCATGATGCACAGCTCGTAGGTCAGCGCGGAATTGAACATGGCGTCCCCCTTCTCCTGGAACGGGAATATGTACCGCTCCTCGCCCCGCCGCACGGACGGCCACATGGCGATGGTGTCCTCCGGACTGGTGCCGCGGAACTTATAGTCACGCACGATGCGGCGCAGCAGCCGCGCGTCTGTGGTGCGGATGCGGTTGTGGTCGTCCAGGTTCAGCATGGTCAGCGGGCTGATGTACACCTTGAATTTCATCTCCGGCGGCACGCTCGCGGTGAGCCGGTCGTTCAGGCCGTGGATGCCCTCGATGATGATGGGCTGGCCCGGCTCCACCGAAAAGGCATGCGTGTGTGCCGCGCGCTTGCCGGCCCTGAAATCGAACTCCGGCACCTCGACCGTCTCCCCCGCCAGCAGCCGGGCCAGGTGGTCGCACAGCAGGTCGATGTCCAGCGTCTCTATGCGCTCCAGGTCGATGGAGCCGTCCGGCTCCAGCGGGATCTTGTCACGGGCGAGATAGTAGTCGTCCAGGGACACCTTCACCGGCCGGAAGCCCTGCGTCCTGAGCGCGATGGACATGCGATGAGAGAATGTGGTCTTGCCCGACGAGGACGGACCCGCGATCAGCAGCACCTTGGCGCCCGAGGCGATGAACTGGTCGGCGATCTGCTCGATGCGGCGCTCCTGAAGCGCCTCGTTGACGCGGATGAATTCGCGCAGCCGGTGACTGGTCACCATCTCGTTGAGGTCCGCCACGTTCTCGCAGTTGAGTATGGCATGCCAGCGCGCCGCCTCGGCATAGGTGCGCAGCAGGTGGGGCGAATCCACGAAGGGGGCGGGCCTGGACGGCGACGACTTGTCCGGCATCTGCAGTATGATGCCGTCGCCGTGCGCCCTCAGGTCGAACACCGAGACCGCGCCTGTCGAAACGGCCATCTCACCGTAGAAGTAATCCGACGGCGCATCGTCGATGCGATACAGCGTGAAATGCTTGAACCGGCGATAGTCGAGGATCCTCAGCCGATCCAGCTGGCCCGTGCGGGCAAAGGTGCTCCTGGCGTCCTCGACGGACACCGCCGTGCGCTGGATGGGAAGGTCCGACGCCGTGATGGCGCGCATCCCGGCCTCGATGGCCTGCACGACCTCCCGCGTGACCGCCATGTCCGGCATATCGATATAGAGCCCGTGCATGAAGGAGTGGCTGATCCGCACGCGCTGCTCCGGGTACAGCCGATGGGCCGCGGTGAGGAACACCAGCTGCAGCGTGCGCTCGTAGATGCGGCGGCCCTCCTCGTCGGCAAACGTCAGCGTCCTCGCGAAGGTATACTCCTCCACCGGATCGTTCAGCGAACAGGTGCGGCCCTGCACCGTGATGCCGAGCGCGCCCGCGCCGCCGTCCGGCAGCCGCCGGAGCAGGTCGCCCCAGCGCTCCTCGCCGGTGCAGCACATCTCGATGTCGTTCAGCTTGAGATACATGATTCCACCTCCGTCGATCGATTCGTCGCGTCGTCATCAAAGCAGCCCGCGCGCACGGGTCCGCGCCACAGAGATATGAATGCCCGTCTGTCTTTGCGGCAGGCGGGCTTTGCGTTCAAGGATCAGTCGATGGGCTGGCCGTCCCTGTTGAACAGCGGCAGCTTCTCGAGATAGATGAGGTCGCCCCGCTTGGTGGCGTCGCCCTCGGCCAGTATGGCCATGCGGCCCACGATGTTGCCGCCCGCCTGCTCGACCAGCGCCTCCAGCGCATGCAGTGATTCGCCGGTGGAGATCACATCGTCCACGATGACGATCCGCTTGCCCTTCATGTAGGCCGCGTCGCTGCCGTCCAGGCACAGCATCTGTTTGTGATCGGTGGTGATGGAATTGACTTCCACCTTAAAAACATCGCGCATGTACAGTTTCGGCGCCTTGCGCGCCAGCACATAGCGCTCGTTGCCGCTCAGGCGCGACATCTCGCAGATCAGCGGGATGCCCTTGGACTCGGCGGTGATCATCACGTCATGTTCCGGGCAGCGCTCGAGCAGCGCCTTGGCGCAGGCGGTGGTCAGCTCCATGTCGCCGAAAATGACGAATGCGCCGATCATCAGATCCTCGTTCAGCGGGCACAACGGCAGCTCGCGCCTCACGCCCGCGACGGTCATGGGATAAGTCATGTTGCTCATGGAAAAACACCTCGTTCGACCGCATTATTGACCGCTTCAATTTTAACATCCCATCGCCGCTTTGTCAATCGCGGCGTGCCGTTCGCGGCCGCCGGACCCGCGGGCCGCGTTCCAAAAACGGAAGGAACGCGGGCGAAAGCGCTTCGCCGCGTCCCTTCCATCCCGAGACTGTCTCACGCCTGTTCCGCGCAGGCCGCCTTGAGCACCCCCACCGCCTTCTTTAACTGATCCATAGGGATGTTCAGCGCCGGCAGCAGCCGCACGCGATCCTTGGCTGTCAGGCAGAGCACGCCGTTTTCCATACAGCGCATCACGACCTCGCGGGCGGGCCTGACGGGCTTGATGCCGATCATCAGGCCAAGCCCGTTCACACACTCGACGCCCGGCGCACCGGTGAGCTCGGCGAAGATCAGGGCACTGCGCTCGCGCACGCCCGCCAGCAGCTGCTCGTCGATGCGGCTCAGTATGCTGACGCCGCCGGCGCAGCTGACCGGATTCCCGCCGAACGTGGAGCCGTGGTCGCCGGGGGCGAACACGTCCTGCACCTTCTCGCCCAGCAGGCAGGCGCCGATGGGCAGGCCGCCGCCCAGGCCCTTGGCCGTGGATACGACATCGGGCCGGATGCCGTAGGTCATGTAGGCGTAGAGCTGACCGGAGCGGCCGTTGCCGGTCTGCACCTCGTCCACCGCCAGCAGCACGTCATTCGCGCTGCAGAAGTCCGCCAGCGCGTGCACGAAGCCCGCCTCGAGCGGCACCACGCCGCCCTCGCCCTGAACGCATTCGATGAGCACCGCGGCCAGCTTCGTGGTCCGGCTCAGCGCCTCGAGCCCGGCCATATCGCCGGGATCGATGTGCGCAAAGCCGGGTGTGAGCGGCTGGTACAGCTCGTGGTAGTGGTCCTGCCCGGTGGCGGACAGCGTGGTCAGCGTGCGGCCGTGGAAGCTGTTGCGCAGCGTCACGATGGTGTAGCAGTCCGCCCCGTGCTTCCCGGCGGCGTATTTGCGGGCCACTTTGATGAGGCACTCGTTGGCCTCCGCACCGGAATTGCCGAAGAACACCCGCTTCATGCCCGTGCGCGCACACAGCATCTGCGCGAGCTTTGCGCAGGGCTCGGTGTAGTAGAGGTTCGACGCATGCGGCAGCCTGCCCAGCTGTTCGATCACGGCCTGCTGCCATGCGTCGTCCGCAATGCCGAAGCCGTTGACGGCGATACCGCTGCCCAGGTCGATGTATTCCCTGCCCTGCGTGTCCCACACCAGGGAGCCCTTGCCCTTCCGGAGCTCCACCGGAAAGCGGGCATAGGTGTGCGCGATGTAGGTGTCGTCAATCTGCCGGATGTTCATTGTAATGTCCTCCTTCCACCATCGTGCCCGCGCCCTCGTCGGTGAGGAGCTCCATGAGAATGGAGTGCGGCACGCGGCCGTCCATGATGATGACCTTCCGAACGCCCTTGCGTATGGCGTCGACACAGCAGTCCACCTTGGGGATCATGCCGCCGGAGATGACGCCCTCGTCCCGCAGCCTCGCGGCCTCCAGGATGGTCATCTCGGGGATCAGCGTGGCGGGATCGTTCCTGTCCCGCAGGATGCCGGGGATGTCCGAGAGCATGATGAGGCGCTCGGCGCGCAGCGCGCCCGCGATGCAGGCGGCGGCGGTGTCGCCGTTGATGTTGTAGGCGTTGCCCTGATCGTCGCAGCCCAGCGTGGAGATCACCGGAATATAGCCCTTCTCCAGCAGATCGAGCACCGGCTGAATGTTGACGTTCGTGATCTCGCCCACATAGCCCAGGCGTTCGTCCTTCACGCGCGCCTCTATGAGCCGGCCATCCATGCCACAGATGCCCATGGCCCGTCCGCCCTTCATCTCCAACAGATTCACCAGCGTCTTGTTGATCTTGCCCGCCAGCACCATCTGCACGATGTCCACCGTCTCCCGATCGGTGACCCGCAGCCCGTCCACGAACACGGCCTGCTTGCCCAGGCGCTGCATGGTGTCGCTGATCTCCGGCCCGCCGCCGTGCACCAGCACCACCTTCACGCCGATGAGCCAAAGCAGTACGATGTCCTCCATGACCTGCTGCTTCAGCGTGTCGTTGACCATGGCGTTCCCGCCGTATTTGATGACCACGATCCTGCCGTTGTACCGCTTGATGTACGGCAGCGCAAGTGTCAACACCTCTGCGCGCTCGGCGTTGGAAAAACGCTTCTCCATAGACGACCTCCGCATCAGCGCCCCTGGCACCGGCCGCGCCCGGTCCTTCGCCGGGCGCGCGTACCGCGCCTCAGGTCCGATAGTCTCCGTTGATCTTCACGTAATCATAGGTGAGATCGCAGCCCCAGGCCGTAGCGGCGGCATCGCCGTCGTTCAGGTCCACGCGGATCTCGATCTCCTTTTCCAGCAGGATCTCCTTGGCCTTCTCCTCGGAGAACGGCACGCCCGCGCCCCTCCTGCAGACCTCGATGACGCCCTTCGCCGAAGCAAACGCCACGTCGATCCGCTCGACGTCCACATCCGCGCCGGAATAGCCGATGGCGCACAGCACGCGCCCCCAGTTGGCGTCCGCTCCGAACATGGCCGCCTTCAGGAGGCTGGAGCATATGACGCTCTTGGCCACAGTCCTGGCGGTATCGAGGTCCCCGGCGCCGCCCGTCCGGCAGATCAGAAGCTTCGTTGCGCCCTCTCCGTCGGCGGCGATGCGGCGGCACAGCGCACCGGTGATCGCATTCAGCGCGGCGGCAAAGGCGTCATAGTCCGCGCCCGGCGCTTCGATCACAGGGTTGCCCGCCATGCCGTTGGCCATGATGGACACCATGTCGTTGGTGGAAGTGTCCCCATCGATGGACAGCATGTTGAACGAGGCCTTCACGTCATCGGACAGCGCCTTGCGGAGCATGTCCGGGCTGATCGCACAGTCGGTGGTCAGAAACACGAGCATCGTGGCCATGTTGGGGTGGATCATGCCGCTGCCCTTGGCGATGCCGCCCAGCCGGCACAGCCTGCCGCCCGCCTCAAATTCGACGGCGACCTCCTTGACGGCAGTGTCCGTGGTCATGATGGCCTCGGCCGCTGCCCGGCTGCCCTGCCCGGACAGGTCGGCCGCCAGCTGCCCGATCCCCTGTGCGATGGGTCGGATGTCCAGCGGCTGGCCGATGACACCGGTTGAGGCGACGATCACGTCCTCCGGCGCGACGCCGTCGACGTGTTCGGACACCAGCCGACTCATGGCCTCGGCGATCTCGATGCCGTCCGCGTTGCAGGTGTTCGCGTTGCCGCTGTTGCAGATGACCGCCCGGGCAGTGCCGTTCTCAAGGTGCTGCTTCGTCACGAGCAGCGGCGCGCCCTTCACCAGGTTCCGGGTGTACACCGCCGCTGCGCTGGCTTCACAGCAGCTGACGATCATCGCCAGGTCCTTCTTGTCGTGGTTTTTCCGGATGCCGCAGTGCACGCCGCCGGCGACGAAGCCCTGTGCGGCACACACGCCGCCCTGGATCCATTGGATGCGTTCCATCATTTCTCCTCCCCCTTGAGGCACAGGCCTGTGGTCTCATCGACGCCCATCACCAGGTTCATATTCTGAATCGCCGCGCCCGAGGCGCCCTTGCCCAGATTGTCGAACCGGGCCGTCAGCAGCGCGCGGCCGTCAAAGCCGTCTACGGTGATCTCCATGTCGTCCCGCCCCGAGAGCGCCGCGGCCGACAGGAAGCCGCCCTCGTCCGTTGCCTCCGCGTAACGGATCACCGGCCCCGGGTATGCCGCCCGGTACACATCCCGCACCCGCTCGACATCCACGTCGAACAGATGGACGCTGACCTCCATGCCGCTGTAGAAGTCCGCCACGATGGGCGAAAAACCGGGCGGCGCTTCCAGCCCGCAGACCTTTGCCATCTCCGCCAGGTGCTTGTGGCGCTGGGAGAGGCCGTATTGCCGCGGCGCCGCCAGCAGATCCGACCGGTCCGGCGACTCGTATTCGGCGATCATGCGCTTGCCGCCGCCGGAATAGCCCGTCAGTGAAAAACAGCTCAAGCGCGCGTCGCGCGCCACGATCCCCGCAGCCACCAGCGGCGCGATCAGTGCGATGAAGCCGCTGGCGTGGCAGCCGGGATTGGCGATCCGCTTCGACGCGGCGATCGCCTCGCGCCGGCCCGGAAGCTCGGGCATGCCGTATGTCCATCCGGCTGCCGTCCGATGGGCGGTCGAGGTGTCGATGACCGCCGTGTGGCTGTTCCGGACCAACTGGACCGCCTCTTCCGCAGCCGCGTCGGGCAGGCACAGAAAGGCGATGTCGGCCGCGTTCAGCGCCTCGCGGCGCGCATCGATATCCTTTCGCACGGCTTCGTCCAGCGTGATCAGCGCGATGTCCCCGCGCGCCTCAAGCCTCTGACGAATACGCAGGCCTGTGGTCCCCGCGCTGCCGTCAATGAATACCCTGATCATACCATGCACCTTGCTATTCAAAAATATGTGTATATTATACGTCCATTCGCGCCCGAATGCAAGTTAAGAATGTATTTTTATGCAGTTATATGCGAATGAAGCCATTCGATCCGACTGCCCGTCAGATGCAGCATGACCGCTGCACGGAAACTTGTTGACTTTTGTGATAAATCCATGTAAAATAACGACAATACCATCTGAAGAGAGGTCCTATAATGAGTATTCGGCGCATGATCTGCCTGTTGTTGGTCGTGATACTGTTCATGAGCTGCGTCAGCTCACTTTCAGAGGCGGTCGAAGACGACCTGCCGGTGTCCGCCGATCCGGTGGAGACCACGCCGGAAGTGATGGGATCCTTCGAACTCTGTGACTTCGCATCGGGTACACCGTCTGCGTCAGACGGCGCTGACGCGGCATCCGGCAGTGAGATCCAGGATCCGGAAGACGAGCCGGCGGATGTCGCCGGATCATCCGACGCCGATGATACCGTATCGGACAGCGCGTACGCCGACGATCCTGAGGACGGACTTCCCGGGAGCGACGATCCTCAGTCCGGAAGCGACCCGGTAAGCGTTGCGGACGTCGCAGATGCCGATGATCCCGTGGACGGACTCACCGGGAGCGACGATCCGCAGCCCGGGAGCGATCCGGAAAACGTTGCGGACGTCGCGGTCGCAGACACGTCGAACGACATCGCCGCAGGCGTCGCTTTGGCGGCGTCCGACGGCACTCCCGATCCGGATGACACAGACGGCAACGGTGACGGTTCCGGCGAGGACGATCCGATCGACGGAACGGATGCCGCTCCGATCGAACTGTCGGGGCTCTCTGCGCCCTACACGTCGCTGACCCTGGGCGTCGGTGAAAAGGTCGATCTGGCGATATCGCCGGAGCCCTCAAATGCCGAGTGCACACTGACCTATAAGAGCAGCAGAAAGAAGGTCGCCGCCGTGTCGGCAAACGGCACACTGGTGGCCAAAAAGACCGGGAAAGCCACGATCACCGTGCGGGCCGATGCGTCGCACGCGTTGACGCTGAAGGTTACCGTAAAAAAAGCACCCAAAAAAGTGACGTTGGCGGTCGGTCAGACCACGATGGGCGTCGGCCAGACCACGTCCCTCACCGTCAAACTGCCCAAGAATACCGCCGCCTTCACACGAACGTTCAGCGTGGATGACAACGGTGTGCTGAGTCTGACCGACGATGGGCGGCTCAGCGCCGTCAGCCCGGGCGAGGCCTACGTAAAGGTCACCACCTACAAACGGAGCGCCAAAGTGAAGGTGAAGGTCCTGCCCGCACCGACGTACCTCATCCCCTCCTCAGATGCGCTGCCGCTGGCGGTCGGCGTGTCTCAGGATTTTCGCGCCACGCTTCCCCCGGACACGATGGCTTCGATCGGCTACGAAAGCAGCGATGAGAGCATCGCTGTCGTGGATCCAAAGACAGGCCGCGTTACCGGTGTCTCGGAGGGCGATACCACTGTGTACGGCATCACGCCGGACGGCGCGATGGGCGTATGTACCGTTCATGTGCTGCCCTCGCCCTCCAGTATCGCCTTCGACGCTCCGGAGATCAAGCTGTTCGTAGGTGAGACCTGGCAGCCTGCGCCCATGATCGAGCCATCGGACGCTTACAGCGTCGTGGGTCTGACTTCTTCATCGTCAAAGATCGCACGGGTGAAGAACGGCTGCATCAACGCCCTGAAGCCCGGAAAGGCTGTGATCACCGCCACGACCTGCAGCGGCCTGTCCGACCGGATCACCGTCATCGTCCCCAAGGCCCCCACGAGCATCAGCCTGGGCACGAGCTATGCCGAGATCGCGACCGGTGAATCTGCGCTGCTGACATACAAGCTCAATAAAGGTGAATCGAAGGTCCGTTTCGAAAGCTCGAGTCCCGACATCGCCTCGGTAGACCCCGAAACGGGCGAGATCATCGGCTGCAGGACCGGCAGTGCCGTCATTACTGCGAGGACGCTGAACGGAAAGCATGCCAGCTGTCTGGTCACCGTGGATGCCCACATCGACCCCATGACAACGGTGGACGGCAACCTCGATGTCACATTCATGAACATCGGGCGCAACGACGGCATACTGATCAGGTGTGGCGGCGAATACGCGTTCATCGATTCAGGCACGCACGGCTACGGTGCCAAGGCTGTCAAGTATATGCGAAAGCAGGGCGTGACCCATCTTAAGTTCTACATCGGCACCCATGCGCACAAGGATCACGTTGGCGGCGCCGGCTGCATCCTCGCGAAGATCCCTACGGACATGGTGCTCGTGCCCCACAGCAGGGTCATCAAGAAGATCCGGTCGTGGGCACATGGCAAAAATGAAAAATCCGCCGCGAAGAGAACGCCGTATCACATCCTGCGGGTCGGAGAGCGCTTTTGCATCGGCGGCGCCTTCTTTGAAATGCTCGGGCCCAGGAAGATCAGGCGCTCCAGTTCGCACGACACGAGCGAAAACTATAATTCACTGATCTTAAAGGGATTCTACGGAAAGAACACTTACCTTCTCACCGGCGATGCCATGTCCCCCGAATTCAGCGCGATCAAGAAGAAAATGGGCGCAGCAGCGCTGAAGGCGGATGTTTTCAAGAACCCGCACCACAACGGTGAACAGAAATACGCCGCCAAGCTGTGTAATCCCAAGATCACCGTCATATCCACAGACAAACGGCATATGCCGCAGGGCGGGTATGTGAGCTGGCTCAAAAGGCGCGGCAGCAAGGTGTACATCACCTCCTCGAACCGGCACAGCCACGTCACTGTCAGCTCCGACGGCGAGCAACTCACCGTTCGCACGGCCAAGACGCCGAAATAGCGCGTCTCGATGGATCACAGCGTTTTCAACGATTTGACGGGATCCCTCGCCTTTTGGGCGAAGGATCCCGCCTTTCCCGAGCGCCGTGCCGCAGCCGTTTAGGCCGATCACATGAGCGGCGCCAGCACCTTCAGCAGCCATCCGGCGGCCCGCGTCAAAACGCTGATCTTCCGCAGGTCCTCAAGCCGGATCTCCTGGCACCTGGCCCGAGTCTGGCGGAAATCCACCTCCACTTCGGCCACCGCGGGCATGTCGAACAGACAGGCGGCGCACTCAAAATGAAGGTACAGGCTGCGGTAGTCCAGGTTGATCGTGCCCACCACGGCCTTTCTGTCGTCGGAGACGAACACTTTGGCGTGGACGAAGCCCGGCGTATACTCATAGATATGCACGCCGGCCTGTATGAGCTCGCGATAGTGCGTCTTGGCGAGCGCGAACGCGTAGCGCTTGTCCGGTACGTGGGGCAGTATGATGGACACATCCACGCCCCGCTTGGCGGCGAAGGTCAGCGCCGTGATCGTCTCATTGTCAAGGATCAGATAGGGCGTCATGATGTGCACATAACGTACGGCGCGATCGATGATGTCCAGATACACCATCTCGCCCACGCGCTCATCGTCCAGCGGACTGTCGCCAAAGGGCAGCACATAGCCCTGCGCGCCGGTCACCGGCTCGGAGACGGACAGGTATCGGCTGTAGTCTTCCCCTGCCTCGTCGATGTTCCACATCTGCAGGAACATCATCGTGAAGCTTCGCACCGCCTCGCCCCGGATCAGCAGCGCGTTGTCCTTCCAGTGGCCGAACAGCTGCTTTTTGTTGATGTATTCATCCGCAAGGTTCACACCGCCGGTAAAGGCCACCCGGCCGTCCACCACCAGGATCTTGCGGTGGTCGCGGTTGTTGTAGTGCGTGGACACCAGGGGACGCAGTGGGGAGAACATCTTGCACTTGATGCCCAGCTGTTCCATCATCTTCGGATAGCGGTAGGGCAACCGGAAGATGGCGCAGGTGCCGTCATAGAGCACGCGGACCTCCACGCCCTCGTTCACCTTCGTCTCCAGCTTTTTAAGTACCCTGCCCCACATCTCGCCTTCGTCGATGATGAAAAACTCGAGGAATATGAAGTGCTCCGCCTTGTCGATCTCCTCGAGCATCGCCTCCAGCGCCTGCTCGCCGCTGGGTAGATAATGCGCCTCGGTGCTGTCGTACGGGCCGAAGCTGCCGTGCTTCCAGGTGTACTCAGCCAGTCCGCCCAGTGCCGGATCCTGCTTTTTGAGCCGCCGGCGGAAGGCGGCGCGGTCGGGCATCATCGCCTCCGTCTCCTTCATCAACTCACTCAGCCGGCGGTTGAGCACCCGGTGCCCCCAGTCCATCTCCACGAACAGATACAGGAACACGCCGATCGGCGGCGCCAGCACCACCAGCAGGATCCAGCTGATCTTGATGCCCGGGTTGGAGCCCCGGTTCGCCATGTGCAGCACGAACACCACGTTCAGCACCTGCTGCGCCGCGTAGATGTATTGTACGAAACGGAACGAACGGAACACCATGAAGAGCAGCAGGATCTGCAGCGCCAGCAGCACGACGATGACCATCGTGCGGCCGAACAGCACGTTCAGCACGCCCCGCCTGCCCCGCTCCACCAGCAGCGTCTTTGAATTGTCCTGGCTGGACTTTTCGCGTATCTTCTGTTTATCCATGTCTTCCCCGAATGCCACGTTTTGTCTTCTCTGACACTATACTCCAAACGCGCGCAAAAATCAAGTGGGACTGCCGGTAAACGGCAGCCCCACGCGGGATCATACGGTATCAGCTCAACGGCCGAACTGGCAGTCGTTGTTGCCGGAATCGGTGGTCCACATCTCGAGCATGTTGATCGGGTCGTTGAAGTCAGCGATCCAGCCATTGCGCGCGATGTCATAGTTGCCGGCCTTGCGGTCGTCCAGGAACACGTTCCAGTCGCAGGTGCGGATGGTCATGCTGATGCCCACAGCGTCCAGATCCTGCTGGATGCACTCGGCGATGGCCACGTGACCGGAGGACTCGTTGGTCAGATACTCGAAGGAGATGGGGGTGTTGGCGGACAGCTTCTCGCCGTCAAACTCGAAGCCCGCTTCCTTCAGCAGCTCGATCGCGCCGGGCACGTCCACTTCGTAGCCGTAGTAGCCCACGTTCTCCGCATCCGGATAGGTGTAGGCATCGTCGTTGGCCTTGAACACGCCGCCATTGCCGTCCGCCATGCCCTCGGGGATGAAGGCGTTCGCCGGCTTCTGCTCGCACTGGCCCACGGTGTCGATGATGTAGTCGCGGTCGATCAGCTTGGAGAAAGCCTTGCGCATCGCGGCAGCCTGCTCGACGGTCTTGCCGGCAAACAGGTCGGACTTCACGTTGAAGCACACATAGTAGGTGCCCAGGTTGTCGATGATGTGGAACTCGGGGGAATCCTTCAGGTTCTGGATCTCATCGGTCGGAACGGAATCGATGAAGTCCACGTCGCCGGCCTGATAGGCGGCATAGATCGCGGTATCGTCGGCGGAGAGCATGAACTCCAGCTTCTCCAGCTTCACGTTCTCGGCGTCATAGTAGTTGGGGTTCTTGGTGTACACCATGGACTCGTTGTGGGTCCACTCGGTCAGCGTGAAGGGGCCGGAGGTCACGAAGCCAGCCTCGTTCGCCCAGGCGCCGGGATTCTCCTGCCAGCCCTCGACGGACTCGGCGCAGGCCTGGTTCACCGCGTAGAACGCCGGG
>JAFRMB010000088.1 GCA_017430945.1 Clostridia bacterium | reverse complement strand
ATCGCCATCGCGCGCACGCTGGCCATGGACCCGGAAGTCATACTGTTCGACGAACCGACCAGCGCCCTCGACCCCACGATGGTAGGCGAGGTGCAGGCGGTCATCCGCGACCTGGCGCAGACGGGCAAGACGCTGCTCATCGTGACGCATGAGATGGCCTTTGCCCGCGGCATATCGAACCGCGTGTTCTACATGGACGAGGGCGGCATCTATGAGGACGGCACGCCCGAGCAGATCTTCGACGCCCCGCGGCGGGAGAACACGCGGCGCTTCGTGCGCAGGCTGAAGGTCCTGGAGCTGACCATCGACAGCCGCGATTACGATTTCCTGGGCATGGCCGGGGAGATCGCGCAATACTGCAACCGGAACCAGATCCCGCACAAGCTCGCCAACCGCATACAGCTGGCCTTCGAGGAATCGGTGCAACAGCTTCTGATCCCCACCCTGCGGGAGCCGCGCATACAGGCGGTGGTGGAGCACGCGGAGGCCGAGGAGACCGCCGTGCTGACCGTGCGCTACAACGGCCCACGGCAGGACATCACCCGGTGCGGCGAAGCGCTTCCGCTGTCGCTGATCAGGGGCATCGCGCCCGAGCTGTCCTATGAGGCGATCGACGCGGGGGAGTATACGAACCAGATCACGCTTCGGATCCAGTGAGTTCGGTGACGGGAGGTGTCGCGTCCGAAAGCGGACGCCGCCTTGCACCCGGCGCCGGCGTCGCGCCCGTCTGCGGCAGGCAGGGGATCGGCCCTTGCCTGCCGCATTTCCGATATTGACCGGTCGGCCGGAATCTGTTACAATAACCAAAAGAAATCGTTGTTGACAGCGCATCGGCATAAGGTCCGATGCCTTACCGACGGGACCGAACACGGAGGCTTTGCCCTGGGGAGGTGCATTTCACTTGCGCGGCCGTTCCGTCTTTTCCATTGCCGATGACGGCAATCGCATCATCCGGAACACCTTCATTTCGAGCATGATGGTGTACATCATCTCGTCGCTCACGACATCCATCGGCTCCCTGATCGACGGCGTCGTCATCGGTCAGATGCTCGGCGTGGATTCCCTGGCGGCGTTCGGACTGGCCAGCCCCGTCGTGATCGTCTTTGCGGTATTCGGCGCGGTGATCGCCTCGGGCGCCCGCAACCGATTCACGCTGATGATCGGCCATGGCGATATGGAGGGCGCCAAGGGCGTGTTTTCGCTCTCGATGCTCCTGGGCGTGGGGCTTTCCGTCCTGATGATGCTGGCCGTGTTCATCTTTGCCGATCCGATCTGCGTCCTGCTCGGCGCGACGGGCAGCGCCGCGGGATTGCTGGAGAAGACCCGCGGGTATCTCCTGGGGCTCGCGATCGGCCTGCCGGCGATGAACGCGTCGCGCGTCCTTGGGGGCTACATGGCGATCGACAACGACCGCCATCTCACGATCATAGCGTCGATGGCGCTGACGATGGTGGATATCACGCTGGATATCCTGATCGCTGTGATGGGCGGCGACACCTTCGGCATGGGCCTTGCCACGAGCATCAGCCATTATGTGGCGCTCGGCGTATATCTGCTGCACTTCCGCCGGAAGGAGCGCCTGACCCGCTTCTCTCTGGCGAGCATCCGCTGGAAGGAAACGGGCGTGATGCTCTCAAAGGGCATGCCCACGGGCGTCGGCCGCGTGTCCAACACCGTGCGGACCATCACGCTGAACCACATACTCGCGGCCATCGCGACCACCGGCTGCATCGCCGCCTTTTCGGTGCAGCGCCAGGCAGACTCCCTGTTGAATCCCTTTATCTTCGGCGTTGCGGACACCGTCGTCACGCTGACAGGCGTCCTGCTGGGCGAAGAGAACCGCCCCATGCTCAAGCGGCTGACACAAAACTATGTGGCAGTGTCCGGATCCATCGTCGCGGCGATCGCCGTGCTGTTCTGGTTCGCGTCCCCGCTGTTTGCGGCCTTTTTCCTCAAGGATTCCCCGGAGGCGCTGCGATACGGCATCCGGGCTGCCCGCAGTTATGCCGTCAGCATGCCGATATATGCGCTGAACCGCGCATATATCGGGTATCTGGACGGGCGGGGGAAGGTGAAGACCGCCATGCTGGGCAACTTCCTTTCGGAGGGCGCGCTCATCGTGGTCGCCGCGTTGCTGCTGCTTCCCCGGTTCGGCGTGGACGCCGTGTGGTACGCGTTCCCTGCCGCACAGGTGCTCCTGTCCCTGACCCTTGGCGTGATCGCCGTTTTGATGAACCGAAGCGAACACGCGCGCCCCGCGGATCTGTGGGATTGGATGCTGGCACTTCCGGTGGACTTCGATGTCTGTGAAGCGGATCGCATCGACAAGACGATCAGCAGCCATGACGAAGTGATCGAGCTGTCCCATGCCGCCTGGAAGTTCTGCGACGAGCATGGCTGTGACGCCAAGCGGAAGTACACGATCTCGCTGGCGGTGGAGGAGCTGGCGACCAACACGGTCATGACGGGCTTTCGCTCCGGCCACCGCAATACCATCGACATGCGCATCCTGAAAAAGGGCGACGACTATATCGTGCGCATGCGGGACGACTGCGAGATATTCGATCCGGTGAAGCAGCTTCAGCTGTATGATCGCAGCGTGCCCATGCATCACATCGGGCTGCGCCTGGCGATCGCTTCCGCCCGGGACGTTCAATACACGACCATGCTCAAGCTGAACAACCTGGTGCTGTGGGTGTGATGCCGCGCACCGCCCTGCGCTGAGCCGGGCGCGCGACGGGGGCGTCCTGCATACCGGCGGGGCGATCATGCGGGAAGAGATCAGATGATACGATGAAGGGGATCTGCGATGAACGACAGACAGATCAGGGCTGTTTTCTTTGACGTGGACGGGACGCTCCTTTCCCATCGCCTGAACGACGTGCCCGAAAGCACGCGCCGCGCGCTGCGCCAGCTGCGTTCAAAGGGGATCAAGACGATCGTGGCGACCGGACGGCATATGATCGAGTATTCCAGGCTGCCCGTCAGCAACATTCCGTTTGACGGTTATCTCACGCTGAACGGGAATCTCCTGCTCGACGAGAACCAGAAGGCCTATGCGGGGACGACCATAGACCCGGGGGAGATGAAGGTCCTGGCGCGGATATTCCAATCGAAGCGCATCCCCTTCGTGCTGATCGGAGAAAACGACCGGTATATCAACTTCGTGAACGACACGGTCATACATACGCAGGAGCAGACGAAGGGAACGATCCCGAGGGTCGACAGCTATGACGGCGGCAGCGTCTATCAGATCCTCGCCTTTGTCCCGGAGAAACAGAAAAAGCTGCTGGACGAGTTCCTGGACGAGTGCTCCGTCACCAGCTGGAACGAAACGGGCATCGACATCATTCCGAAGGGCGGGGGCAAGTCGTCGGGCATCCAGCGCTATCTTGAGATGAACGGGATCCTTCAGGAGGAGACCATGGCCTTCGGCGACGGGGAGAACGACATGGATATGCTTCGCTTCGCCGGCATCGGCGTGGCGATGGGCAACGCAAGCGACGTCGTGAAGGCGGCCGCAGACTATGTGACGGACACGGTGGACGACGACGGCATCGAAAAAGCGCTGCGCCACTTTGGCCTGATCGATTAAAGCGTCCCGGGCGAGCCGGAGACCCGGCCCACCCAGGACGCTTCTTCGCAGGGAAGGGGGAGAGGATCCGCCTTCCTTTGTCGTGTTCGGAAGGTCAGATCTGTATGGTCAGCACGTTCAGCCCGAGGATGCTCTGATGCTCGACCGAGCGTGCGCTCTTGTAGACCATCCGTATGCCGACATTTTTCATGAAGTCCTTTGGATCGACCAATTCCTTTCTTTCCTCAGGGTCAAAGGGCACACAGTCGTCCCGGATGCGCATGACGATCACGTCGTCGTTCCTGTGAACGACGCGAATGTCGATCGAATGGTGCTTGCGATCCTTTTTGAAGCCGTGTTCAACGATGTTGCCGGCCATCTCCTCCATGCAGAGGCTGGCGTGGTAGACCCGCCGCTCGTCGATGCCGCGCCTGCGGCAGAATTCGGTGATCTGCCGCGACACCATCAGCACCTCGTCCATGCTTCGGACGGAGATGTCGATCCTCGCGTCCGGATCCGCGCCGAAGCCGTCGGGGATCACCATCAGCTGATCCATGTTCCCGGGGAAATGCTTCGTCTTCAGACGAGAATAGACCAGGATCACGATCACACATGTGACGCCGTTCAGCACATTGGCGACATAGACGCTGTTGATCCCCATCCACCGGATCAGCAGTGCGGTGAAAGCCGCGACGCACACGACGCCGTCCAGCAGGGCCAGCACGTGCACGAGCCCGCGTTTGCCCGAGGCCTGGCCATAGCACACGATGTGCATGCAGATGATGCTCAGCGGCATGCAGAGCGGGAGGATGCGGAAGCCCCAGACCGTCATCATGTAGACGGGCTCGGAGGAATCCTGGAAAAAGAGCCGCGTGAACGGTTCTGCGCACACGATGATCACAGCGGATAACGCGCACATGATCGGGATAAAGCGCCTGAACATGACCCGCATCACATCCGTGAGCGTCTGCCGGTCTTCTTCACCCACGCAGATGCTGATCATCAGGCGCGAGATCGCCAGCATGCCCGTCGGCACCGACCAGAAGATCCTGAGCAGGCTGTCTGAGGCGGCGAACGCGGAGATGCCGACGCTTCCGACGAACACCTCCAGCAGGCGGTTCACGATGATCTTTCGAAGGGTCTCATAGCCATTGCTGGCCGCGCCCGGCAGGCCGATCCGGACCATCTCGAAGCCTTCGCGCCACTTGAGCCCCTTCAGGCGCAGGCGCAGGCTGGACTTGTGCGCCAGAAAATGCTGCGCCTGTATCCCGAAGAACACCCAGAGGCCCAGCGATGACGCCAGCGCCAGGCCAAAGGCTTCCAGACGGAGCACCTGGACGAAGAGGATGTTCAGCACGATATTGACCCCGATGTAGACGAGGCTCGCTGCCATCGCGCGCTTCTGCCGGTTCTCCATGGCGAGATAATCGGGCAGCTGGTTCCCCAGCACGAGCGGGAAGATACCGATCACCTGGCCGATCAGGTAGCGATTGAACAGGGGCCGCACCGTTTCATCCCGCGTGAAGACGCCGGTCAGGTCGAACAGGCCCATAAACAGGAACAGCACGACGAACAGCCCCGCGACCATCACGGAAAACAACAGGTTCAGGGAGAACACGTTTTGCACCTTGTCCTGTTCGTTTCTGCCAAGGTACTTGCCACAGAGTATGGAGGAACCGCCCGCCAGCATGACGCTGCATGCGGTGAGCAGCATGCTGATCGGGCTGTAAAGGCCCACCGCGCTCATCGCGTCGATGCCGACGTAGTTGCTGGCAAAAAAGCTCGACACGATGCCGTTGACAGCTCCGACCGCCGCGAGCAGGATCTGGATCGGCAAGAGCCGCATCATCAGCTTCGAAACGACCTTCGCGTTGCCATCCCAGGATCTCATCATCCAGTGCCTCCCATTGTTGAATAATCCCTGATCCGTTCATCAGGCGCGACCGGCTTCCTCCAGGAAGCGCATCAGCCCTTCGGGCATCGCCGAGGCGCTGTCGAGATTCGTATCCCCGATCGTGACGAGCTTGTTGCTGCCGTGGTAATCGCTGCCGGCCGTGACATACAGCCGATATTTCTCCGCCAATGCCAGGATCTCGTTTTGCAGCATCGGCGAGAAGCCGGAATAAAAGGCTTCCACGCCCTGCAGGCCCATATCGATCAACCGGCGCAGGCGGCGGTCCATCGCATCGCCCAGTATGAGCTCGCTTCCGCTGCCGAAGGCGGGATGGGCCAACACGGGGATGCCGCCGCCCTGCAGGATGCCCTGGATCGCCTCTTCCGGTCGGATGGATCCGCTGCGGATCTTTGCGCGGTCGATGTACTCGTCGATCGCCGCTTCCTTGCTCGGGGCGTAGCCGTATTTCACCATCAGGTTGCCGATGTGCGGCTTTCCGGGGTTGTCGAGCGACAACAGATCCCGGATCTCGTCATCAGGAAAGGTGAATCCAAACGCAGTGCGCAGAAAATCCAGCCGCGCCGCAACCTTGTTCATGCGGATGCTGTGCCCTGCCTCGACCAGCCGCTGGACGGACGGACTGTCCGGATCGAACCCGTAGCCGAGGATGTGGTACTTCCCGTCGTCATCGCGGCAGGAGAATTCCACGCCGTTTAAAAACCGCGGGTCATCCGCCCCGAGCGCGCCGCGGATCACACCGCAGCCCTTCACCGCGTCGTGATCGGTCAGCGCGAACCATCTGATCCCCGCCTCGCGAACGCGTTCGAGCAGTTCTACGGGGGTGTCCGTGCCGTCGGAGACCGTCGAATGCAGGTGCAGGTCGATCGCTCCGTTCAGCATATCAGAACACCAGCGAATCGACGTCGGGCAGCAGCCGGGCGAGCTCCGCGCGACAGGCTTCGATCATTCGCCGTCCGTCCTCGCGGTTCAGGCCGTTTCGCCGGATCTCCCGACGGATGAGCCGCGTCAGGCCGACGATCTTCGCTTTGGCCTCGACTTCGGCCACCCTGCCGGCATCCTGCGTGTCGAGATACAGCTCGAGGCTCCTGCGCCAGAGCGCGGCGCAGGTGTCCTGCGGGATGCCGAGGAACCGCATCGTCTGTTCCGGGTTGACCAGCCCGAAGCCCACGTAAGCGTTGTACATGCTGGCCAGTTCGAAGATCGGGTGTCCGTGACACAGCGTATCCATGTCGATGAGCAGGCTCTCTCCGTCCTGCAGCATGATGTTCTTCACATGGTAGTCGCCGTGCATCAGATGCGCATCCTCCGGCACGGCATCGAGCAGCGCGAGCAGCTTTTCAAACTGGTCCGGGGGCAGATGATCCTTCAGGAAATCCGCCCAGTTCAGCGCGACCGCCTTCATGTCCGGCAGGATCTCCGAACGCACTTCCCGGGAGTGGATGAGCTTCAACAGGCGTATGCTCATCTCCGCCACATCGTCCAGCGTCCTTTCGCCGCGAATGAGGAGCTTGGCAAAGCTGGTGGCGTTCAAAAGCTCAAAGACCGAGCCGTAGCCGCCGCCTTCGATGCGCACGACGTCATAGGGGATGGCGGTCGGCACACCAGCGACGAAGGCCAGACGCGCGAGCTCGCGCTCACGATGGATCTCGGGCAGAGCATCCGGATTCAGATAGACCTTGACGATGGTGTCCGGGTCGATGCGATACACCTTGCCGTTGGCGCCCTGGCCGATGACCTCGCAGCCGTCCACCGAGAACACGCGGTAGGCTTTGCGCACTTCCATCATCTCGGTGAAGCCCGTCATGTCAAAGATGTCGTAAAGCTCCGAATGGACGTTCGTGAGCACGGTATCGTCCACGTCCTGCTTGAGGCGGAGGATCACGCGGAGACCGGCGCTGCTGGCATACTCCAGTTGGTCGCAGTCGAGCTCTACCGCTTTGCCCGGATGCGCGCCGCAGATGGCCTTCAATTCCTTCTCGAGGGCCGACGCGTTGGACGAATCGATCTTGCCGGTGAGTGCGATGATCAGCTTTCCGCTTTCCTCTGTGTACTGGAACATATCGTTACTCCTTTTCAAAATGCTGTTGTGCCAAAGACATGCATGGCGCTGTCGCACTGCCTGTGCAGGAGGCGCAGCCGCGTCACGACTTAAAAACCCGTGGACGCGTATGCGTCCGAGGGAGCAGGCGCGGCGGGCCGCCCGAAGGATGCGCCCGGATACAGGGTCAGTCGCGCTCGACCGTCACCACATCCATGAAGCCGACGAGGTCGAAGATCTCGATGATGTTTTCGTTCACATGGATGAGGCGCAGACTTCCGTCCCTGGCTTCCATCGTCTGTTCGACGGTCAGCAGCACGCGCAGACCGCCGGAGGAGATGTACTCCACCTTCTCGAAATCCATGATGATCTCCTGGACACCGTCCAGCCGTTCCTGCAGCTCTCTTTCCAACACGGGCGACGTCGCGGTATCCAGACGCCCTTCAGGCTTCACGGTCAGCGTGCTGCCATTCTTTTCATAAACCGTTGCGGACATGTAGGTATCCCTCCCGATCAAGATGCTGTTTCAGATCCTCTTGCGAATGGTGAGTATGTTCTGCCCTTCCTGGTAGCTGTAGCTGATGTCATCCATGGTCTTCTTCACCATGAACAACCCAAGTCCGCCGATGGGACGTTCCTTCGCCGGAAGATGGGTCGTATCCACGAACTCGGCGGAAAGGGGATCGTAGGGCACACCGTGATCGATGAACGTGATGATCACGCTCAGCGGGTCATCCTCCACGTCCACCCGCACGGTGGCCGGTCCGACCTCCGGGTCGTAAGCGTAACGGGCGATGTTGCCGAAGAGCTCGTCGATCGCCACATCCACCTGGATCCGAATGCGCTGCGAGCAGCCGAGTTCAGACAGCTGTTCATTGACGAAGTCGGTCACTCGCCCGATCTGGTCCAGAGATGCGTCGACGGTCAGTTCCCGCATACCTTTCACCTCTCAATGGCATTGTCGCGTCCATAGCCCCAAACCGCGCCGCCAGAGCGACCGGACGGCCCGGACCCACTGTTCGGGATCGGCCGCAGGGAACGGCGCCGGTCCCTTTCATCCACCCGCCGCGTCCGAGCGCGGCGTCGACGACAGGATCTCGGATCCTGTCAAACATTATATAGTATCTTTCAGTAATAATCAATAACACATCTTTAGAAGATACGTCGCGTCGGACAGGAAAAAAGACGACGGCGTGCTGCACGCCAAAGGAGCTGCCGATGAAGAAGAGGATTTTAATCGAGGGCCGCCCCACCGGAAGGATGGATGAGTTTCACGCCACACAAGAGGTCATGACAAAGCTGCGGACACGATCAGCGGGAAGCTGCCGCTTATACCGCTTCATCCGTTTTGAGCCGTTCGGCCATGAAGGGACTAGCTTCGCCAGGCCTTCAGGCCGATCCATATCGCAAGGGCAGTACCGGCGAACAGCGCCAACAGGGCCAGGGGCAGCGAAAACGGCGCGATCAGCCCGCACAAAAGCGGCGCCATCGCCACCAGCGCGACCATCCTTGCCACGTTTGCGGCGTAGGCCTTTCGGTCCTTCACCTTCGCCATATGCCCGCGCGGGATCAGACCGTAGTCCTTTGTGGCCGCGAGCAGCGCTGCGTACAGAAGCAGCGCGCCGGAGAATACGAACATCAGTATCGAGATCGGGTCCATGGGCCGCCTCCGATGATCTGTGATGGAGTGTTCGGATCGATAGACAGCGCCGGGCCGTGCGGCCCGGAGAACGACGTGTGTTCGCCGGGATCGGTCCGGACCGGTCTTGCTGCCTGTCCACGCATCCAGTATAGCGTAATCTTGCGGCAAAGTCCATAGAGCAGCACATGATCTTTTGCGATGAGCCGGCATTTTCACGCATGACTGTCCGACCGTTGACAGGACAGGGTATCTGCTGTACAATAACAAATGTTATAAAACGGCGGAGGGAATGTCGATGCCAAGAAAGGCGACCACCACGAGAGAAGCCATGATCGACGGCGCTTTCCGGTTGATACGGGAGAAAGGACATGATTCTTTGACGGTGAGGAACCTCGCCGCCCTTCTCGGCTGTTCCACGCAGCCCATCATGTATCGGTTTCCGAACCTGGAAACCCTGAAGGACCTGGTTTACCGGAGAGCGGACGCCTGCCACAGCGAATACATCCTGGCGGGCGGCAGCCTGTTGGAGATCGGGATCCGGTACATCCGGTTCGCCGAGGAAGAGCCGCAGCTGTTTCGCTTTCTGTTTCAGTCCGGTCGGTTTTCAGGCTTCAGCCTGGAAGAGTTGATCCGATCGCCGGAGGCCGCAGGCGTGCTCGATGCGGTCTGTCGGGAAGAAGGCCTGGATGCGGATGGAGCGATCGGTTTTTTCGAGCCGCTGGCGGCCGTCGTACACGGCTATGCCAGCCTGATCGCGAACAACGCGATGAAGTATGATGCCGAAGCGATCCGGAGCGCGCTGACCGCGATCGCCAGGGCCATGGAAGGGGAGAGAAAGAAATGACGAAACTGTACAAAAAGAGCGAGATCGCCTTCGCGATCCTGTGGATCGTCGCCTACGTCGTGTTGAGCAGCCTGGCGGATCAGCTTTCGGGAAACATCGGGGTCGCGAAGTCCGCGACAGCCGCGCTGCAGATCGCGATGAGTCTGGTCCTTTTCTGCTGGATCCGCAAAAACGGATTGAGCGCCAAGTACGGCTTCTGCAGATCGAGGGTCCCGGCGAAGCGGTTTTTGTATTATCTGCCGCTCGCCGTCATCGCGTCGAGCAGCCTGTGGAACGGGATCGGCCTGCCCTACGGCAGAGCCGGCGCAGCGTGCTACGTGATCAGCATGTGCTGCGTCGGCTTTCTGGAAGAAGTCATATTCCGCGGATTGCTGTTCCGGGCGATGCAGAAGGACGGTCTCAGATCGGCGATCGTCATTTCGGCCGTGACGTTCGGCATCGGGCATATCGTGAATCTGTTCAACGGGAGCGGAAGGGACCTCACGTCGAGCATGATCCAGATCGCATTCGCCATCCTGATCGGCTTCGTCCTGGTGCTGATCTTTTACCACGGCGGATCGCTGTACCCATGCATCCTGTTCCACGCTGTAAACAACGCGCTGGGCGCTTTCGAAGTCGAGGGCAGCATGGACGCGGGTACGGCGATGGCGATCGATCTCGCGCTGATCTTCGCGGTCCTCGGCGGATACCTGCTCTATCTCGTGAGGCGCTTTCCCCTGCGGGCGGAATAGCCGACGGGCCCGGGCACAGGGTCAGGCATTTGCACTGTCGCCCGCGGCGCTGCGCAGCTTTTCCCATACGCGGACCATCGCCAGCGTGTCCAGTCCGCAGTATCTGAGCAGCTGTGAGCGGACGTTCTGCGCCTCTTCGGGAGACATGTCCTTCATCCTTGCGAAGGCCGTGGAAGCCTCCGTGCCGTTGTGGACGCCGTCCAGATGGTGGTAGTCCAGCTCGGGGTCATCCGGGAACAGGGCCGGGAGCACGTACTTGATGGAATAGGAGCCCTGCATGGCCCTGCAGTAGTACTGCCGCTGCCTGAACGGCACCATCAGATCGACGATGTGGTCGTGGATGTCCATCAGGTGATCCGAGAGATCCGGATACAGCCGGGCGAGCTCACGGATGCGCCCCTTTTCAAAGCCCATATTGTAAGCCATCGTGCAGGCGTTCAGGGGGATGTCCCGGCACAGCTGCTCCGCGAGACCGCGGCGCGGATCGCCGTCGGGACGCGCCAGGTATTCCATGTGCTTCAGTTCGCCGCCCTCGCGCTCGACAAAGTGGAGCGAATACTGGAACACGATCTGCTGGTAGGGCGAGGTGTCGTCGTAAGGCGGGATCGCAGACTGGAAGGATTCGAAGTCCAGAAAGTACAGCGGATACGAGAGCTGGCCGAGAAACGCAGAGATGCCATTCCTGTCGACGAGCGGGGGCAGGTCGTGGAGCTCGTGCCGGACCTGGAGCATTTTGTCGCCCTTGAGCGCCGCGGTAGACTCGACGTCTTCAAAGGACACGATGCCCCGGTCAAAGAGCTTCAGCTTCGTCGATACCTGGATCCCGGAGATATCGAAGACGTTCGGCCTCGGAAGGTTCCGCGTGCAGTACCCGAAGTATCCGCAAAGTGGGCTCGCGCAGCATTTGATGTCGATGGGCTCGTCGGGCTCGTCCGTGCGCGCCAGATAGCCCTCGAGAAATTCGAGCGACGACCGCACGCCGTCCTGCATCGAACGGGCGTCCGCCGTGAGGTCTTCGAATTTGAACAGCCTGTCAGGCTCGAGCCGGCCGTGGCGGACGTAGGTCGGATCGATGTGAGCGATGCGCACGCGCGCCACCTCGTAGCCCAGACCGGTCAGCACGTAGTACTGAAAGGCGACATCGTGATAATAGTAGTCGTTGATGGCAGTCGTGCTCTTGACTTCCACGAACTCGACGCGCCTGCCGCCCAGCATCTTCAGGATGTCGACGCTGCAGAACAGACCGTTGTACGAAAAAGACGCCTCGGCGATCACCGGCGTGCCCGCATCGATCAGCGCCTGAGTCTTTGCGATCATATCGGACAGATCCCCGTAGGGGACCTCGACGTAATCGCCCAGCAGCCCCATGGCCAGGTCGCCCACTTCGTTTCCCATTTCCATCACCGCGGTGTTCAGCAAAGAGGTGTCAAACACCTCCGGCTTGTGTTTGGTCAGCCACCCCGCTTTGGGGCAGCGCACGGCTGCACAGTATTTTGATTTGGACAGATGGAGCACAGGATCCCTTCTTTCAAATGGTCAGGTGGAGGTACGCCGGCCCGCGCTTTTTAAGCAGATGGTGAAGCGCGGGCCGGCGCATGTCATGGAAATAGTCTGAAAACAGACCGGAGTCGCAACTGCGGCGGCCGCTGGCCGCCTGAAGGGCGCGGGCGCATCCCGCAGTCTGTGTCCGGGTCGCAACAGGTCATCGGGCATCTTGCGGTCATCGGCGTCCGCCGCGTCACAGGGCCATGTCCGAGAGCAGATCCTCGATCCATTCCCGGCGCTGCAGCGCGGCCAGCCAATCCTCCGGGATCGAGCCATCGCCGTAGAACAGGCCGGCGAGCCCGCCCGCGATGGCGCCGACGGTATCCGTGTCGTCGCCGAGGTTCACGGCCCTGAGCAGCGCGTCCTCAAAGCGATCTGTCGTGATCAGCGACCACACCGCCGCCTCCAGGGTATCCACGACATAGCCGGTGCTGCGGATCTGTGCGTCAGGCAGGCGGGAAAAGCGGCTCAGATCGCGCAGACGGCGATAGTATTCGAGCTCGTCGTGATCTGACAGAAGTGCCTCGTAGAAGGCGAATCCCAGCTCAAGCCCCGCCTGCATGCGTCCCGTCAGACTGCCGTCCTCTGTAAGGATCGCACGCGCCATGAAGAAGTACAGGCCGCAGGCGATGTTCGCGCGGATGTGCGCGTGGGTCAGGCTGCCGACCTTGTGGATGACATCGATCGCATCCGCATCGCTCAGGCCCCTGTCGATGGCGTACAGCACCGCCGGCATGATCCGCATCAGGCTGCCGTTGCCGTTGTTGGAGGCTTCGCTGCCACCGGCCCTGAGCGGCTCGTGATCGCGCGCATATTTCCGGATGGCTTTCATCGTGCCATTCCCGATGTCATAGGCGTAGCCGTAGGGCGTGAACGCGCCGTCGTCCAGCCAGCGAACGAAGTTGTCCATGATGTCGGTCAAGTCGATGCCGCGGGTCCTCTTGATGCTGTCAAGAAGCGCCAGCGTCAGCGAAGAGTCATCCGTCCAGGAACCCGCAGGCAGGTTGAACGTGCCGTAGCCGCGCATGCCCGTCACGGGATGGCCCGCAACGGTCTGTCGGCTTTCGAACTGCACCGGGCAGCCGAGCGCGTCGCCGATGACGACGCCCATGATACCGGATCTCCAAATATTCATTCTCATCACCTCTGGAAGCATTATAGCAGATTTGTAGGCGTTCCGGGTCGCATGGCAGGCGACTTTTCCATCGGGGAATGACCCGGCGCGCACGCCTCAGCGGCATCCTGCAAGCGAACGGGAGGGGCGCCGGTGACGCGTCTATTGCTTCGTCCCCGATCCCAAAAGGGGCGCGTCGTAATCGAACAGCACCTGGTTGATCCTGTGGACGTCGTAGAAACCCGCCTGGATGAAGTACTCCATGATGATGTCGAACCTGCTGCTGTGAGAGAGGGCGAATCCAGCCCTGCCGAGCAGGTCGATCGTTTCCGGCAGCGACAACTCAAGCGCGACCGCGAAGGCGAACACGGTCGGTTTGCTCGGTTGATACGCCGGATTCGACCGGATCTTGCTGAACAGCCGCTTGTCGATATTGGCCCTGTTATAGCACTGAGCGTCCGTCAGACCTTTTTCGTCGATGAGCCGCAGAAGCGCCGCCGAGAACCCCTCGCCGGCTGTCTTCAGCGCCATGTCCAGGCCGTGCTTTCGTGCCGCGGGGCTGTCAGCGGCGAGCGGAGCGCGGGACGACGGGGCGCCGTATTCCGCCTGAAGCCGCCGCCTTCTCATCTCCAGGTTGTTTGCGTAGTGGCTCGCGGCATAGACGTCATCGATGTATTCCTGTACGTCCCGGAACAGCTTTTTGCTGGTGAGGTACTCGGTGCGTCCGAATACCACCAGGTATACCGTCATATCGTTTTCGAGCAGGAACCTGCTTATGACATCCAGAGCCACGGAAAGGGCTTCGTCCTTGGGGTACCCGTATGTGCCGGCGGAGATCAGCGGGAACGCGAGCGTCCCGCAGCCGTGTGCCTTCGCCAGGTCAAGGGCGCTTCGATAGCAGGACGACAGCTGCTCCCGCTCCCCGCTGTTGCCCCCGTGCCAGACCGGGCCGACCGTGTGGATCACGTACTTTGCCGGAAGCAGACCGCCTTTGGTGATCTTCGCCTCACCGACGCCGCATCCGCCGAGCGAACGGCATTCCGCCGCAAATCCCGGCCCGGCGGCGCGATGGATCGCGCCGTCCAGACCGCCGCCGCCGGACAGGCCGCGGTCCGTGGGGTCGACGATGGCGTCGACCTTCATTTTGGTCATGTCGTTGCGAACGATCTCCAAGGGCATATCTGTTCCTCCCGACGGCGAGCTCAGGCTGTTTGCGTTTTTCGATGGTCGCTGTTGACGCATCCATATTACGCCCGTTCAACGGGTTTGTCAAATCCGGACGGTGGGATCGGCCGCTTCGACCGCCGGTCGACCGATCGGGGTCTGCAGGCGGCGGCCGCACCCTGGAGCGCGAGCGCGGATCCGGCAGGTTCTCCACTTAAAATGAGGCATTTTTTCATTCAGGGGTAGCAATAAACGGCGCGTTATGGTATTATACATAGTATAGTAATGAAAGTGTGCCTGCCGGGCCGCCGCGCGCCGGGATGTCCCGACGAGAGGTGAAGGCTTTGCCGGCTTTGGCTCAGACGATCCGAACCGCCGGCACCGGGCGAACGGGGAAGGAGATTGCCCGGTGAGGGGCATCCAAGCGTCGACCGCGCAGGTTTTTTCGTGATATCAGGCAGAGACCAAAAATGGATCCCGGGATCCAGGGAGGCGTTCCGGTATGGAAACGAGGCAGACAAAGCGCATCGCGCTGATCATCATCCTCGGCTGCATCATGCTGGCGGTCGTTTTGATCGGCGGGACGATATGGATGAGTCGAAGCGCCCATAATGAGACGGACAAGGCGGTGCGGTCGGTCAGCCTGCTGTATCTGGACGAGCTGGCCGGGCGCCGCGAGCAGGTCGTGGAGGACAATTTGAACGACAATATCAATGTCATCCACGTCGCCATCGAGCTGATAAACGATGAAGATCTGAGCGATCTCGATCACATGCGCGCCTACCAGCGCGAGATGAAGCAGCTCTTCAATCTGGAGCGCTTCGCGTTCGTGGATCAGGACGGGCTGGTTTACACGGCGGATGAAGGCATCCGCGATGAGATCGACGCGTATTCGTTCGATCCTCACACCATCGCGGCTCCGGAGATCTCGATCAGGCTTTTGGACGAACCGGACAAGAAGGTCCTCATCGCCGTGCCCATCCGCGATCGGGGGCTCAGCATCGATGGGAAGCAGTTGGAAGCCTGCTTCATGGAGATCGACATGGGGGTCATGCTGCAGGGAGCATCCATGAGATCTCAAAATACGGATGCGACCTTCTGCAATATCTATACGGCCGACGGCATCGCGCTCAGCAACACGGTGCTCGGCGGTCTTGCCGTGGAGGACAATCTTCTGGAAGCCCTCGCAAAAGCGGATTATGAAAAGGGCAATTCGGCGGAAGCAGTGGAACGGGACTTCAGAGAAGGCAACAAAGGCGTCGTGTCCTTTACCTACGACGGCATCCAGGAGACGCTGAGCTATGTCCCGGTGAAGGGGACGAACTGGCTGCTCACGTATCTGGTGCGGGAAAGCGTGATCAGCGATCAGATCAGCGCGGTCTCGAGCAGCATCATCAGGCGCTGTATCATCCAGTCCCTGCTGACGGCGCTCGTGCTGGGAGCCATGTTCGCCTTCATCATCGTCCAGAATCGAAAGAACACGATGCTGAGGCTGGAAAAGGAGACGTCGGAGGCGGAGAACAGAGTCAAGCACCAGGAGATGGAGCAGCGCCTTGCGCTTCAGAGCCAGCTGATCGAGCAGCAGGCGCAGCAGGAGGAGCAGGCGAAGATGATCACCGCGCTGGCCTCTGACTTCCGCAGCGTCTACTACCTGGAGCTGGACAAGGACAGGGGCGTGTGCTATCAGGCGCGTTCCGATATGGACGGCATTCGCCGCGGAGAGCATTTCAACTATCTGGAAGCCGTCACCGCGTACTGCGATCGGTTCGTCCTTCCCGAATACCGCGAGGATTTCATGCGGTTCATCCAGCCCGACGCCATACGGGCGGGACTGAAGGAGAGCAGGGTCATATCATATCGCTATATGATCGATGTGGGCGGCAAGATCTCCTACGAGGTGGTGCGCTTCGCGGGCGTCCGGCATCCCGAGGACCGGGAGGATCATATCGTCCACAACGTCAGCGCGGGCTTTGCGGATGTGGACGCCGAGACCCGCAAGGAGATCGCGCAGCAGCACGCGCTCAGCGACGCGTTGAAGGTGGCGGAGCAGGCCAACAAGGCAAAGACGGCCTTCCTTTCGAACATGAGCCACGAGATACGCACGCCCATGAACGCCATCATCGGCCTGAACAACATCGCGATGAACGATCCGACGGCATCGGACAAGGTCAAAGAGTATCTGGAAAAGAGCGGCACGTCCGCGGCGCACCTGTTGGGGATCATCAATGACATCCTGGATATGTCGCGCATCGAATCCGGCAGGATGGTCATCAAGAACGATGAATTCTCCTTTGCGAAGACTCTGGAGCAGGTCAACACGATCATCAGCGGACAGTGCCGCGACAAGAAGCTGCATTACGACTGCCGCACGATCGGGAAGATCGACGATTACTATGTCGGCGACGAGATGAAGCTCAAGCAGGTCATGATCAATATCCTGGGCAACGCCGTCAAGTTCACCCCGGAAGGGGGCACGGTGTCTTTCCTGATCGAAGAGGGGCCGCGTTATGACGGCAAGGCCACGCTTAAGTTCACGTTCCGCGATACCGGCATCGGGATGAGCAAGGATTATCTGCCGAGACTGTTCGACGCGTTCAGTCAGGAGGACGCCTCTTCCACGAACAAATACGGAAGTACGGGGCTCGGCATGCCGATCACCAGAAGCATCGTTGAGCTGATGAACGGTCACATCGAGGTGGAGAGCGAAAAGGGCGTCGGAACAATCTTCACCGTGACCGTCACGCTCGGAGAATCGGATCACATAGACAGCGGCTTCGAAACGGGCGATCCCGATCCCCATGAAATGAGCGTCCTCGTGATCGACGACGACCCGATCGCGCTGGAACACGCGCAGATCATCCTGGGGCAGGTCGGGATCACCTGTGAGGTGGCCGAATCGGGCACGCAGGGCCTTGAAATGGTGAAGCTGCGCCACGCGCGCCGTGAGGACTATGACCTCCTTCTGATCGACTGGAAGATGCCGGAGATGGACGGCGTGGAAACGACGCGGCAGATCCGGAGCGTGGCGGGCAACCACGCCCCCATCATCATCCTGACCTCGTACAACTGGGATGAGGTCGCCGACGAAGCGCTGAGTGCCGGCGTGGACACCTTTGTGCCGAAACCGCTCTTCGCCGGAAGCGTGCTGGATCAGTTCAGGGACGCCTTCAGGAAGAAGAATGCCGCGCTCGTCAACAACCGCGCTGACCTGAAGGGCCGCCGCGTGCTGCTGGCGGAGGACGTCGCGGTGAACACTGAGATCATGGTGATGGTGCTGGGCATGCGCGAGATCGACGTGGATGTGGCCGAAAACGGCAGGATCGCCGTGGATAAGTTCGCGGCGAGCCCCATCGGTCACTACGACGCGATCCTCATGGATATGCGCATGCCGGAGATGGACGGCCTGGAAGCCACGCGGACCATACGGGCCATGGACCGGGAGGATGCCAGGGAGATCCCGATCATCGCGTTGACGGCAAATGCCTTTGACGAGGATGTCCAGCGCAGCATGCAGGCGGGTCTGAACGCTCATTTGAGCAAGCCTGTACAGCCGGAAGCTCTGTTCGACGCGCTGGAGAGCCTGATCGAGCCGTGACGGCGGACCCAGGCGATGTGCGCATGCTGAAAACGGGAAACTGACGATGCTTTTGCATTGGATGACAGAACAAGATCATATTTGACCGGTGGTGGCAGCAGATGACCCTTGAATCATTGAAAGCTTACGGTGCGAACACCGCCGAGGGATTGACGCGGTGCATGAACAACGAAGCGTTTTATCTGCGGATGGTGGGCATGGCTTTGGCGGATCGCAATTTCGATGCGCTGAAGCAGGCCATGGAGGCCGGGGACGCACGCCGCGCTTTTGAAGCGGCACATGCGTTGAAGGGCTGTATCGGCAACGTGGCGTTGACGCCCCTGTATGAACCGATCAACGCACTGACTGAGCTCTTGCGCGGCAGCGACACGGTCGGCGGCGGGGAGGCGCTCGTCAAACAGATCATGGAGAGACGGGAGAAAGCCCTTGCGCTGTGACGGTTCGGTACATATGCCTTTGCCCGGACCACAGACCGGGCGGACAAAAGATCGGTTGCCGGTATCATATGCTGCCTGAGGGCACAAAGGAGCGTTTTCCATGAAGGGATCAACATCCGAGACCCAAAACACGACCGGTATGCAGCCCTGCCTTTCACCGATGGCCGTCTGGGCCATGTCGGTCGGATCGGCCATTGGGTGGGGCGCGCTCGTCGTCACCGGCAGGACCTATCTTTCTCAGGCCGGGCCGTTGGGTTCGATACTGGGCCTGCTGATCGGTCTGGTATTGATGCTGATGTTTGCGTGGAACTATCACTTCCTCGCAAACCGCTATCCCGGCACGGGCGGACTGTACAACTATGTGAAGTTCGTCTTCGGATACGACCGCGCTTTCCTGGCCGCATGGTTCCTGTTCCTTGTGTATATCTCCATATTCTGGGCCAACGCCGCAAGCATCCCACTGTTTGCGCGGTATTTCCTTCACGGTGCTTTCAGGGTCGGCTATCTCTATACGGTGTTCGGCTACGAGGTGTATCTGGGCGAGGCGCTGGTGACGCTGGCGGTCATCGTGTTCGTCGCGCTGCTGTGCATCAAGAGCAAGCGGACGGCTGCGCGCAGCATGGAGGTGCTGGTGTGGCTGTTCTGCATCGGTATCACGATCTGCTTTGTCGCTGCCACGGCCGGACGCGGTCGCGAGGGAATTGCGATGGGCCCCGCCTTTATCCCGAACAGCGCCGCCCTGCGACAGGTCGTGCACATCGCCTTTATATCACCCTGGGCCTTTATCGGATTTGAAAGCGTCTCCCATTCCGTTGCGGAGTACCGGTTCGAGCACAGTCGTTTGTACCGCATCCTTGTGGCCTCCCTGATCGTCATCACGGCGATGTACATCTTTGTGATCCTGCTGAGCATCTCCGCATACCCGGAAGGCTGTTCCAGCTGGCTGGATTACATCGGCCGCCTGGATGAATTCGAAGGGATCGCCGGGCTGCCCGCATTCTATGCCGCCGGGCACTATCTCGGCCCGACCGGCATCTATATCCTCATGGCATGCATGCTGGCGCTGGTGCTCACCAGCATGATCGGCTTGCTGCGCGCCGTCAGCCGCCTGTGCTACGCCGCGGCTCAGGACGGTATCCTCTCTGAACGCTACGCGAGGCTGAGCGAACATCGGATCCCGGTCAACACCATGATCCTGGTGCTTCTCGTGTCGCTGCCCATCCCGTTCCTGGGCGGAACGACCATCGGCTGGATCGTGGATACCACCGCCATCGGGGCCGTCATACTGTATGGCTTCGCTTCGGCCGCGGTCTTCAAAGTGTCCGGACAGGAGGGCCGCAAAAAAGACCGCATCATCAGCGGCGTCTGCCTGGTCGCACTGGCTGCCTTGACGCTGTTCCTCATGTTCCCCGGCGTCTTTTCCGATCACAGCATAGAGACGGAGACTTATGCGCTCATGATGGTGTGGTCGATCCTCGGACTGGTCTTTTTCAACGGGGTCATCCGGAAGGATCACGCCAGGAGCTTCGGCAAAGCCATCATCGTGTGGATCGCCCTGCTGGCCTTCATCGTCACGATGGCGCTGACCTGGACGGAACGGATCAACGAGGACCGGGAAAACGCCGTGGTCGACGAGATACACAGCTATATCAACGGCACGGGCGACAGCGCGATGCTCGCGATGGACGAGGGAGCATTCCTTGACGCCCAGCGCGAGCGGCTCCACGCCGCGGACAATACGAGCTTTTTGGTCATCATGCTGCTGTTCGGCATATCCCTGGCCGTCATGCTCATAAACTATCTGTCGATGCATAAATGGGAGAAGAAAGCCACGGAGGAGCGCGATCAGGCGCGCACCGTAGCTTTCACGGACCCCCTGACCGGTGTCAAGAGCAAGCATGCGTTCCTTATGAGCGAGAAACAGCACGATGCCGCCATCAGGGAGAAGACCGAGGGCGAATTCGCGATCGTCGTATGTGACCTGAACGATCTCAAAAAGACCAACGACACCCTCGGCCACAAGGCAGGAGACGAATACATCATCAGCGCCAGCCGGATGATCTGCGACATCTTCCAGCACAGCCCGGTATACCGGACCGGCGGAGATGAGTTCGCGGCGATACTGACCGGGCGCGACTATCTCATCCGGAAGGAACTGGTCCTGGCGCTTCATGACCGCTCCGTCGAGCACATGAGTTCGGAGGGCGTCGTCATATCGGGCGGCCTCTCGGAGTACAGGCCGGGCGAGGATACCTGCTTCAACGACGTGTTCGAACGCGCGGACGCCTTGATGTACGAAGAAAAGAGCCTGCTGAAGGGCATGGGGGCGGTCGCGCGGGACGAAACGGAGCCGGCGGTCAAACCGCCGTTCCCGGTGGGCGAGGGCGAAAGCCCGGATATCCTGCAGCTCAAGCGTCAGGTCCTCATCGTGGAGGACGAACAGATCAACCAGATGATACTGGGCAACATGCTGTCGGACGGCTACGAACTGCTCTACGCATCTGACGGCATAGAAGCCCTGACGCAGATCAAGACGTACAAAGACGATCTCGCCATCGTGCTGCTGGACCTGCAGATGCCGCACATGACCGGCATGGAAGTGCTGAAGGTGATGAAGGAGGAGGCGGAGCTTCGGGACATCCCGGTGATCGTGATGACCGCGGACCAGAGCGCGGAGGTCGAGTGCCTGAAGATCGGGGCGATCGATTTCATACCAAAGCCCTATCCCACCTGGGAGATCGTCCAGGCGCGCGTCAACCGCTGTATAGAGCTCTCAGAAAAGCGCAACATCATCCAGTCCACCGAGCGCGACAGCCTGACGAACCTCTTCAATCTCGATTATTTCCTTCGATATGTCCGCATGTACGATCAGCATTACACCGACGTGTCGATGGACGCCATCGTGCTGGATGTCAACCACTTCCACCTGCTCAACGAGCGCTACGGAAAGCAGTACGGCGACAGTGTGCTCGCCCGTATCGGCAAGCGCGTACGTCAGATCTCGCGCGAGATCGGCGGCGTGGGCTGCCGGCGCGGCGCGGATACCTTCCTGATCTACTGTCCACACAGGGAGGACTATGGCACCATACTGGACAAGGCGTCGGATGGCCTTGTGGACGACGATACATCCGAAAACCGGGTCCGTCTGCGCATGGGCGTATACTCGCAGGTAGACAAGTCTCTGGAGATCGAGCGGCGCTTTGACTACGCGAAGACGGCCGCGAATACGGTCAAAAGCGGATACCTGAAAGCCATCGGCATCTACGATATACAGATGCACGAGGCTGAGCTGAACAGGGAACGCCTGTTGGAGGACTTCAAGCCATCCCTGGAAGGCCATCGATTCATGGTGTATTTCCAGCCCAAGTTCGATGTCCGGCCTGAAGAGCCCATACTGGCCAGCGCGGAAGCCCTTGTGCGATGGGATCATCCCGAGCTGGGGATGATCAGCCCGGGCGTATTCATCCCCCTGCTTGAGGAGAACGGCCTGATCCTGGCGCTCGATCAGTTCGTGTGGCGCGAGACGGCCGCAAGGATCCGGGAATGGAAGGATCGGTTCGGCTATTCCGTACCGGTTTCGGTGAACGTCTCCCGCATCGATATGCTGACACCGAATCTGAAGGGCATCTTCAGGGAGATCCTGGATGCATACGCCCTGAATGAAGCGGATCTGATGCTGGAGATCACGGAGTCGGCCTATACCGGCGATGCCGACCAGGTGGTCGCCATGGCCAAGGAGCTGCGCAGCATGGGCTTCCGGATCGAGATGGATGACTTTGGCACGGGTTATTCGTCCCTGGGCATGCTGTCACATCTTCCCATCGATGCGCTGAAGCTGGATATGAGCTTCGTGCGCAGTGCCTTTGGCAAGAACAAGGATGTCCGCATGATCGAGTTGATCATCGACATCGCGGATTATCTGCATGTCCCGGTCGTCGCCGAAGGCGTGGAGACAAAGGAGCAGTGTCTGGTGCTGAAAGCCATGGGCTGCGACCTGGTCCAGGGCTACTACTTCTCGAAGCCTGTACCGCACGATTCGTTCGCCCGTTTCATCGTTGAGCGGGCACAGACCGGCACGGAAGTGACGCTGACAACCCGGAAGACCGGTCTGAGCATCTCCAGGGCGCTGAGCAGCGACTTTGAGAGCATCTTTTATGTGGATGTGGCTACAGACGGCTATATCGAATTCTACCGGGGCGATGGCGGAGAACTGGAGATACGCCCGGACGGCGCGGACTTCTTTGGCGAGGCCCGGGACAGACTGTTGGAGGGCGTTTGCGGATCTGACGCGGAGAAGGCCCGGGAAGCGACTGCCAAGGAAAACGTGATGCGGTGGGTCGGACAGGAGGAGAACGCGTCGATACAGCTGCGCAAGCTCAAAGACGGACAGATGGTCGCGTATTCGCTGGAAGTGATCAAGACGCGGGAGAGCGACGATCGCCACATCGTCATCGGCGTGAGACCGGGACCAGCGAACCGAAATGCCTGACGCGCGCGGTGCCGGGCGGTCCGACGACCTTGTGCACGCAAACAAAGGGGGATCATCCGAAATGCCGGATGATCCCCCGATCCGTCGCTGTGCCGCTGCTGACCGCTGTCGGGGCAGTGCTTATTTCTTTTTGGTATCCGTGACCTTGGGTTTGGCCGACTGGATGATGTATTTCAACACGTTTTGCATCGCCTGGAAGTCGCTGTACGAGGCACTGAAGTGCAGCACGTACAATGTGCGGTCGATGGCTGCGCCGATGACGTAGCCCTTTACTTCGATATCGCCCCAATAGGCAAGGTAAGTGTTGGAAAATGCCTGCTTTCCCATAAAGGTGTCGTTTCGGTTCGATACTCCGACCTGGAAAGTGGACTTCTGGTATTGCCTGCTGATGCTCCTCATATAGCTGACGAGCTCTTTCATCAACGCAGCGTCATCCGGCGTATGGACGAGGCGTTTGCGCGTGATGGCGATGCGTGAAGGGAAATCTCCGGGTTCCACCGGCTCTTTGTAGCAAACGGTGTAAATGCCGGGAAGGTTGATCCAATCCGTGGGATAATAGAACGTGTAGTCCAGGTTGTCGTCGATGACGGCGGAAAACTGCATGGAGCTAGGATCGATGATCGTCTGCTCCCCGTGTCTGGCGTCCTCCGCTTCCTCGTCATAAGTCCCCATGACGATATCCTCTTCGCCTTCTTCAGACACGTCCAGGTCATCTGCTTCGGCGATCTCTCCGCCGGGCAGTTCCTCCAGCGGCACGTCGAGAGGCACGTCGTTGTCCTCGCTGGTGCCTGCGCCCCTGCGCTTTTCGAGTTCAATGGTCTCGGGCGGAAGCGTTTCTATGGGCTCCGGCGTGGGTTGATCGTCTCCCAGACCGTCGTCCTGAGACGAACCGCCGCCATTGACGATGGTGTATCCGGGCACATTATCCGGCTCGAAGTTTCCGGCAGAGGCGGAAGCGGCGGGGGATTCCGGCTCGGATCTGCGCCTGCCGCAACCGGTCAGCATCGACGCGGCCAACGCCATGACGAGCATCAGACAGATGGTCCTTTTCAAGTCATTTCCCTCCGGTAAGATCTCATTTCGTGTCGCCGTGGATGGCGATCTGCTCGTTCAGAAGGTCGATGTCGCCGCAGCCGTGGCTGATCATGATGTCGCCGGGCTGCCAGTGGGCGCGCAGATAGGCTTCGGTGTCATCAAAGCTCGGCGTCCATTCCACCTGTACGCCGCGCGCGCGGATGGGCTCGAGCAGCATGCCGGGATTGATGTCTCCCGGATCTGTCTCGCGGGCGCCCATGATGTCCGTGATCAACACGCGATCCGCCTGGTCAAAGGTTTGAACGAACTGGTCGAACAGCGTCTTCGTGCGGGAGTAGGTGTGCGGCTGCCAGACCGACCACAGCGTCTTGTGAGGCTGCAGGGCGGCGATCTTCAGCGCGTTTTTGATCTCGGCCGGGTTGTGGCCGTAATCGGTGTAACACCTGACGCCGTCGGTGATGCTGGTGAGCTCAAAGCGGCGATGCGCGCCGATAAAGCTGTCGAGGGCTTCGCCGACCTTCGCCATATCCAGCCCGCGGATGTGGCAGACCGCGATCACCGCGAGCGCATCCAGCATATTGGCCTCCGAGGCGACGCCGACATGGAAGTGACCGAGCGGTTCACTGTTCAGCGCGGCGGTGAAGCTGGCGCAGCCCCGGTCGTCGTACGTGAGATCCACGGCGCGGAGCATGCATTGCTCGCCGATGCCGTATGTCATGTGGTTGCATTTGGCGTTCTCGCAGACCCGGCGCGCGCGGGGATCGTCGCCCCAGGCGACGCACCAGCCATGGGCGGGAACGATGTCCGCGAATTTTGCAAAGGCGGATTCGATGTGGTCGATGTCCCGGTAGTAGTCCAGATGATCCTCATCGATGTTCGTGATGACGGCGATCGTCGGCTTGAACCGGAGGAAGCTCTCCTTATATTCGCACGCCTCGCATATGAAATCCTGACCGTTGCCCGCGCGGGTCGAGCCGCCGATAAAGTCCAGCTCGCCGCCGATGTGTATGGTGGGATCGGCGCCGGCCTGCAGGAACGCCTGCGCCATCATCGAGGTAGTGGTGGTCTTGCCGTGCGTGCCGCTCACGCCGACGGCAAAGCCGTGCCCCGCCATCAGTTCGCCGATCAGATCGCAGCGGTCGAGCTGCGGGATGCCCAGGCGGGACGCCTCCGCCCGCTCAGGGTTGTCCGGCGCGATGGCTGCCGAGTAGACCACGATGTCCGCTCCGCGGACGTTCGCTTCAGCCTGGCCGATGAAGACCTTGATGCCCTCCGCTTCGAGGTGCTCGACCTTGTGAGAGCGGGTGCGGTCCGAGCCGGTCACGACGCACCCGAGTTCCTTCAGATAGCCGGCGAGGCCGGACATCGACGATCCTCCGATGCCGATGAAATGCACGCGCCTGCCTTTATAATCGAAAATATTCGCGGCCATTGACAAAGCCCCTTCCATGGTATGTACGATCCTGCCATTCATTATAGAACAAAATGGCGCGTACTGCAAGCACAACCGGGAAATGAAGGTTAAAAATTGAAGTGACGGAAGCTTTTTGCAAAATACAGGCTCAAAACTAACAAACCCGAATTATAATGGTCGATAAGGGCCGTAATATTCGGGAAATGGGGATTGACATGGATAAGATCAAGCGAAACGAACGCCTTGGCGCCATGACGCGGATCCTGATGGATACGCCGAACCGCATCCATACGCTGAACGAGTTTTGTACGCTGTTCGGCTCCGCCAAGTCGACCATCAGCGAGGATATCGATCTCATCAGCGGATCATTCGAACGCTTTGATCTCGGCAGGATCGAGACGGTGGCCGGCGCCGCCGGGGGCGTGCGCTATCGCGCGATCCCCAGCCTGGCGCGCACCAGGCGCACGCTGACCGCCATCTGCGAAAGGCTCTCCGAACCGGGGCGCATGCTGCCGGGCGGCTTTCTGTACACATCCGACATCACCGCCGAGAGCGGCACGGCCAGAGATGTGGGAGAGATCCTCGCCGCTCAGTATTATGAACGCCAGCCGCACTTCGTGCTGACCATGGAGACGCAGGGCATCTCCATCGCGCTGATGACAGCGCACATGCTGGATGTGCCGCTCGTGATCGCGCGCCGCGATAGCCGGGCAAGCGAGGGCAGCGCCGTAAAGATCAACTACATAGCCGGCGGTGCGGGGGACCGCATCGAGACCATGGCGCTGGCGCGGCGGGCGGTCCAGCAGGGGCAGCGCGCGCTGATCATCGACGACTTCATGAAGGGCGGCGGTACGCTGCAGGGCATGGTGGATCTGATGAAGGAGTTCCACGCAGAAGTCGTGGGCGTCGGCGTGATGATCGCCACCGCCAAACCCGAGCGCAAGCGCGTGAACGGCGTGAGGTCGCTGCTCGTCCTGGAGGGATTCGAGCAGGACACGGGACGCGCCATCATCCACCCGACGCGCTGAGGCTCCTGCGCGGCTGACAGGCAAAGAATGAGGAAAAACCTCAAAAACCCGGTTGCGATTCCGAGGAAAATCGGCTATAATTATCAAGGTATTATTGAAATGGAGGCGCTGTTATGAGCAAGGTTACCGTGGTGGATCATCCCCTTGTACAGCACAAGCTGACCCTGATGCGCGATATCAACTGTGGCACGAAGGATTTTCGTCAGCTGCTCAGCGAGATCGCTATGCTGATGGCCTACGAGGTCACCCGAGAGCTGCCGCTGGAGGAGGTCGAGATCGAGACCCCGATTTGCAAGTGCAAGTCCAAGATCATATCCGGCAAAAAGCTGGGCATCGTTCCCATCCTGCGCGCGGGCCTCGGCATGGTCGACGGCGTACTGGCGCTGGTGCCCACGGCCAAGGTCGGCCATATCGGCCTCTACCGCGATCCCGAGACGCACCTGCCGGTCGAGTATTACTGCAAGCTGCCGATGGATGTGGCTGAGCGCGACCTGATCGTCGTCGACCCCATGCTGGCTACAGGCGGTTCCTCCATCGCCGCGATCGATTTCATCAAGAGGCGCGGCAGCAAGTCCATCACGCTCATGTGTCTGGTGGGCTGCCCCGAGGGCATCGAAGCCGTTCAGAAGGCACATCCCGATGTCAATATCTACATCGCCGCGATCGACGAGAAGCTGAACGAGAACAAATACATCGTGCCCGGCCTCGGTGACGCGGGCGACAGACTGTTCGGCACGAAGTGACCTGTTGATGGATCGCTGTGAGAACCGGCCTTATGACCGGTTCTCATGCGTATGAGGAGATCGAATGACCGGATTCATGATCCCGTCTCCGGAGCTGCGGGCGCGTGTGGCGCTGGAGAAACACGGCTTTCACAACACTCATTCGCTGGGGCAGAACTTCCTGCTGGACGAGGGCATGCTGACGGGTCTGCTCGATCGCATTGCGCTGTACGCGACAGACAATGTGATCGAGATTGGGCCGGGCGCCGGCGTCATGACGCGGCTGATGGCGGAGCGCACGCGGCGCGTCTGCGCGCTGGAGCTGGACAGGGACCTCGAACCCGTGCTTGCCGACGTGCTCTCCGGAATCGACAACGCGGAAGTGGTCTTCGAGGACGCCATGAAGGCGGATATCGCGGCCCTTGCGCGCAATCGCTTCAGCGGCGAGCCCTGGCGCGTGGTGGCGAACCTGCCTTATTATATCACGGCGGACATCCTCATCAGGCTGGCGACGCTGGACGACGCGCCGGAGAGCATCTCGATCATGGTGCAAAAGGAAGCCGCCGAGCGCATCATGTCGACGCCCGGAACAAAGGCGTGGTGCGCCATGGCGGCGACGGTGCAGTCCTACGGCGCGGCGGAGGTCGTGGCAGACGTCGGCCCGGAAGCCTTCGACCCACCGCCGCATGTCATGTCCCAGTTCATCCGGATCTCGCGTCACGAAGTGCCAGTGGTTGCGCCGAAGGACGGCCGGATCTACCTTAGGCTGATCCAGGCGGCGTTTGCGATGCGGCGCAAGACGCTCGCGAACAACCTGAAGGCCGCCTTCGGCCTGAGCGGCGAGGCTTCGGCAGCCCTGCTCGAGCGGGCCGGGCTCGACGCGCGCGTGCGCGGAGAGGCACTGACGCTCGAGGAGCTGTGCCGCGTCGCGGACGCGCTGGCGGAGGCTGTCGCGTCGCCCCGCTGAAGCGCTTCTCAATTAGACTGCAGTGAAGGCCGCACCCGGAACGCGGCTCCCGCGCCGGTCGGCCCCATCTCCGGCAATCAAAAACACACCGACAGCTATCGGTGTGTTTCTATTTCGAGGTCCGTACAGGCGCAGAGGGAACCATGCGCCTTGGGCCGGCGTCAGGCGTAGCTGTGCACGCCCGGCAGCAGCGTGTTCACGCCGACGTAGGTGAACAGCACGCAGATGAACCCGACGACGGCGAATATGGCCGCAGCACGGCCGCTCCAGTCGCGGCGGATGCGCAGGTGCAGGTAGATCGCGTAGATGAACCACGTGACCAGCGACCACGTCTCCTTCGGGTCCCACGACCAGTAGCTGCCCCACGCGCGCTCCGCCCAGATGGCGCCGGTGATGATCGTGAAGGTCAGGAACAAAAGCCCCAGCGACACGCTCCGATAGCTGATGAGATCGAGCTTTTCGCGGTTCGGGATGTGGTGGTCCATGAATCCGCCCGCTTTAATGCGGTCGCGCATCAGGAAGATGATCGACAGCACGAACGAGACGCCGAATGCGCCGTAGGAGATGATGGCGGACGAGACGTGAAAGCCCAGCCAGTTGCTGCGCAGCGCGGGCATCAATTCGTGCGTCTCCCGGCTCTGCATGGCGGCGTACCCGATGACGAGGAACGTCACCGGCGCGGCAAATGCGCCGAGCACGGGGAACTTGAACCGGATCACGAAGATCAGGCTCACAAGGCACAGTCCCCAGGCGAAGCTCGTGGCGAATTCGTACTGATTGGTGAGGGGAAGGTGCCCCGCGCCGATGCCGCGCAGGACCAGCGCGACCGTATGGAGCGTGAGTCCCGCCGCCTGAAGGATGACGGCGACGCGGGCCACGCGGTCGCGCTTGACCGCGATGAAGGCGAAGTAGAGGATCATCGATGCGAAGTAGATCAGCATCACGGTCGTGAACAGCACATTCTCAGCTTGAAGCATCGCTCTGGTCCCTCCCATGGTCGTTGGATGCCGCACCTGCGGCAGTCTTAGGGGTAAGCATCGAGCCTTCTGCGGATCTGACTGCCGCGGCAAACCGCTCACGGAACAGTGCGCCGCCCTTGCGGCACTCGCCGCACACCGACCATAGCCCGTCGTCGCCGCGCATCGCCCAGACGCGCGCCGGCTGAATGTAGAGCGCCAGGAACAGCCCGAGCAGCGTCACAAGGCCGCCGATCAGCGCCAGCCACGTGAACGAATCCCGCTTGATCTGGATCAGCGTATAGCTCTGCGGGTCGGAGAAGCGCACCTTGTATTCGTCGATCGTGATCGCCTCGTCCGCCATCAACGCGTTCATGCCGATCATCCGCCCGTCGTAGTAGACCGAGTAGAGGTACGCCGGGTTTTCAAGCGCGCTCGAGGCCGACATCGGGCCGCTGGCGGTCAGCACGTAGTCGGGGTAAAAGGCGTTCAGATAGATCACCAGCTCCGGCTTGTCCGCGACGGGCGCAAATTCACCGACGCAGAGCACGTCCCGCTGAAGCGCATCGCCATCCTTTTGGATGTCGATCGTCGCCGCCCAGCCGGTAGAATTCTGGAAGAACTTCATGCCGTACAGCGTGGCGGGGTGATTGACGCTGATCGTGCCGCTCTGCTCGTCGATGTGATCCCCGGCAGTGTTCGCAACGGTGATCTCGGTGGTGTACTGATCCACCGTGTCGTCCTCGCGCAGGTCGATGCGGAAGTCGTCGATCGTCAGCACGTAGGGCGTGTCGCCGATTTCACGCGACTGGCCGGGTACGCCGTAGACCGAATAGACCTGCTGGGTCATTTGGCCGAGCGAGAAGCCGAGGATCAGCAGCATCACGCCGAGGTGGCAGACCCAGGCGCCCCACAGGCCGGCCGCGTTCTTCGATGAGAACAGCAGCGCGTCGCTCGATGGGCCAGCTTTCGACGCCGGCGGCATCCTGAGCCTGCGGAACACGGCCGCGGGATCGGAGACCGTCGCCGAAACCTTACCGCCGGCCGCAGGCGCGTTCGGCGGTTTCCGGTGCGCCTTCGTGCGCCGGATCAGCTGGGGCAGGCGTAGCAGGTTGCACAGCAGCAGGTTCTGGCACAGGAAGGCGGTGATCAGCACAAACCACCAGCTATGGAAGGCGTCGTCCAGCCCGAGCGCGATGATCAGCCCCGCCGTGCGCTCGGAATACGCCTGGGCGTACCAGGCGTAGGTCTGCCCCTGCTGAATAAAGCTGCCCGCAGAGCACGCGACGGCGAGCACCACGAGCAGGATGATGGCGAAGCGCATCGATGAGATAAACTTCCAGATCTTCTTCAATACAGACATGTCTTCCTCCGCATACGACGCGGCAGGGGATCTCCCTGCCGCGTCGCGCGAATCCATGGGTTCAGGCGTTCAACAGCGCCATGGCCTCCTCGATCTTCTGCATCGAGGTATCCAGGCATTCATAGGCCAGCGAGGAGTTGTGCGCGCCTTCGGAATTCTCGACGTAGCAGAAGTCGAAGAACCACTGCGCCTCGCGGTGCAGTTTGCGGATGGCATCGAGCTCGGTCTCGCTCTTCTCACCGGCGGCGACCGCATCGGCCAAGGCGCTCTTCATGTCGCTCAGCGCGTTACCGACCTCGGTCTCCCGCGCAGTGACGCCGCTCTGGATGGCGCGCACGAAGCTCACCATGTCCGTATCGCCGTGGCACTGCGCGCAGCTCGCGAGCGCTGCCTCGCTCTCAAGCGGACTCACCAGCGCGTGGCTGTGATAAACGGTGCCGTTCTCCGCCTGCTCGATGGGCATGTGGCAGTCCGCGCAGGTCAGGCCGAACATGGCGTGCTTGCCCTGGAGGTAGGTCTCCATTTCGGGATGCTGCGCCTTCAGCAGGCACGTGCCCGTGCTCTCCTGCGTCCAGTCGGCGAAGTCCATCGCGTCGTAATAGGCCAGGATCGCGGCGGGCGCCATCTCCTCCTTGGAATGATAGGGCATCATCGTCTCGCTGTCGGCGGGCGTGAAGTAATACTCGATGTGGCACTGCCCGCAGGAAAGGGTGGATGCACTGATCGTGGAGACGTTCTCACCCAGCGCCTCGTTGACGTAGTCGTGCGTCACCACCAGCGCACTGCTGTCTCCGGCGTCGTTGCCATGGCAGTTGTAGCAGCTGATGTGCTCGTCCATCATGGCGGCGACCTCTTCAAACGGCATCGAATAGACGCTCACGCCCTGATCGTTGACGAGTTTCGTGAAGTTCGGCGTCTTGCAGGTCAGGCAGTTGGCCTTCGGATGGGGCCTGGCGGTGTTCGAGACGTCCTCGAGCGTATACTCGTGGCCGCGTGCGCTCATGTAATCCTTCGCGAAGCCGTAGCCCTCGTAGATGTTCACGAGGTACGGATCTTCCTCGAGATAGCTGATGGCGTAGCTGTTGTCGGCGTTTGCCCACATCGAAGCGGCGATTTCGGGATAGACGGCGGCCCAGTCCGTCGCGGTGACGGTGCCGTCCGCGCTGGAAGCCTCGGGGGCCTCGACGGTCTTATAATCGATGTCCGCGCGGCTGAGCGCAGCCGCGACGGGTCGTGTGACGCCGCCCGCGCACAGCAGGGCCGCGGCAAAGGCGAGCGCCAGGCAGAGCGACCTGATCAGCCTTCCGTTGTCCATAATATCTTCCTCCTTTGAGAGAATCGGCAATCGTCCGCCGCGTGTTCCCGCGACACGGCCGATCGGTCGACCTCGTCTATAGCGCGCCGTCGCGCGCCGCGTTGCCACCGTTCAGACGACATGAACCCAAACCTTTCTCCCTTAATGTATTATAGCATGTTTCGATTCTTTTGTAAACGACAAAACCGTTGATTTTGACGGATATGACGCAGTTATTGATCTCGCTTTTTCAACGAAAAGGGCGCGGATCGAAATCCACGCCCTGAGGTCGAGGGTTTGTCAGCTTACAGCTGCGGGCCGGCGGCGACCAGCGCCTTGCCGGCTTCGTTGGACTCGTACTTGACGAAGTTCTTGATGAAGCGGCTGGCCAGATCCTTGGCCTTCTCGTCCCAAACGGCGGGATCGGCGTAGGTATCGCGGGGATCCAGGATGCCGGTGTCCACGCCCTCCAGCTCGGTGGGCACTTCGAAGTTGAAGTAGGGGATCTTCTTGGTGGGCGCCTTCAGGATCGCGCCGCCCAGAATGGCGTCGATGATGCCGCGGGTATCCTTGATGGAGATGCGCTTGCCCGTGCCGGTCCCGCCGGTGTGCACGAGGGAGGCCTTCGCGCCGCACTTTTCCATCTTGCGGACCAGTTCCTCAGCGTACTTGGTGGGATGCAGCTCCAGGAACGCCTGGCCGAAGCACGCGGAGAAGGTCGGGGTGGGCTCAGTGATGCCGCGCTCGGTGCCGGCCAGCTTGGCGGT
>JAFRMB010000087.1 GCA_017430945.1 Clostridia bacterium | reverse complement strand
ATGCACACAGTATGGGATGCCCTTCGTGGTGATTCGCGCGATGTCAGACAAGGCGGACGGAAACGCCCATGAAAGCGTTGACAATATGGGCGATCTCGCGGCGGACAATTCCAGCCGGATCGTCATTCAAATGATGGACGCAATGCGGAGTTGACGCATGACACTGATGAGGAACGGAAAACAGAGGAAGAGGAACATGGTTCATAGGAACAAAAGAAGAATGACAGCTTTGGCCTGCTTCCTGGCTCTGGCGCTGACCATGCTGACCGGCTGCGGCACAAAGGGCAAAGAGGAGATCACCTCGCTTGACCAGCTTGGCGAGCCGGGTACGAAGATCGGCGTACCTGGCGACATGCTGGAGTTCGAAACACTGCAGCAGGATTATCCCGAGGCGAAGGTCTTGGTCTATGACAACTATCCTCTGGCCTATGATGATGTTGCCAAGGGCAGGCTTGACGCCTATGTGTATGCCCGTCGTGAAATGGAGTTTGCCATAGAAAACGGAACGGCAGGCGTTCGTCTTCTGGACGAGAACTACAGCAAAAACAACGTCGCGGTCGGGCTGTCTCCCATTTCGCCCATCCCGGACCTTCAGGAAAAGATTAATACTTTCATCTCGGAGCTGAACGCGGACGGGACGCTGGACGATATGTATATGCGCTGGGTGATTCTGGCCGACGACACCATGCCGAAGATCACGTTGCCTGAGCATCTTACGGTCCAACTGCGAGTCGGCACGACCGGTACCGTGATGCCCTATTCCTATTACGTCGGGACAGAGTTGCGCGGGTACGACATTGAGCTTGCATACCGCTTCGCGGCCTGGCTCGGCGCGGACGTCGAGTTTAAGATTTACGATTTCGGCGGTATCGTTACGGCTGCGGAAACAGGAGATGTGGACTGCATCATGTCCAACCTCTATTACACGCCGGAAAAAGGGGAAGCGATTCCGTTTTCCGATCCCCTGTTCGATGTGGAGGTCACGGCCATGGTGCGCGCAACCGGCGAAGGGTCGGAAGCATCGGACGGCACGGTGAGCTGGCAGGACTATAACGGCAAAAGGCTCGGCGTTCTGGTGGGGCCCCTGATGGAGGACACTGCCGCGGAGTTTTTCCCCGACAGCGAGTACCTGTACTTTGACAGCTATCCGGACTGTGCGGCCGCCCTGCTCACAGGCAAGATCGACGGCTTCCTCGGCGACGAGCCGGGAATGATCTCCATGCACGCCGAGCAGCCGGAGATCGACTATATCCATGAACCGTTGACAGAGAACAACTACGCTTTTGCTTTCCGGAAGGATGATCCTGAAAGCGCTGCATTGTGCAAGGAACTGAACGAGTTTCTGGCGCGCGCATGGGCAGACGGCACCATGGACGAGATCGCGGAGATCTGGCTCGGCGTGGATGAGGCGCGGAAGGTCGTGGATATGTCCGACCTGACCGGAGAAAACGGCACGATCCGGGTCGTGACGACCTCCACGGATATGCCGTGGTCCTACATCAAAGACGGGAAGAACGTCGGCTACGATATCGACCTTGTGGTGCGATTCTGCCGGGAGAGGGGCTACTCGCTGGAGCTCGGAGATGTGGACTTTGCCGGGCGCATCCCGGCAGTACAGTCGGGAAAATATGACTTCACCACCGATATGAATGTGACGCCGGAGCGAGAGGAGCAAGTGCTGTTTTCTGGCCCGACGGCCCATGGAGGCATCGTACTCGCGGTGCGCTCATCGGATTTGACCACGACAGGTTCCGTCGTAGCCAAGGGCGGATATGGAAGCGTTGACGAGCTCGCGGGAAAGCGGATCGGCGTCGTAACGGGCACGATCCACGACAGCCTGGCAGCAAAGCGGCTTCCCACGGCGCAGATCGTCTACTTCAACACGACCGCGGATATGATCGATGCGCTGAAGACGGGCAAGATCGACGCAATGGT
>JAFRMB010000086.1 GCA_017430945.1 Clostridia bacterium | reverse complement strand
GGTCATCCGCGCCGCCAGCGCCTCGGAGCTTGGCGACCACATCGTGGTGCAGGGCGGCACGTTCCTGAACGACGCCGTGCTGCGCGCCTTCGAGCGCGAGATCGGCAAGCCCGTCGTGCGCCCCAACATCGCGGGACTCATGGGCGCCTACGGCGTGGCCGTGTGGTCCGCCGGGCGCGCCAGGCCCGAGGGCAGCAGTCTGCTGTCGCCCGAAGAGCTCGAACGCTTCACCATGCAGTCCGCCAACACCCGCTGTCAGGGCTGCAAGAACCACTGCATGCTGAACATCATCCGCTTCGAGGACGGCGGCACGCCCCGGCGCTTCATCTCCGGCAACCGCTGCGAAAAGATGACCGGCGGCGCAGGGGCCGCCATGCCCAACATGTACGCGGTCAAGCGGCAGATGCTGCGCAGCTTCTCCGCCGGCGAGAACCGGCGCGGGCGCATCGGCATCCCGATGGGGCTGAACATGTACGAGCTGTTCCCGTTCTGGCACGCGCTGTTCACCCGGCTGGGCTGCGAGGTCGTGCAGTCGCCGGAGTCCGACCACGCGCTGTACACCTCCGGCCAGCGCACCATCCCGTCGGACACCGCCTGCTACCCCGCGAAGCTCATGCACGGCCACATCGAATGGCTGCTCAGGCAGGGCGTCGACGCGATCTTCTACCCCTGCCTGAGCTACAACTTCGACGAGCACCGGGGCGACAACCACTACAACTGCCCGGTGGTGGCCTACTACCCCGAGGTGCTGCGGCTGAACGTGCCGGGGCTCAAGCGGACGAAGTTCATCTCCGACTACCTGGGCATCCACCGCCCGAAGGACTTCGAGCGAAAGTTCGCGAAGGTACTGGACCGGTACTTCCCCGGCATCCCCGGGCGCGAGGTGCGCGACGCCGTGCGCGCGGCGTACGCCGCCTACGACGGCTGGATGGTGCGGGTGCGCGAACGCGGCGGACAGATCCTGAAGGAGGCGCGCGCGCAGGGCATCCCGGTGATTCTGCTCTGCGGGCGCCCCTACCACGTGGACCCGGAGATCAGCCACGGCATCGACCAGCAGATTGCGCAGCTGGGCGCGGCGGTGGTCAGCGAGGACTGTCTGGACCCGGGCGGGCCGAAGGTGCCGGTGGACGTGCTGAACCAGTGGACCTACCACGCCCGCCTGTACGCCGCCGCGCAGTATGCGGCGACCTGCGGCGACCCCGGCATCAACCTGGTGCAGCTGGTGTCCTTCGGCTGCGGCGTGGACGCCATCACCACCGACGAGGTGCGGCGCATCCTGTCGGACGGGCACAAGCTGTACACACAGCTCAAGATCGACGAGATCACCAACCCCGGCGCGGTGCGCATCCGGCTCAGGAGCCTGTTCGCGGCGCTGGGACAGGAAGAGAAATAGCGCGGGCAAGACCGAGAGGTTCATCATGCAACAGCGAGTCGAATTCACCCTCGATATGAAGGACAGCTACACCATCCTCATACCGAACATGCTGCCGGTCCACTTCAAGCTGCTGGGCGAGGTGTTCAGGCTGCACGGCTACAACATGGTGCTGCTTCAGAACGAGGGCCCCAGCGTGGTGGAAGCGGGGCTGAAATACGTGCACAACGACACCTGCTATCCGGCGCTGCTGGTCATCGGCCAGTTCATCGACGCGCTCCAGAGCGGGCGCTTCGACGTGGACAGGACCGCGCTCATCATCACGCAGACCGGCGGCGGCTGCCGCGCGTCCAACTACATCCACCTGCTCAGGAAGGCGCTTCGGAAGGCGGGCATCGGACAGGTGCCGGTGATCTCGCTGAATCCGGCGGGGCTCGAGAAGAACGCCGGCTTCGAGCTGACGCCCACGCTGCTTCTGCAATGCCTGTTCATGATCCTCTACGCCGACGTGCTGATGTGCCTGAAGAACCAGACGGAGCCCTATGAAAACGAAAAGGGCGCTTGCGCCGAGCTGGTGGATCGGTGGGCCCGGCAGCTCGCCGGGCAGTTCGACCGGCACCCGCGCGCCGCGGCGCTGCGCTTCCGGCGCAACATCCGCGACATCGCGCGGGACTTTGACCGGGTGCCCTGCACGCGCGCCGACAAGGTGAAGGTGGGCATCGTGGGCGAGATCTACGTCAAGTACTCGAGCCTCGCCAACAACCACCTCGAGCGGTTCCTGCTGGAGCAGGGCTGCGAGGTGAACGTGCCGGGACTGACGGGCTTTTTGCTGAACGCGCTGGACCACTACATCGACGACATCGACCTTTACGGAGGCAGCCGCTTCCACCGGCTGCTGTTCAGGCTGGCCATGCGGTACTGCAACCACATCGAGGCCGTGATCGCGCGCGCCGTCCGCAGGCACAGCCGCTTCTCCCCGCCCGCCCTCTACCAGGACACCCGCGCGGAGCTGGACGGCGTGCTGGGCGTGGGCTGCAAGATGGGCGAAGGCTGGCTGCTGACCGCCGAGATGTGCGAGCTCATCCACGCCGGCGTGCCCAACATCGTGTGCGTGCAGCCCTTCGGCTGCCTGCCCAACCACATCGCCGGCAAGGGCACCATCCGCGCGCTGCGCGAGAAGTTCCCGGAGGCCAACATCGTGCCCATCGACTACGACCCCGGCGCCACCCGCGTCAACCAGGAGAACCGCCTCAAGCTGATGCTGTCCGTGGCGCGCGAGGCCCTGCGCCCCGTCTGACGCGAACACGGCCGGCAGTCCGAACGGGCTGCCGGCCGTGTGTTTTCATGTCGTGTGGATCACTTGCCGCCCTTCATGTGGCGCTCGGCGAAGCGCCAGCCGTCGCGGCACATGTCGTCGATGTTCCGCTCGGCGTGCCAGCCGAAGAGCTCCGCCGCGCGGGTCGTGTCCGCGTAGCAGCTGGCGATGTCGCCCGGGCGGCGCGGCGCGATGCGGTAGGCGACCTTCCGTCCGCTGGCCTTCTCGAAGGCCCGGACGATCTCAAAGACGCTGGTGCCGTTCCCGGTGCCCAGGTTCACGGGGATGGCGCCGGTGTGGCCCTCGGCGTAGTGCAGCGCGGCCAAGTGCCCCAGCGCCAGGTCCACCACGTGGATGTAGTCGCGCACGCCGGTGCCGTCTGGGGTGTCGTAGTCGTCCCCGAACACGTTGAGCTCTTCAAGCTCGCCGGTGGCCACCTTCGCCACGAAGGGCAGCAGGTTGTTGGGGATGCCGTTGGGATCCTCGCCGATGAGCCCGCTCTCATGGGCCCCGATGGGATTGAAATAGCGAAGCAGCACCACGCGCCACTCGGGGTCGGCCTTGGCCAGATCCATCAGCATCTGCTCGATCATCACCTTGGTGTAGCCGTAGGGATTGGTGGCGGAGGTGGGCATGTCCTCCCGGAAGGGCACGGGGTTGTTCATGCCGTATACCGTGGCGGAGGAGGAGAACACGAACGTCTTGACGCCGTGCGCGCGCATCACCTCGGCGAGCACGATAAAGCCGCTCAGGTTGTTGTCATAGTACTCCAGCGGCTTCTCCACGGATTCGCCCACGGCCTTCAGGCCCGCGAAATGGATGACCGCGTCGATGGCGTGCGCGTCGAACACCCGCGTCATGGCCTCTCGGTCGCGCATGTCCGCCTCCACGAAAGCGAAGTCCCTGCCCGTGATGGTGCGGATCGCGTCCAGCGCCTCGGGCTTTGAATTGACGAAGTTGTCGACGATGACGATGTCATGGCCTGCGTTCAGAAGCTCCACGCAGGTGTGGCTGCCG
>JAFRMB010000013.1 GCA_017430945.1 Clostridia bacterium | reverse complement strand
TTGGTAGCGCACGTGCTTTGGGAGCATGGGGCCGCAGGTTCGAATCCTGTCACCCCGACCATCTGCGACCTCTTGGTCAAGCGGTTAAGACACCGCCCTTTCACGGCGGTAACACGGGTTCGAGTCCCGTAGAGGTCGCCATTTTTTGTTCCACAGAAAGGTTAAGGGCCTTTAGCTCAGCGGTGAGAGCAGTCGGCTCATAACCGATCGGTCCGGGGTTCGAATCCCTGAAGGCCCACTGTGGCGCGGTAGTTCAGTTGGTTAGAATGCCAGCCTGTCACGCTGGAGGTCGAGGGTTCGAGCCCCTTCCGCGTCGCCACGAGGCCCCTTCCGTTAAGGAAGGGGCCTTAAATCATTGTATGCCCATGGTCTTTGGCGCGGGAGATCGCGCGGATCCCCAGGTGGAACACGTCGCCGGTGAAAAGTGAGGGCGTCGTGCGGACGCCGTGATCATGGTGTTCCTGCGGAGCATGTGGGCGGGACACCTGGCTCCCTCTTCGAGGGAGCTGTCTGCGGAGCAGACTGAGGGAGCGATACGGACGCCAAAGTATGGCGTCCCAGCGACGGCGCGAGATCGTCACCGGGTCGCCCATGGGCGATGAGGACCAGATGCGGACACCAATTATGGTGTCCCTACGGGCAGATCGCGACCTGTCGTAGGGGCGATGCCTCATCGCCCGCGTTCCCGGCCTGTTCGGATGACGGGATATGGCGGTCCTGCGGTGCGGCGCGCCGCTTGCGCAGATCGGAGACGCTCCCTCGTCGTTTATGGCTGTTTTCATCGATGCCGCCGCCGGGCGGCATTATTTTTTGCAAACAGTAGCATAATCGGCGCCAATCTGTTATAATGAAAGTGGTAATCTGTGTATTACTGTACCCATGCCGCAGGACGACCGTATGGCGAGGTGAGACGATGCGTCGCAGGCTGTGTTTATGGACGGCGTTTTTGGCGCTGATAATGCTGGTGGTCTGTCCGACCTGTGTCCGCGCGGAGGAACAGCCGGAGGAGGCGCCGTTCGTCGAGAACGAATGGGGCTTCGTCGACGGCGCGATGGACATCTCCGGCGGCATCCCGGCGGACGCCGAGGGCGTGCTGGGGCGGATCCTTGAGACCGGCGTTCTGCGGGTGGCGACGGAGCCCTACTTTCCGCCGCAGGAGTTCATCGACGAGGGCAAGACCGGTCAGGACCGGTACGTGGGCTCGGACATGGAGATGGCGCGGCGCATCGCCCAGCGCATGGGCGTGGAGCTGCAGATCGTGCCCATGGAGTTCTCGCGGGTGCTGACGGCGGTGGCGGACGGGGAGTGCGACCTGGCGATCTCGGCGCTGTCCTACACCCCCGGGCGGGCGGCGATGGTGACGCTTTCGCGCGGCTATCACTTTGCCGGCGAGGACCAGGGCAACGGGCTCATGATCCGCGCGGAGGACGCGGAGATCATCCGGGGCATCGGCGATCTGGCGACCCGCGACCTCGCGGCGCAGAGCGGCTCGCTGCAGGAGGCGCTGATGGCCGAGCACGTGACGGCCTACCGGGAGTTCCGGCGGCTGGCGTCGGTCCAGATGGTGTACGACGCGCTGATCTCCGGCACGGCGGACGCCGCCATCGTGGACATCGAGACGGCGCAGTCCTACATCGACAATACGCCGGGCTGCGGCCTCGCGCTGGTGCCGGGGCTGGTGTTTTCGATGGAGCCGCAGTTCGACGGCGACCGCGTGGCGGCCCGCAAGGACGAGATGCAGCTCATCGCGTTCGTCAACGGCGTGATCGAAGAGCTTTTGGATACGGGCGAATACGAGGCCTGGTTCGACGCCTACAGCGCCGTCGCGGCGCAGATCGGCGCGAAGGGCTGAGGCGAGGGGATCGCCGTACCGAAGGGAGGCGGGATGCGTGAAAACGGCAAAGGCGGTGCGATACGCATCGTTCGTCGCACTGTGCCTGGCGATGAATATCGGCGGGCGGCTGCTGTCTGTCCGGCTGGAGCTGCCCCTGTGGCTCGACGTGCTCGGCACGACGCTCTGCGCGGCGGTCGCCGGGCCCATGTGCGGCGGGCTGGTCGGCTTGACCTCCAATATCGGCTTCATGCTGATGAGCGGCAACCACTGGATCTACTGCCTGACCAACGTCGCGCTCGCGGTGGTGGTGAGCCACGCGGTCCGGCGCGGTGCGCTTGAAACGCTGTTCAGCACGGTGAGCGTGGGCGTCACGGTGTCGGTGGTCGCGACGGCGGTGTCCGTGGTATTGAACATGATCTTCTTCAGCGGCGTCACCGGCAACCCCTGGGGCGACGCCGTCACCGAATACCTTCAGATCCTGGGGGCGCCGAGGGTCCTGTCGTACATCATCGGCCAGTTCTACCTGGAGTTCCTGGACAAGCTGCTGGCGCTGCTTGCGGTGTTCGTGATCCTGAAGGTGCTGCCCGGCGCGGTGTCCCGCGTCAAGCCCGATCCGATCGCCGAGGCCGACGCGGTGGCCGCCGCCATCCGGGCGAAGGCGGGGACGATCGCGGTCATCCTGCTGGCGCTGTGCCTGCCGCTGACGGCCCCCGCCCGCGCGGAAGTCGAGCGGCAGAGCTACAGCGACTACGTGCAGACCGTGTACAGCAGCAAGAACGGCCTGCCCTGCGGCGAGGCCAACGACATCGCCCAGACGAACGACGGCATCCTGTGGATCGGCACCTACGCGGGCCTGTACCGCTACAACGGGCGCGAGTTCCGCTGGATGAGCGATTTCGACTCCGTGCGCAACGTCAACTGCCTGTACGTGGACGGCGAGGGCCGCCTGTGGATCGGCAGCAACGACAACGGGCTGTCCATCGCCATCAACGAGGAGATCGTGAACGTGGTGGACCAGTCCAAGGGCCTGCCCTCCAACTCGGTGCGCTCGATCATCCAGGGCGCGGACGGCTACTATTACGTCGGCACCACCGGCAGCCTCCAGGTGCTGAGCCTGAGCGACGGCCTGAAGCAGCACAACACGCTGCGGGAGATCAACTACGCCGACAACATGGCGGCGGACGAGGCGGGCCATGTGGCGGCGGTCACCTCGGACGGGCGGGTCTTCCTGCTCAGCAAGGGCCAGATCCTGAGCTCCCGGCAGCTGACCGACCGAAACGAGATCTTCCGGTCCTGCGGCTTCGGCCGGGACGGGCATCTGCTGGCGGGCACGTCCGCCGGGCGGATCTACGAGTTCGACATCTCGGAGGGCAGCTTCGACATCGTCAGGAAGCGGGCCTGCGGCGGCCTCACCACCATCAAGGACCTGTACCTGCTCGAAAACGGCGAGGTGTTCATCTCCGCCGACAACGGCGTGGGCTACATCGACATCTCCGGCAAATACCACAGCATCAACACCAACAACTTCAACAATTCCATCGACAACATGCTGATGGACTATCAGGGCAACCTGTGGTTCACCTCGTCGCGGCTAGGCCTGCTGCGGCTGGCGCCGTCGGCCTTCAGCAGCGTGTTCACTTCGGCGGGCCTGTCGCCCAAGGTGGTCAACGCCGTCGTCAAATGGCAGGGCAACTACTACATCGGCACCGACAAGGGCCTGGATGTGGTGGACAACAGCTGCCACTACCCGCTGAGCCGGCCGCTGGCGAACGAGCTGGACGGCACGCGCATCCGCTGCATGCTGGTGGACTCGGACTACCACCTCTGGATCTGCACCTACAGCAAGGGGCTCCTGGAGGTGGCGCCGGACGGCACGCAGTACCGATACACCGCGGAAAACAGCAGCGTCGGCAACCGCGCGCGCCTGGTCACCCAGCTCAGGGACGGCACGATCGTGGCCGCCAGCGACACGGGCATCAGCTACATCCGCGACCACCGCGTGGTGCGCACCGTGGGCCGGGCCACCGGGTTCATCAGCCCGATGATCCTGACCGTGACGGAGCTTCCCGACGGCAGGCTGCTGGCGGGCACCGACGGCGAGGGCATCGCGGTGCTGAAGGACGGGCAGGTGACCGGCATGCTCACGCGCGAGAACGGCCTGAGCAGCGGCGTCATACTGCGCACGGTGCCGGATCCCAAGGGCGAGGGCGTGTTCATCGTCACCAGCAACGGGCTGTGCTTCATGGACAGCGACGATCAGATCCGCCAGCTGGACAACTTCCCCTACTTCAACAACTACAACCTGTGGGCCCGCGACGAGGACACGCTGTTCGTGATGAGCAGCGCCGGCATCTACGTGGTGGACCGCGACGAGCTGCTCTCCGGCGCCGAGGAGATCGGCTACGACGTGCTGGACGGCCGGCGCGGCCTGAACGGCGCGCTGACGGCCAACGCCTGGTGCTATTACGACGACAGCAACGGCACGCTGTTCCTGCCCTGCGACACCGGCGTGTTCGCCGTCAACGTCGACCGGTACGCCTCCGGCAGCCAGAGCTTCCGCATGATGATCCCGACGATCCGAGCGGACAACGTGGTGTCGCGCCTGGAGCACGGCGGCCGCATCGACGTGGGCCGCAGCGTCGGCAAGATCGATCTGTTCCCGGAGATCATCAACTACACGATTCTGGATCCCTTCATCGGCTACTGGCTGGAGGGCTTCGACAGCGGCTGGACCATACTGCCCCAGAGCAGCCTGAACAGCATCTCCTACACCAACCTGCCCCCGGGGAACTACACGTTCCACATGGCGGTGTTCGACAGCAGCCAGCAGGTGATGCTGAGCGAGCGCACCTACGAGCTGGTGAAGGAGCAGGAGCTCTACGACAGCCCCGTGTTCAAGGTGTACATGCTGCTGGTGCCGATGATCGCCGCCATCTGGCTGAGCGTGAAGCTGGCGCGTGTCCGCATGCAGCGCACGCTGGAGGCCCGCGAAAAGGAGCTGGCGCTGGCACGCCAGCAGGTGCAGATGGGCAACGAGACCATCATCGCCATCGCGAAGGCCGTGGACGCCAAGGACGAGCGCACGAGCCAGCACTCGTTCAGGGTGTCGCAGTACTCCGAGATGATCGCGCGCGAGCTGGGCTTCTCCGACGAGGACTGCGAGAGCATCCGCCGGGCGGCGCTCATGCACGACATCGGCAAGATCGGCATCCCGGACGCCATCCTGAACAAGCCCGCGCGGCTGACGGACGACGAATACGAGGTGATGAAGTCGCACACGCTGCGCGGCGCGGAGATCCTGAAGGACTTCACGCTGATCGACCACGTGGTCGAGGGCGCGCTGCATCACCACGAGCGCTACGACGGCCGCGGCTATCCCAACCACATGGCGGGCGAGCAGATCCCGGTGTTCGCGCGCATCATCGGCGTCGCCGACGCGTTCGACGCCATGACCGCCAACCGCGTCTATCGCCGGCAGATGGACTTCGGCTATGTGATGGACGAGATGCGCAAGGGCCGCGGTTCGCAGTTCGACCCGCAGTTCGTGGACATACTGCTCAAGCTGATCGAGACGGGCAAGATCGACCTGAACGAACTGTACAAGGCGCCGGCCGAGCGCCCGGCACAGGGCTGACGGACGGAGGGCGAGCATGAAGCGATATTATTTGATCACAGTGGCCGTGTGCCTCCTGGCGCTCGTGGGCATGGTGCTGGTCTTCAGCACCGACGGCACCCCGGTCAGGGGCGTTTTGAAGGTCGGCTTCATATTCGAAAACGACGAGAGCACGCCGGCCACCTTCAATTTCGCCCTCGCGCGCGACGCGCTGGAGAAGGCGTATCCCGGGCGGGTCGAGCTGCACTCCAGGAACGACGTGCTGGTCAGCGAGACGGAGGAGCCGCTGCGCGCGCTGGTCAAAAAGGGCTGCGGCATCGTGTTCGCCTACACCCTGAGCGACCAGGTGCGCGAGGTCGCGGCGGATTACCCGGAGGTGCAGTTCTGCCAGATCTCCCACGCCGGCGCGCCGGAGGGGCCCGGCCCGGACAACTACCACACCTTCAACGCCCGCATCTACCAGGGGCAGTACGTGAGCGGCATCGCAGCCGGCGCAAAGCTCCGCGAGATGATCGACGCGGGAACGATCGCGCCCGGCGAGGCGGTGGTGGGGTTCGTGGGCACGTTCCCCGGCTGCGAGGCCGTCTCCGGCTACACGGCGTTCCTGCTGGGCGTGCGCTCGGTGGCGCCCGAGGCGGTGATGCGCGTGCGCTACACCGGCGCGGCGAGCAGCTTCCCCCGCGAGAAGGCCGCGGCGGCCGCGCTCATCGAAGAGGGGTGCATGGTCATCGCCCAGAACAGCCCGACCATCGGGCCCGCGGTGGCCTGCGAGGAGGTGGCGGACGGCCGCCTGTTCCACGTGGGCTACAGCCAGAGCATGGTGGACGTCGCGCCCACCACGTCGCTCATCAGCGCCCGCGCCAACTGGACGCCCTACGTCACCCAGGCGGTGGGCGCCATACTGGACGGCTGGCGCATCGAGAGCGTCGTGAACGGCGCGGTCAACGGCCGCGACATGAACGCGGGCTTCGAGCGCGGCTGGGTGGAGATGCTCGAGCTGAACGCCCACATCGCCGCCGAGGGCACCGAGGCGCTGATCCAGAAGGCCACCGACGACTTCAGGCGCGGCCGGCTGGAGGTGTTCCGGGGCGACTACGTGGGCGTCGATCCCGACGACCCCGAGGACACCATCGACCTCAGCGAGGGCTATCAGGAGAACCGCGATTCGTCCGTGCCGAGCTTCAAGTACGTGCTGAAGGACGTCATCACGGTGGAAGAGTGACGCGCCGGGGACCGGGGGAGGGGCGTGCTTCATATGACAAAGAAGTATCAGTATAAATTCATGCCGTCGAGGAAGCATCGCCTTGTCGCGCTTTTCCTCTGCATCGTCGGCGGCTGGCTGGGGCTTCATTATTTCTATGTCAGACGATACTGGCGCGGCGCGGTCAACCTGTTTTTGTTATTGGCGCTCATCATATCCAGCAGCGTATTCGGGCTATTCTATATCCAGATCACCTTTGGGAGCCCGCAGGGCGTTTTCGTTCATTGGCGCGAAGCGGTGGCGGTGATCAGCGCAATCATCCTTGGCGTGTCGTGGATACTGGATATCGTTCATATTTCGAAGAGAGCGTTCAAGGACAACGAGAAGCGCGTTTTGAAGTAGAACACATAAGAATCCAGACATCTTGACCGCGCGGGGGCCGGCCCCGCGCCGCTCAACGCTTCGTTGAACCTTCGATCCTGATTTCATTTCCGTTTCGGTGCCGTCCCGATCGGTGCCGCCCGCGCATCCTGCCGCGCGGGCGGCGCTTTTTTTGCCGGGATCGGCGCCCGGCATTGACAACGACCGGCACAAGTGTTAAAATAATATTGCGCGATCAGCGCGCAAAAAGATCGAACGAAGGGCAAGGAGGTTTTCTGTATGACAGGCGTACCACTTATCCTGGCATTCATCGTCGCGATCGTCGTGATGATCCTTCTGATCTCGAAGCTGAAGGTGCATCCGTTCCTGTCCATCATGGGCGTCTCGCTGGTGCTGGCGATCGTCGCGGGCATCAAGCTGACGGACATCCCGGGCATCATCGGCGCGGGCTTCTCCGGAACGTTCACCTCCATCGGCATCGTCATCATACTCGGCGCGTTCATCGGCTCGGTGCTCGAGAAGACGGGCGCGGCGCTGAAGCTGGCGGACATGGTGATCCGGCTGGTGGGCGAGAAGAACCCCGAGCTGGCCATCGAGCTCATGGGCTGGGTGGTCTCGATCCCGGTGTTCTGCGACAGCGGCTTCGTCATCCTGAACCCGATCCGCAAGGCGCTCGTGAAGCGCACCCGGACCTCCAGCGTGGCGATGACCGTGTGCCTCTCCTGCGGCCTGTACATCGCGCACGTGTTCATCCCGCCGACGCCGGGCCCCATCGCCGCGGCGAACACGCTGGGCGTGGGCGGCAACCTGCTGCTGGTGATGGGCATGGGCGTGCTGTGCTCTGTGTTCCCGCTGGTCGCCGGCCTGATCTACGCGAAGGCGATCGGCAAGAAGATCAAGTCCGCCGACGAGCTCTCCGGCTCCGGCGAGGCCGCCAAGACCTATGAGCAGCTGAAGGCGGAGTACGGCGCGCTGCCGGGCGGCCTGAACGCCATCGCGCCGCTGGTGGTGCCGATCCTGCTGATGGCCATCTCCTCCGTCGTTTCCATGGCGAAGGCGACCGGCTGGCTGGCCGACTTCTTCACCTTCCTGGGCACGCCGATCATGGCTCTGGCCGTCGGCTCGGTGCTGGCCATCGTGCAGCTGCTGGGCGCCGGCAAGAAGGCCGAGTTCTACGACCTGACCAACGACACGCTGAAGACTGTGGGCCCGATCCTGTTCGTCACCGCCGCGGGCGGCGTGCTGGGCAAGGTGATCGCGTCCTCCGACATGGTGAACTTCATCACCGAGCACGCCTCCGTGCTGCAGGCGATGGGCATCCTCTTCCCGTTCCTGCTGTCGGCGATCCTCAAGAGCGCGCAGGGCTCCTCCACCGTCGCCATCACCACCACGGCGGACATCGTCGCGCCGCTGCTGAGCGTGCTGGGCTTTGTGTCGCCGGTCGAGGTCTCGCTGGTGGTCATGGCCATCGGCGCCGGCGCCATGACCGTGTCCCACGCCAACGACTCCTACTTCTGGGTGGTCACCAACTTCGGCGAGATGACCCCCGAGGAGGGCTACCGCAGCCAGACGCTGATGACGCTGGTCATCGGCATCGCGGCCATGGTGGAGATCTTCATACTGAACCTGATCTTCTGACCTCCATTCGGGGCACAGGGGGCGCGTTGCGCCCCCTGACGATACTTTCATGACAGGAGCATGCATATGAATCAGCTATTGCGCGAGCACGCGGACCGGATCGTCCGCGAGGCCATCGCGGCGGTGCAGCCGGACGCGGCGGTACAGCGCGCCCTCGAGGGGCGCACCTTCCCGGGGCGGGTGCTGCTGGTGGCGGCGGGCAAGGCGGCGTGGCAGATGGCGAAGGCCGCCTCCGATTTTATGGGCGACCGCATCGAAAAGGGCGTCGTGGTCACCAAGTACGACCACGTGAAGGGCCCCATCGCGAACTTCGACTGCTATGAGGCGGGCCATCCCGTGCCGGACGAGAACTCCTTCAGGGGCACGCAGGCGGCGCTGGACCTGGTGAGCGGCCTGTCGGAGCGGGACACGGTGCTGTTCCTGCTCTCCGGCGGTGGCAGCGCGCTGTTCGAGAAGCCGCTGGTGCCGGCGGCGGAGCTGCAGGACATCACGGGCCAGCTGCTGGCGTGCGGCGCGGACATCGTGGAGATGAACACCATCCGCAAGCGCCTGTCCCAGGTCAAGGGCGGGCGGTTCGCGCAGCTGTGCTGGCCGGCGCACGTGGAAGCGGTGGTGCTGTCGGACATACTGGGCGACCCGCTGGACATGATCGCGTCCGGGCCGGCCTGTGCGGACAGCTCGACCTGTGAGGACGCGCTGCGCATCGCGGCGAAGTACGACCTGAAGCTTTCGGAGCAGGCGCGCGGCCTGCTGGGCGTGGAGACGCCCAAGCTGCTGGACAACGTGAACACGCAGATCAACGGCTCCGTGCGGGAGCTGTGCGCGGCGGCGGCGGCCACCTGCCGGCAGCTGGGCTACGAGCCGGTGATGCTGACTGACCAGCTGTGCTGCCAGGCGAAGGAGGCCGGCAGCTTCCTTGCGTCCATACTGAAGACCCACGCCGGGGACAGAAAGGCGCTGGCGTTCATCGCCGGCGGCGAGACGGTGGTGAAGCTCACCGGCCACGGCAAGGGCGGGCGCAACCAGGAGCTGGCGCTGGCCGCAGCGCCGGACATCCGCGGCATGAATGCCTGCGTCTTCTCGGTGGGCAGCGACGGCACCGACGGCCCCACGGACGCCGCGGGCGGCTATGTGGACGGCGACACCTTCGACGCGCTGAAGGCGCTGGGCGTCTCGGTGGACGCGGTGCTGCGCGACAACGACGCCTACCACGCGCTCGAAAAGTCGGGCGGCCTGATCGTCACCGGGCCCACCGGCACCAATGTCAACGACGTGGCCGTGGCGCTGGTCATCAGCTGATCCGGCGCGGACGCGCTCAAGGGGCGGCCCCGAAGGAGCCGCCCCGATCCATCCCCGTCCGGCGTGCCGAAAGAGGATTTTACACAACACGATGGCGCAAACGGCGAAAATGGTGTATAATATTGCCATCTATCCCGGAGAGGATGCAATGCTATGAAGCGGATCGGTGTGAAGTGGGCGGCACTGTGCGTGCTGGCGGCGCTCATCGCGGGCCTGTGGCCGGCGGTCGCGGCCCCGGCGCTGCAGGACGACTGGGCGATCTACCTGTACCTTTGCGGCACGGATCTGGAGAGCCGCAGCGGCGCGGCCACGCTGGACCTCACGGAGATCGTCAACCAGAGGATGCCGAACGGCGTGACCGTGGTCATACAGACCGGCGGCGCGAAGCAGTGGCGCAACAACATTGTCAGCTCGGACTACCTCGAGCGCTACGCGCTGCGGGGCGATCAGTTCGCGCGCATATGGCGCGGCGAGAACCGGAGCATGGGCGACGCCCGGACGCTGGCGGAGTTTCTGGGCTTTTGCCGGGACAACTTCCCTGCGCGGCACCAGGCGGTGATCCTGTGGGACCACGGCGGCGGCAGCGCCGGCGGGCTGGTGATGGACGAGCAGTTTTCGAACGACCGGCTGAGCCTGGGCGAGCTGCGCGACGCCTTCGACCGCGTGTTCGACGCCAACGCCAAGACGCCCCCTCTGGACATCGTGGGCTTCGACTGCTGCCTGATGGCCACGGTGGACACCGCCGCGGCGATGCAGGGCTTCGCCCGCTACATGGTGGCCAGCGAGGAGACCGAGCCCGGCTGCGGCTGGAACTACGCGGGGCTTCTGAACCTGATGCGGCGCTATCCGGGCATGGACGGCGCGGCGATGGGGCAGGCCATCTGCGAGACCTACATGTCGGGCTGCCGGCAGGCCGGGCTGGCCGGCGAGGCCACGCTGTCGGTGACGGACCTGACGAAGCTCGATCCGCTGCTTCAGGCCTACGACCGCTTCGGCGGACAGGCCGTGCTGGAGGCCTGCGACGATTCGAACTTCTTCGCGATGTTCGGCCGCGGTGCCAAGCAGGCGGAGAACTACGGCGGCAACACCCCCAATTCGGGCTACGCCAACATGGTGGACTTGGGTGACCTGGCGAGCCAGTGCTCTGAGCTCATGCCCGAGGCCTCGCGGGCCGTGTTGCGGGCGCTCAAAGACTGTGTGGTGTTCAAGGTCAACGGCGATTACCGCGCCCGCGCGTCCGGGCTGTCCTGCTATTACGTGTACAACCAAAACCCGAAGCTGTATCAGATGTACGCCAGCGCCGGCGCCAGCGAGAACTTCAAGGTGTTCTACGACTACATGATGACCGGCAGGCTGGACGAGGAAAAGCAGGCCTACATCCGGGAGGAGCTGGGCTACGGCGAGGAGAACGCCATCGAGACGCTCGATTCGCTCAACAACTTCCAGGGCGGCGGCTGGCACGTGTCCATCGACGACGAGGGCTACGCCGTGCTCACGCTGGATCCGGATACGCTGGCCACGGTGTCCGAGGTCAGCTTCCAGCTGGCATACCTGGACGAGGAAGAGGACCTGCTGCTGTTCCTGGGCAGCGACAACGACATCGACCACGACTGGGAAAACGGCGTGTTCAAGGACAACTTCAGGGGCGTTTGGGGTTCGATCGACGACTGCCTGTGCCACATGGAGATCGTCTACCAGGGCGACGACTACAACCTGTACAACGTGCCGGTGCTGCTCAACGGCGAGCCGTATCAGCTGAAGGTCGCCTACGATTACGAAGAAGAGGAGTACTACATCCTGGGCGCGATGAAGGGCCTGGACGACGAGGGCATGGCGGACCGCAACATGGTGCGGCTGCGCGTGGGCGACAGGATCACCACGCTCCACCGCGCGGGCACCGCCTCCGGCGACGATGCGTTCGAGTGGTACGAGAGCGATTCCTTCACGGTGACGCGCCGCACGGCCTTCAGCGAGATGGACCTGGGCGACGGCCAGTTCCTGCTGCTGTTCACGCTGACGGACGGCCGCGGCGAGACGACCTACACCGACGAGGTGATCATCACCGTCGACGGCGACGACATGTCGTTCGAGGTGGCCTGACGGCCGGTACGGCAACGGATATAAGGAGACATGCGATATGATGAAGAACAGATTCCTGGCGCTGCTGCTGGCGCTCGCGCTGGCGCTTTCCGTCCCGATGGCGTTCGGCGAGGCCGCGCTCACCGCGGAGGAAGCGGAGGCCCCGGCCCTTCTGTCTGAAGGTGCCCTGCCTGAGGGCGCCCAGTCTGAAGGCCCTGCGGACGCGGACGCTCCTGAGGACGTCGCGGCGGAGAACGCCGAGGCGCACGTGGAAGAGATGTCCGAATTCCAGCTGGACGTGCCGGTGACGGAAGAACCGGCCGGCGAAGCGACGGAAGAAGCGGCGGACATCGACGGCGCACCGGAGGCTGACGTCGTGGACATCGAGGCCGAAGACGCGGACGCGGAGGTCGCCGAGGAGGAGACGTACGCGCTGCCGGTGCGCGAAGAGGGCGACTATGTGGCCGCTGCGCCAGCCGTCGACGATCGCGAGCTGTACGATGCCTACGCCTGGCAGCTGTTGGACGGCGCGGAGTCGGACGCGCAGCTGGTCGCCAAGGACAGCGGCAGCAAGCTGACGGGGCTGGCCCGCCGCGTCTACGACAAGCTGGCGCCGATGATCCGCCAGGTGGCCGCCGGAAGCCGGTCCTCAGCGTCGTTCAGTGTGTCGCTGAAGGGACTGACCTACAGCTTCACCCCGGCGCAGCTGGGCTTCAGCGATTATATGGTGTACGGCGCGCCGCCCGAGGATGCGTTCGAGGTTTTCCAGGACCTGATGATGGAGCAGGTCCACTACGCCTTTGACGCGCTGTTCTCCGACATGCCCTACGAGATGTACTGGTTCAACTGCTACAGCGATCTCGGCGGCGGCTACCGCGTGCAATACACCCCGTATTACTCGTACAAGGGCAGCCGCTGGCTCAAGATCTACCTGTCGGGCAGCCTGACGATCAAGTGCACGGTCGATGTGAACTACGGCAGCGGCTATACCGTCAACACCAAGGCGGCCAAAGCGGCCGTGAATGCGGCGAACAACGCAAAGGCGATCGTGAGCCGCTACGCTTCGGTCTCCGACTATGAAAAGCTGCTGGGCTACATGCGCGAGATCCAGAGCCTGTCGGACTACAATCACGATGCGGCGGATCACTTCGAGACCGGCATCAACTACGTCGATCCCTGGCAGATGATCTGGGTGTTCGACGGCGATCCCACGACCAAGGTGGTCTGCGAGGGCTACTCCAAGGCTTTCCGCTATCTGTGCGACCGCACGAAGTTCAACGGGACCGTGAGCGGCTACTGCGTCTCCGGCAATATGTACTGGTACAGCGGCGGCGTGCGCCAGGGCGGTGCGCACATGTGGAACATCGTGGCCATGGACAACCGCAAGCTGTACCTTGTGGACGTGACCAACTGTAACCCCGCGACCAACGACCTGTTCATGGTCGGCGCGTCCGGCAACGTCGGGAGCGGCTATAGCGTCGCCGGTCTGTATTATTACTATGACGACGAAACGCGCAACGTCTACCGGGACGCGGAGCTCAGGCTGTCGTCGGTGAAGTATCTCGAGGACGACCGTACGCCGGTCAACATCGTCAAGCAGGGCCTGAGCACGGTGACGGTCGGCGTCGGCGAGAAGCTGGCGCTCACGCCAAACGTGAACTGCATCCGCTTCACGTCCAGCAACAAGAAGATCGCCACGGTCAGCGCATCCGGTGAGATCAAGGGCGTCAAGAAGGGCACCGCGACCATCACCGTCACATCCGAGGATTATCTGACCGAGACCGTGACCGTCAAGGTGAAGAAGGCGCCCAAAAAGGTGAAGCTCGCGAAGAAGCTGACCCTGGGCACCGGGCAGTCGAAGACGCTGAAGGCGACGCTTTCGCCGGGCAGCAGTCACACCTCGTACACATGGACGAGCTCCAACACCGCCGTGGCGACCGTGGTGGACGGCGTCGTGACGGCGCACGCCCAGGGCAAGGCCACGATCACGGTGAGGACCCACAACAAGAAGACCGCCAAATGCACCGTCACGGTGAAGGATCCCGAATGGGTGAAGCCCGGTGCGCCCCGCACGGTGCTGGGCCTGGGCGAGACGGTGAAGGCCACGGCGACGCTCAGCAAGGGCAGCGCGTCGCAGATCGCATGGTCGGTGGTATCCGGAAACGCCGTCACAGTGGATGCTGCGGGCAACATCACCGCGACCAGCCTGGGCGAGGGCGTCGTGCGTGCCACGGCCGAGAGCGGCGGCGCCTTCGGCGAGCTGAAAATCTCGGTGCTGCCGCTGCCGGAGACCATCGCGCTGCGCAGCACGGCGATGACGCTCAAGAAGGGAAAGAGCAGATCGATCATCGTCGACCTGCCCGAGGGCACCGCCGGCGCGTGCACGTTCACCTCCAGCAATCCGAAGGTGGCCAAGGTGTCCGCCGCGGGCAAGGTCACGGCGAAGAAGAAGGGCAAGGCGACGATCACCGTCACCTGCTTCGGCGGTGCGACCGCGACCTGCGTCGTGACGGTGAAGTGATACCGATCCGGAAACATAAAGCGGGCTGCCGCCCTTGACTTCAGCGAAGTCAGGGGCGGCAGCCCTTTCATATGTGCGGCCGTCGCGTCTACATATTTTTACGCCCCGCGCTGCTGCCTGCGGCAAGCGCGGGTTTCGGGAGAGACTTGCTTCGCTGCGCTTTCTCCCTCAGTCCGGCTGCCGCCGGACGCTATATCCGCCCCGCGCTGCTGCCTGCGGCAAGCGCGGGTTGAACGCTTCGCTAAGCCTGCGGCAGCGGGCGGCGACATCTGCGATTCGCTCGCCCTCAGTCCGGCTACCGCCGGACGCTATATCCGCCCCGCGCCACGCAATACCATGCGGGTCGCGGGTCAAACGTGTTTCTGTAGGGGCGATGTCCTCATCGCCCGCAAATGAACGGACCAGTGACGCGGACGCCAATTATGGCGTCCCTACGATGGGTATGAACGAACCCCGTCCCCGCAGAGACGCCATATCCAAGCGATCGAACGGTCCGGGTGACGCGGACGCCAATTATGGCGTCCCTACGACGGGTGCGAACGCATCCTGTCCCCGTAGGAGCGCCATATCCAGGCGATCGAACGGTCCGGGTGACGCGGACGCCAATTATGGCGTCCCTACGGTGGGTATGAACGAACCCAGTCCCCGCAGAGACGCCATATCCAGGCGATCGGATGGGCCGGGTGACGCGGACGCCAATTATGGCGTCCCTACGGCGGGTGATCGCATGCTTCGTCCCGTACCGGCGACCATTGGTCG
>JAFRMB010000012.1 GCA_017430945.1 Clostridia bacterium | reverse complement strand
CTGATCGTAAGCCTCTGATCGCGAGGATACGGACATGTCAGACAACGCGGAAATCAAATGGTATGTCGTTCATACCTATTCCGGATATGAGAACAAGGTGCGCGACAGCCTGCTGAAGGCCGTTGAGAACAACGGCATGCAGGACAAGATCGTCGACGTTCAAATACCGGTGGAAGAAGCTGTAGAGATCAAGAACAACAAGCGCCGCACCGTGCAGCGAAAGCTGCTGCCCAGCTACGTCATGGTCAAGATGGAGATGACCAACGAGACCTGGTACGTAGTCAGGAATACACGCGGCGTCACCGGCTTTGTGGGCTCCGGCAATAAGCCGACGCCCCTGTCCGAGACAGACTTCGCCTCCATTTTCGATGCCGTGCCGCAGACGCGGCTGGACATCGAGGTGGGCGACGAGGTGCGCATCCTCACGGGACTGTTCGAGAACTTCACCGGCAAGGTGGTGGCCATCGACTCCGTGACGAAGCAGCTCAGCGTGGTGGTACCGATGCTCAAGCGCGAGACCACCGTGGAGCTGGCGAACGACGAGGTCGTCCGGGAGGGCTGAGCAGCCCGGCCGGGTCGTCGCGCATGCCGCGGCGATGCAACTGACTGATATCCCTTTCGGGTTTCAGGGAGTGGGAGGAAACCGGGCCGGCCGACGACCGGCCGCCCGCGCGTTCCGCTTCACCACATAATGTAGAGGAGGATACCCCAATGGCAAAGAAAGTTACTGCGCTGATCAAGCTGCAGGTGCCTGCCGCCAAGGCGACGCCCGCGCCGCCGATCGGTCCCGCGCTGGGCCAGCATGGCGTGAACATCCCCGGTTTCTGCAAGGAGTTCAATGACCGCACCGCCAAGCAGGCCGGTCTGATCATCCCTGTAGTCATCACCGTCTACCAGGACCGTTCCTTCACGTTCATCACCAAGACGCCTCCGGCTGCCGTGCTGATCAAGAAGGCCTGCGGCATCGAGCATGCCTCCGGCCGTCCCAACCGGGACAAGGTCGCCAACATCACCAAGGCTCAGGTGAAGGAGATTGCCGAGCTGAAGATGCCCGACCTGAACGCGGCTTCCCTCGAGGCCGCCATGAGCATGATCGCTGGTACTGCGCGCTCCATGGGCGTCGTAGTGGTCGACTGAGCACAGGCTGTGCCTGATAGTACGTGGGAGGATCAACAATCCGTTTGACCACAAGGAGGATGTATTCATGAAAAAGGGCAAGAAGTATTCCGACAGCATGAAGCTGATCGATCGCACCCGGCAGTACGATCCCGAAGAGGCGATCGCACTGGTAAAGCAGACCGCAAAGGCGAAGTTTGACGAGACCATCGAGATCTCCGTGCGCCTGGGCGTCGACCCCCGCCACGCCGACCAGCAGGTCCGAGGCGCTGTGGTCCTGCCCCATGGCACCGGCAAGACGGTTCGCGTCCTGGTCATCTGCAAGGCCGATAAGGTCGCTGAGGCAGAGGCTGCCGGCGCTGATTTCGTCGGTGCCGAGGACATGATCGCCAAGATCCAGGGTGGCTGGTTCGATTTCGACGTGGTCGTCGCCACCCCCGATATGATGGGTCAGGTCGGCCGTCTGGGCCGTGTGCTGGGCCCCAAGGGCCTGATGCCTTCCCCGAAGGCCGGCACCGTGACCATGAACGTCACTCAGGCTGTCAACGATATCAAAGCCGGTAAGGTCGAATATCGCGTTGACAAGACCGCCATCATCCACTGCCCGGTCGGCAAGGCTTCCTTTGACGAGCAGAAGCTGAATGAGAACCTCCGCACGCTGATGGAGGCCATCATCAAAGCCAAGCCCGCCGCTGCCAAGGGCACCTACATTCGCTCTGCCGTGCTGTCCAGCACCATGGGCCCCGGCATCAAGCTGAATTCCCTGAAGTTCTGATCATCGATATAAAGGGTCCCGGAGAGCGTCCGAGTGCGGAAGCTCTCCGGTTTTTCTGTGTACGGGGAAGGCATGGAACACGTGGGAGGACCCCTGGGATATATGCGCACACGGCATAGAGCCGGACATGAAACCTTTTTAAAATGTTTACACATTCAAGGAGTTTCATGATGTGATTTTCGTTGAAAAGGATATCGGATTATGATATAATCCAAATGAATAATTGTAAGGACTGAAAGCCATGAATATCCGAAAGATCCTGTCTTTGGTGCTTGCGATAGCATTGCTGACCGTATCTGTCCCCCTGTTTGAGCAGGCGGCTGAAGCAGCAGGCATGCCTTACCGGATCACTGTCGATCTGACGAACCAGATCGTTACGATCTACAGCAACAAGTCCGGCGAGATCGTCAGGCAGTTCCTCTGCTCCTCCGGTGCAAAGGACGCGACCCCGACGGGAACGTTCAAGATGCCGTCAAAGGAACGCGACACCGAGCGCACGCCGTGGTTCCATTTCCGTGCATTCGGCGGCTATGCGAGATATGCGTCGCGCATCCACTTCGACGTCATGTTCCATTCGCTGCTTTACAACAGGCCAAATGTGCGCGCGCTGGATCCGCAGTCCGTCAAAGACTACGGGTATGCTGTTTCACATGGATGCATCCGCCTGCGTTGGCAGGACGCGGAGTTTATCGCCAAGAACTGCCTCCCGGGCACCAAAGTGAAGATCTATAAGAGCCACGAGCGCGACGAGGATCTGCGTTCTCTTTTGTTCCAGTCCTCCTTCGTAGCCGATGAGACCCACAGCTATAAATCCTTCCTGGGGATCCCTGAGGAGGAAGGCGTCATGGGCCGGTACTCCGAGGGCGAGGATGTGCGCAACCTTCAGCTTCGCCTGCGCGACCTGGGCATCTATACCGACAGCGTCAACGGCGTCTATGCGCTGCCGACGGTCGCGGCCGTGCGCGAGGCCCAAGGCATGATGAACATGGAACAGACCGGCATCGCCACACTGGATTTCCAGAAGGCGATATATTCCGGCGATGCTCCGTTTTCTATGCGGGTGACGCTCAAGGAGGGCACCAGCAGCCCGGCGGTGAAGAGCCTCCAGGAGAGCCTGACAGTGTTGAAGATCTACGACGGTCCCATCGACAGCGTATACGACGTGGACGTCATGAAGTCGGTCAAGCTGTTCCAGAGTGCCTACGGCTACGACATCGTGGACGAGGCCAGTCCCGTGGTGCAGCAGGCGATCTTCTACGAAGCGGGCCGCATCAAGACCATGTTTGCCGGAAGCAGCGGCTATCACATGGATAAGATCGATGAACAGATCTACATGGGCAAGGTCAATTGTCCGCTCGGCATCCGCCTGCGCAAAAAACCGGCTGCGGACGGTTCGGCTATCACCGTGCTGAAGCAGGGCAATGTCGTGGTGGCCATCGAGCGCCATAACGATTGGGCGCTGGTGCAGAAGGGCTCGAAGCGCGGCTATGTCATGAACCGTTATCTGGATTTCTATCCGCAGACGATCTCATCGCTTCGGTATACCGCCGATGACAGCGAACTCAGCCATACCATCGGATATACTGCGGAGAGCTATTTCTCCGGTGCGGACCGTCCGGCAGATGTCTTCGAAGACTATATGAAAAGCGGCGGTTCTCTGACGAGCTATGACGGATTCAAGAATTATGCGACGGTCGTGCTGGAGGACGAGAGCCTGAAGCTGAACCTGCGCGAATCGCCCGACACCTCGAGCAATGTCCTGGCGACGCTCGAAAACGGCATGCAGATCGAAGTGCTTTCCGACAAGGAAGACTGGACCATGGTCGAGTACAACGGCCAACAGGGCTATCTGCTGAGCAAGTATCTCGAACTCTGGACGGGCCCGGAGGGAGCGCTCGACAACAGCGCTGACGATACGGAAGATGAGGCGCTGCTGCAGGAGCTCGAAAATGAAGAGGACGACGAGGTCGAACACGCTGAGGTCAGCTGCGACACTGACAGCAAGGCTGCCGTGTACGAGGAAGATTTTGCCGATGCGAAGGTCCTCGGAAATCTGTCCAACGGAACGAAGGTCGAAGTCATCCGGACCAAGGATGGTTGGAGCCACATTCGCTTCCAGGGTCGCGAGGGTTATATGCGCGAGATCGATCTGAAGTTCCTGATCGGAGGATATACGACCTGATCGAACGATGGCCAACAGTGAACAACAGATCGGGGGACGCAACAAAGCGTCCCCCGATTCATTGTGATGTGATTTGAACGTGGATAAGACCCTCAGCCCTGAAGTCCGCGCGACTGTCGATCCATATCCTCCACGACGATATCGTAGATCTCGCCGAGGGTCGAACAGTATTCAAGCACCTTCCAGGGTTCGTTGGTGTGATAGTGGATCTTGATCAGCTCATCATCGCCGACGGCCAGCAGGCAGTCTCCCTTGAAATGCGTTTCGAAGTGATCGCGGATCACATCTTCATCCAACCCGGTCCCTTCGATCAGCAGCTGCGTGTCATAGCGAAACTCGGTGTATTCACCGCTCATGTGGATGACCTCCTTTGCAAAAAAACTATAGTAGTGGGATCATGTCGGACAACCGCTTGAAAACGAGGTCCGGCACAGTGTCAGAGGCAGCCAGTATGGCCTCGTCGGTCTCCCCGGTCAAGACCAGGATCGACAGCATGCCGTTTTGGAGTCCGGTCTCGATATCGGTATACAGACGATCGCCGACCATGGCCATTTCATCGGCACTCAAACCGGTCCGCCTCAGCGCTGCATGGACGATGCTGGCATTGGGCTTGCCGATGATCAGATCGGGGCGGCGTTCGGTCGAGGCCTCGATAAAAGCGAGGATGGCGCCGATATCCGGCTTGAAGCCGCCCTCGACGGGGCAGTTGATGTCGTGGTGTGTGGCGATATAGGGTAAGCCGGCGCGAATGAAGTCGCACACGTCCTGCATCTTTTTGTAATCCAGCGTGGTATCGAATCCCACCACGACGACCTCCGGATCGACGCTGTCCAGGCAGATGCCGTGTTCGATGAATTCATCGACGAGCATGGGGTTCCCCAGCAGGAAAACACGCTTGCCGGGGTAGCGCGCCTTCAACACCTCACAGGTGGCTTCACCGGAAGTCAAAATGTGCTTTCGATCCGTTTTGAGCCCCATTTTGGCCAGCTTTTGCACATAGATGTCGGCGTTGTGGCTGGAGTTGTTGGTCAGGAACATATAGCTGCGGCCGGTGGCGAGCAGCTTGTCGATGAAATCGAGGGAACCGTCGATCAGCGTATTGCCGCGATAGAACGTACCGTCGAGGTCCAGCAGAAAACACTTGACATCTGACAGACCCACAGGATCACCTCCAGATGCACGCTTTTCAGTGTTCATCGAATTCGATGAGGCCGTCGGCCATGCGGCTCACCGGAGCCAGCGCTTCGACCCGATACCCTGCGTCGCGCAACTTCTGCATGCCGGGCTGGAACGCCTTTGCGATCACCGCGCCCACGCCGGCCACCTCTGCGCCGGCCTTTTCAAGCAGTGCGATGCCGCCGAACGCCGCCTCGCCGTTGGCCAGGAAGTCGTCGATCAGCAGGACCCTGTCTCCGGGCTTCACGAACCGGGATTTGAGCGTCAGAAGATAGGGCGCGTTCTTGGTGAACGAAAAGACCTCGGTCTGCAGGATGCCTTCGTTCAGGATGCTGGACACAGACTTCTTCATGATGACCATGGGCAGATCCATCACCAGCGCGGTCATTGCGGCGGGGGCGATCCCGGAGGACTCGATGGTGGCGATGCGGGTCACGCCGGCATCCGCGAATCGACGGGCGAATTCTTCTCCGACGGCCTTCATAAGCTTCACATCCACCTGATGGTTCAGGAAGCTGTCCACGAGCAGCACGTGCTCGTTAAGCGCACGTCCGTCCTTGAGTATCTTTTGCTTCAGCAGTTCCATGAGCATCACGACCCTTCGTTCAATCGTCTTCAGTGGGCTCGGCCTGCGGCGCCAGCTTTTCCACGATCGCCCACTCGACGCGGCGGTCGGCGATCTCTTCCACGCTGATGCGAAGGCCGAAGCATTCCACAACGGGGTGCTCGCCATCCGCGGGGATCTCGGTCAAGCGGCTGAAGATCAGGCCGCCCAGCGTATCGAATTCCTCATCCACGGGCAGTTCGATGTCCAGAGCCTCGGCGATGAGCTCCAGTTCTGCCGAGCCGGATATGCGCCAGCGGCCGTCGCCCAGCGGCTGGATATCCTCGTCTTCCTTGAGATCGTATTCATCGTAGATATTGCCGACGATCTCCTCCAGAAGATCCTCCAGTGTTATGAGTCCGCTGGTGCCTCCGTATTCGTCCACCACGATGGCGATGTGCTGCTTGCGGGACTGCATCTCCTTGAAGAGCACATCCGTGTGCACGGATTCCGGCACGAAGAACGCAGGCCGGATCAGCTGCCTGACGGGCGTCTGCTTCCCTTCGCATTTGTCGACCAGGTAGTCGCGGGTAAACAGGATGCCCAGCACGTTGTCGATGGAGTTCTCATAAACGGGGAAGCGCGATCGCCCGCTCTCGCGGATGGCCGTCATGATCTCGGCGTCGGAGAAATCCACGTTGATGGCGGTGATGTCCTTTCGGTGGATCATGCAGTCGCTTGCATCCATGTTGTTGAACTCGAAGATGTTCTCGATCATCTCCCGTTCGTCCGCTTCGATGGCGCCCTTTTCCTCGCCGATGTCCACCATTTCGAGGATGTCCTCTTCCGTCACAAGCTCGCTGGAATCGGTGGCCTTCAGCCCAAACGGCGCCAGCAGCAGACGACACAAAAGCCGGCCCAGCAGCGTGACGGGGATGAACACAGCTACCGTCCACTGCGCTGCAGGCGCGATCGCGTCGAACAGCTTTTGCTTGCCGTGAGCGGCCAGACGGGTGGGGATGAAGCCGGCGACGACGATCGATATGAGCATGTAGGGCAGCAGGAGGATGAGGAGACCGCCCAACCCGGCCATGCCGCTGAGACTGCCGCCGATCGCACCGAAGGCCCCGACGGCGGCAAAATGGAATCTCGCCCACGTGAACGCAAAGCCGATCAGCAGCAGGCTCAGCCAGGCGACGATGACCTCCCCGAAGGGCTTTTCCGCCCGGTCGATGATCCAGACGGCCCGGCCGGCTTTGGGGGAACCCTCATCTGCCTGACGGCGCAGCTCAGCGTCGTCCAGGAATGGCACGGCGGCGTTCGCAAGGCGCACGATGGCAGCCAGAAGCAGCGATAATATGGAAATGATGACAGGACTGAGCGGGTCGTCCATTTGGACACTAACCTCCCTTGATCGATCCGAATTGCATATGATATACCTATTTAAGCATTATATCATATCCATGTTGAATATGGTATACATAATGCAAATTTTATCTGCAGCGAGATTCTATTGGCGTCAAGCATGGGTAACACTTACTAGGGTAGAGAGCTGTCAAGGTAAAAGGGTGGAGATTTTCCGGCAGGGAACAGCAAAGTTAAGTGCCAACCCTGCGCAACCGGAAAATACTACCCGGCCTTGACAGCG
>JAFRMB010000085.1 GCA_017430945.1 Clostridia bacterium | reverse complement strand
GCATAGTAGGCGTTCGGCTCGTTGACGATCGCCTGCTGCAGGGCCACCTGCAGGCCGCAGTTGGTGCAGTAGAAGCACACCTTCTTGCCGGCGTACTCCTGCATGACCTTCGGGATGTCTTCCAGAACGGCCGCCTGGGCACCGGACATGCCGGCATCGCCGGTCGGATCGGGGCAGTCGCGCTCGACGAACTCGATGCCGTAGCCCTCAGCGGTGGCCTTCATGGCGTCGCGCTTGGCGACGATGGTCTCATAGGACAGATGGCGCGCGAAGCTGTAGTGCACGAGCACCTCGCAGCCCCACTGGTTGGCCAGGTCGGCGACCTGATAGCCGCAGCCGATCTCGTCGTTGGCGAGCACGATGTCGGAAACGGCGGAGATGTCAGCGGGATCCTCGGCGGGCACGCCGGAGATCAGCAGGATGTCATCGCGACCCATATCACCGGCGATCTGGGTGAAGGCGGCGGTAGCGCCCTGAACGGCCTGCACGAAGATGATGGCCTTGACTTCGGGGTCGCTGGCGAAGGCGATCAGCTTGGAGATGGTGGTCTCGACCTCGGAAGAGAAGGCATCGGGATAGGTGTCATGGATGACCTTGCCGGGATACTTCTCGACCAGGGAGTTGGCGGCGTAGTACTCTTCCTCGCCCTGGGAGGTGGTGCCGGTCATGATGGCGATCTTGTAATCCTCGGCCATCGCGGCGGTGAACAGTCCCAGGACCATCAGCATGGCCATGAGCAGGGCAACGAGTTTCTTCATGATCTAATCCTCCTTGAATTGTTCCGCATTTTCATACGTTGCCATCCATTATACCTGTATACAGGCACATTGTCAAGCAAAACCCGATCCATTGACGTCAAAAATGCATTTTTCGTTCGGGATTATGCAAATCGGACGGCGGCTCAGCCGATGGCGGCGAACGCCTGGTCGAGATCCGCGATGATGTCGTCGACGTTCTCGAGGCCCACGGAAAGCCGCACCAGGCCCTCGTCGATGCCGGCGGCGGCCAGCTGCTCGTCGGTGCACTGGCGGTGGGTGGACGAGGCGGGGTGGAGGATGCAGGTGCGGATGTCGGCCACGTGCACCTCGTTGGACACCAGCTTGAGCGCGTCCAGGAACGCCATGGCCTTCGCGCGGCCGCCCTTGAGCGTGAGCGAGATCACCGCGCCGCAGCCCTTCAGGTACTTCCTGTACAGCGGATACTCGCTGTCGCCCGGCAGGCCCGGCCACCTGACGGCGGCCACCTCGCTGCGCGAGAGCAGGTATTCGGCCACGCGGCGGCCGTTCTCGTGGTACTGGCGCATGCGCACGGGCAGCGTCTCGATCCCCAGGTTCAGAAGGAACGCCGAGTGGGCGGCGGGGTAGACGCCGAAGTCGCGCATCAGGTTCATGCGGGCGCGGATGATGTAGGCGGCCTTGCCGTAGGTGCCGGTGTAGGAGATGCCGTGGTACGACGCGTCGGGCTCGGTCAGTTCCGGGAACTTGCCGTTCGTCCAGTCGAAGGTGCCGCCGTCGACGATCACGCCGCCGATCTGCACCGCGTGGCCATCCAGGTATTTGGAGGTGGAGTGCACCACGATGTCCGCGCCGAACTCGAAGGGCTTGCAGAACACGGGCGTGGCGAAGGTGTTGTCCACGATCAGCGGCACGCCGTGGCGGTGGGCCAGGTCCGCGAAGCGCCGGATGTCCAGCACCTTCAGCGCGGGGTTGGCGATGGTCTCGCCGAACACCAGCCGCGTGCGCTCGGTGAAGGCAGCCTCCAGTACGTCGTCGGGGTCGTCGCCGTTGACGAAGGTCACGTCGATGCCCAGCCGCTTCAGCGTCACGTTGAACAGGTTCGTCGTGCCGCCGTAGATGGCGCCGAGGCTCACGATGTGGTCGCCCGCGCCGCAGATGTTCAGCACCGACAGCAGCGTCGCCGCCTGGCCGGAGCTCGTGCACATGGCCGCCACGCCGCCCTCGAGGTCCGCGATCTTTTCCTCCACGGCCATCACCGTGGGGTTGCCGAAGCGGGAGTACACCAGCGACAGCGTCGGGTCGTCGAACACCTTGGCGATCTCCTCCGCCGTGTCGTAGGCGTAGGTGATGCTCTGTACGATGGGCAGCACGCGGGGCTCGGCGTTGCCGGGCTTGTAGCCGGAATGCAGGCATTTGGTCTCGTCTCTCATAATGGCACCTCCGTCAGCAGGATCTGTTTTGGCCTATTATAGCGCAAAAGCGCGGCGTTGACAATTCCCCCCGGGTGCAAAGATGCGGACGGGGCCCGCCAGGAGGCGCCGTATAACGATATCTCAACCTCCCCGCCGCGCCATTTCCTTGCGGGCGCGCGCGAAAGCGTGTATAATAACGTATATGATATGGTAAGGTCGAATATCGCGAACGAGGTGTTGCATATGAACTTCAGGATCGCTGTGGCAAACGAGATCGCGGCCGCACTGGAGGCGGTCTTCGGCGGAGCGCCGATCGCTTCGCAGGACATCGCCGGCGCGCTGGAGATCCCGCCGGACACGGCCATGGGCGACTACGCCTTCCCCTGCTTCAAGCTGTCCAAGTCGCTGCGCAAGAGCCCGGTGATGATCGCCGATGCGCTCGCCGGCGCGATCCACGCGGACTTCCTGGGCAAGGTGGAGGCGGTGAAGGGATACCTGAACTTCTTCATCGACCGGGCCATCTACGCCGAAAAGGTGCTGACGCTGGCGCTGAGCGAGGGTGAGCGCTACGGCGCGGACGGCTCCGGCGAGGGCAGGACGGTGGTGCTGGACTATTCCTCCATCAACATCGCCAAGCGCTTCCACATCGGACATCTGTCCACCACGATGATCGGCAACGCGCTGTACCGGATGCACCGCTTCCTGGGCTGGAACGCCGTGGGCGTCAACCACCTGGGCGACTGGGGCACGCAGTTCGGCAAGATGATCGCGGCCTACAAGCGCTGGGGCGATCACGACACCGTGGCCGCGGGCGGCGTGGACGAGATGGTGAAGCTCTATGTGCGCTTCAACACCGAGGCCGAGGCCGATCCGGCGCTGCAGGACGAAGGCCGCGCCTGGTTCAAGCGGATCGAGGACGGCGATCCCGAGGCGCTGGAGATCTTCGACTGGTTCAAGTCCGTCACGCTCAAGGACGCGGCGCGCGTCTACGACATGCTGGGCGTGAAGTTCGACTCCTACGCCGGCGAGAGCTTCTACAACGACAAGATGCAGCCGGTCATCGACGAGCTGAGGGCGAAGGGGCTGCTCATAGAGGACAAGGGCGCGCAGATCGTGGACCTGCAGGACTACGGCATGCCCCCGGCGCTGATCCTGCGCTCCGACGGCGCCACGCTGTACATCACCCGCGACCTGGCCGCCGCGAAGTACCGCAAGGACACCTATCACTTCGACAAGAGCCTGTACGTGGTGGCCTACCAGCAGGACCCGCACTTCCGGTAGCTGTTCAAGGTGCTGGAGCTCATGGGGTACGACTGGTACAGCCAGTGCGAGCACGTGGCCTTCGGCATGGTCTCCTACGAGGGCCAGGCGCTCTCCACGCGCGAGGGGCACATCGTCTATCTGGAGGATCTGCTCACCAACGCCATCGGGAAGGCCGGCGACATCATACGCGAAAAGAGCCCGGACCTGGAGGACAAGGAGACCGTGGCCCGCCAGGTGGGCGTGGGCGCGGTGGTGTTCTTCGCCCTCTACACCGGGCGCATCAAGGATATCGATTTCCGCTGGGAGAACGCGCTCAACTTCGACGGGGAGACGGGCCCCTACGTCATGTACGCCCACGCGCGCTGCTGTTCCGTGCTGCGCAAGG
>JAFRMB010000084.1 GCA_017430945.1 Clostridia bacterium | reverse complement strand
GTGCTGCAGGATCTTTTCGGTGATCTGGGCCCCGATCTTCATGACGGGATTCAAGGAAGTCATCGGCTCCTGGAAGATCATCGAGATCTTGGAGCCGCGCAGTTTCCTGCGCTGTTTTTCGGTGTATTTGGTGATGTCCTCTCCGTCGAGGATGATCTCGCCTTCCGTGACCCTTCCGGTGGTGCCCATCAGAAGGCCGATGACCGAGAGAGAGGTGACGCTCTTGCCGCTGCCGGACTCTCCGACGATGCCCAGCGTATGTCCTCTCTCAAGCACAAAATCCACGCCGTCCACCGCCGGGACGGTGCCGCTGTCGGAGAAAAAGGTGGTGTGGAGGTTTTTGACCTCAAGAACGATATCTGCCATTCCGATCCCCTCCTCAGTCGCTCAGTTTCGGGTCCAGCGCATCCCGCAGTCCGTCGCCGAGCAGGTTGAAGCTCAGCACGGTGATGAAGATCGCCAGGCCCGGGAACAGCGTCAGATGGATGGCGTTGAGCAGGTAGTCGCGTCCGGTGCTGAGGATGAGTCCCCACTCCGGCGTGGGAGGCTGGGCGCCCATGCCCAGGAACGACAGGCTCGACGCGGTGATGATGGAGCTGCCGATGGACATCGTGTACTGTACGATGATGTTCGGGAATGCGGCGGGAAGGATGTGCTTGAAAAGGATGCGCGAGTCCGGCGCGCCGAGGCTGCGCTCGGCCTGGACATAGACGCTCTCCTTGGTGGCCAGCACCGAGCTGCGCACCAGCCGGCAGAAGGTCGGCATGGAGAAGACCGCCACCGCGATGACCACGTTCTGTATGCCGCTGCCGAGCACCGCGATGACCGCGATGGCCAGCACGATGCCGGGGAAGGCGAACAGCACGTCGCACAGACGCATGATCACGGATTCCGCCGGTCCGCCGTAGTAGCCCGCGATCAGGCCGAGAACCGTTCCGGTCACGGCGCCGACGGTGACGGAGCAGATGCCCACCAGAAGGGAGATGCGCGTGCCGCACAGTATGCGGGAAAACAGGTCGCGGCCGAACTCGTCGGTGCCGAACCAGTGTTTGGCGCTCGGTCCCTGCAGAACGGCGGTGTAATCGAATTCGTTGATCCCGTAAGGCGCTATCTTATAGCAGAAGATCGCGATCAGCATGAGGCAGAAAATGACGAAAAGGGCAAATATCGCCGTCTTCTGCCGTTTGAATTTCCGCAGAAAGTCGTTGAAGCGGGAAAATCTGACCTGTTCGTGTTCTTTGTTCATCTTTTCCCCTCCCCTCAGCTGAGCTGGATCTCCGGATTCAGGATCGCGTACAGGATATCCACGACGAAGTTGATAACGATGAAGTGCAGCGAGAAGATCAGGATCAGCGACTGGATGCACGGGTAATCACGGAAAGACACCGACGTGACCAGGAGCTGCCCGATGCCGTTGTATGCGAATACCGCCTCGGTGATGACCGAGCCGCCGAGCAGGAAGCCGAACTGCATGCCCACTACCGTCACCACGGAGATCATGGAGTTGCGGAAGGCGTGGCGCCAGGTGATCGCCCTCTCGCCGATGCCCTTGGACCGCCCGGTGCGGATGTAGTCCTCCTTGAGCTGCTCGATCATGGAGGAACGGCTGAAACGGGCCAGGATCGCCATGATGTTCGTGCCCAGCGTAAGTCCGGGGAGGATCAGGTTTTTGAAGCCGCCCGCACCTGTCGCGGGGAGCCAGTGAAGCCTTACCGCGAACAGCGAGATCAGCATGAAGCCGATCCAGAAGTTCGGGATCGAAATGCCGGAGACAGCGATCGTCATGCCCAGATAGTCCTGCCAGCGTGAACGGTGCCGCGAAGACCACACGCCCAGCAGGATGCCCACCAGCACGCTCCAGGTGATCGCCACCAGGGTCAGCTTGACGGTATTCGGGTAACGGACCGCCAGCTCCTCCGCCACCGGCCGCTTGGTGCGCATGGATGTGCCCAGATCGCCGTGCAGAAGTCCCTTCATGTATTTGATGTACTGCTGTCCCACGGGCAGATTCAGGCCCAGCGCTTCGCGCACGTTCTCCACGTCTTCGAGCGTAGCCTGTTCGCCGGCGATCATCCGGGCCGGATCGCCCGGGATCATTCGCACGAAAAAGAACACGATCGTGACGACGATGAACAGCGTCAAAAACATCTCCAGCAGTTTTTTTAGCCCGTATCTTATCATAATCCAATCCCCATCATTCCGCTGTGATTCTTCAGGGCTCCGACTGCGGGAAAACCGCATACTAAATTCGCAAATGCCCTCTGTGGACCAGAGGGCACCTGCGTACTGTTGATAACTGAAAGATTACTTGATCGTGGCGTTCCGGACGTTGATGGCGCCGTCGGGGTAGATCAGGATCCCGTCAAAGATGTTCTTGTTGGCCCAGGTGTTGTCCTGCTCCATGAGCGGGATGATGGGCATCTCTTCCCAGATGATGTCCTGGGCGCGGGCGTACATCTCATTCTTCTTGGCCTGATCGGGAACGGCCAGGGCGCCGTGGACAAGATCGTCGTACTCGGCGTTGTTGAAGTAGGCGATGTTGTAGTTGGTCGGCGGGCACATCTCGGAGCACAGCAGCGGACGGAGCGCCCAGTCGGCGTCGCCGGTGGAGGGGGACCAGCCGGTCAGGTAGACGTCGACGTCGGCCTCAGCGCCGGGCTTGGTGCTGTTCTGGATGCGGTCGTTGGTCATGGCGCTCTCTTCGCCCACCAGGTTCAGCGTCACACCGATCTGCGCGAACTGCTGCGCCATGAACTCGGCGGATTTCTGGTTGGTGGTGTTGTTGGAGTAGTACTGGGTGATAGTGAAGCCGTTGGGGTAGCCGGCCTCGGCCAGCAGGGCCTTTGCCTGCTCAACGTCGAAGGCGACGGGCTCGTTGCGCTTGTAGCCGGTGACCTTGGAGCCCAGGATGGAGGTGGCCACAGAGCCGTGGCCGTTGTAGATCAGCTGCAGGAAGGCTTCCTTGTTGACGGCCAGAGCGAGCGCTTTGCGCACGCGGACGTCGTTGAGGGGCGCCTTCTGGGTGTTCATGTACAGCCAGCGGACAACGATGCCGGCCTCGGAATGGGCGACCAGGTTGGGATCGGCTTCCACGTTGGCGTAGGCCTCGGTCGGGACGGGCCAGATGAAGTCGGCGTCGCCGGCCATCAGCATGTTGACGCGGGTGGCGTTCTCGGTGACGACCTTGAAGTCGATGGTCTTGAAACCGGCGTCAGGCGCGACCAGACCGGCCTCATATCCCCACCAGTCGGGGTTGAGCTGGAGCTTGAGGTGATCGCCGTGCTCCCACTCGACGAACAGGTACTGGCCGGTGCCGATGGGGGCGGAGGCGCAGACGTCGTCGCCGGCCTCGATGACCTTCGGGCTCATCATGACGCAGGCGGGGTGGCACAGGTTGGCGATGAACGCGGAGAACGGGGTGGACAGCTTTACGGTGACCTCGTAATCACCGGTGACCTCGACCGTGTCGATGACGCTGCTCAGAAGCGAAGTACGCTTCAGGTGACGGGTCTCGTCATTGAGCTTGTCCAGGTTGGCCTTGGCGGCCTCGGCGTTCCAGGGGGTGCCGTCGGAGAAGCTGATGCCCTCGCGCAGGGTCAGGACGTACTCGGTGGCGTCGTCGTTGGCTTCCCACTTGGTGGCGAGCATGGGGATCTGGTTCATGTCGTCGTCAAAGCCGAACAGACCGTCCATGATCAGACGCTGGATGCCGCCTGAAAGCGTGTCGGAGGTGTCGACGGGGTCCATGGTGGTGAAGTCCAGGGATACGGCCGCAACGGCGTCGTAGTCCTGGGCGGACGCCTTGGCTGCCGAGTCGGCCGCCGGAGCCGTATCGGAGCTGCCGGCCGGCGCCGCGGCAGCGGTATCACCGCCGGAAGAAGCCGCCGGAGCGGAGCTGCCGCCGGAAGAACCGCAGGCGCACAGGAGCAGCATCACGGCTGCCAGGGCCAGTACAAGGATTCTCTTCGTAGCCTTCATAAAGGTATCCTCCTCAATTTTGATTTCTGGATTCAGGTAAAATTCATTTCCCAGATTGCTAAATTATAGCAAACTTCCGATTGCCTGTCAATCCGTTTCACCTACTTAACGGAATAAATCGGGAAAATTGTTAGTAATATACAGTTTCCGGATCGGATAACCGCCGTTTTCCGGTCCTTTTTCAGAATTATGCGTTTTCCCTGCAAATCCGCAAAAAAAGCTTCCTTTTTTGCGGGATTGTGTTATATTGGTGGCAGACCATCTCATGCGGAAAGGACAGCGACAGATATGAAACCACTCATAGGAATTCCTGCACATCCCACCCAGAATCCTTACCGCGGGAGCACAGCCACGATCCACTCCTGCGGCGAGAATTATCTGTTTTCCATAGAGGCGGCCGGCGGTATCCCTCTGATCCTGCCGATCTGGGACGATCCCGAGGCACTGGACCGCTATACCGATATGTGCGCCGGCTTCATGATCCCCGGCGGCATCGATGTCAATCCCATCTCCTACGGCGAAACCCCTCACCCGCTGCTGGAGACGACCCGCCTCGACTTTGACGAGTACCAGCTTCATTTCATCGAGCGCATGCGCGTGTCGAAAAAGCCTGTCCTGGCGATCTGCCGCGGGATCCAGATCGTCAACGTGGCCTACGGCGGCACGCTGTATCAGGATGTGTCGCTCCACGGAGAAGGCACCATGCGCCACAGCCAGGTCG
>JAFRMB010000011.1 GCA_017430945.1 Clostridia bacterium | reverse complement strand
GGGGTGTTGCCTCTTTCGCATTCTTCTCTGCTATCCTCCAGAACCGCTATCAGAAATTCCAAGTAAAACGCTTCTGTTTTCAGCATTCTTGTCTTATCCTCATTACCTTAGGTATATCATTTTCTTGAAAAGCTGATATATTTGTCATTGTTCACCCATTTACGGACATTTTTTCCAGTTGTCGAGAAAAAAAGGCTCATTGGCAAGCAACTGTTTTTATGCTAGCGGAAGGGTTCAAGGCGATCGGCTTTGCCTATGTCACGCTCGATATACTCGGCTATCGTACCGGCAGCATGAACGAAACGCTGAACGGTTCAAGGAAGTAGATACCATGCGCTGCATCGTATCTTCCAATAGTCTTTGACAATAGACAGGCATAATCATTTGCTATAGCTTCAGGGGTTGACAAACGATATCCCATCGGTTATAATACCTACTAATTGAATTGGTAATGAGGTGCGAACATGATCTGCAATCCCGTCGACTGTTGTTGTAAATGCCCTGGCAGAGGGTCGCTTTACATGCAATGACGACGGAAACAGATCGTCAAAACACCCGCTGCCTGGATCCTATCGGAACAAGCGGCGGGTGTTTTCTGTATCCAGATCGAAAGGAGTCAATCCAATGCCCAACTACAACAGGATCGAATCCATGCTCATCCACGGCGGCATCTTTGGAGATGAGCTGACCCATTCGGTCAATGTACCCATCTATCAGACCTCGACCTACCGGCAGTTTGAGCTGGAGGGCTATCCAAAGTGGGAATATTCGCGCACCGGCAATCCCACCCGCGCCGCGTTGGAGTCGCTGATCGCGGAACTGGAGGGCGGCACAGCGGGGTTCGCCTTCGCCTCCGGCATGGCGGCCATCACGGCAGTGCTCCAGCTGTTCAAGTCCGGTGACAGGATACTGATCTCCAGCAATGTCTACGGAGGCACCTATCGCGTGCTGGACAAGGTATTCAAGCAATTCGGGCTGACCTATGACTACGTGGACACCTCTGACATCGCTTCCATCGAGGCAGCCATCACGGATGACGTGCGGGCGATACTGGTCGAGACGCCTGCCAACCCGCTGATGACCGTCACCGACCTGCGCATGGTGTCCTCCATCGCGAAGGCGCGCGGTATCTGGCACATCGTGGACAACACCTTCATGACACCCTATCTGCAAAGGCCGCTGGAGTTGGGCGCGGACATCGTCATCCACAGCGCGACGAAATATCTGGGTGGGCACAGCGACCTTGTCGCCGGATTGGCGGTGGTGAGATCCGAAGCGCTGGCCCAGCGGCTGGCATTCATCCAGAACGCCACCGGCGGCGTGTTGGGTCCCTTCGATTCCTTCCTGCTGATCCGCGGCATCAAGACGCTGGCCGTGCGCATGGATCGGCACGTGGAGAACACGGAGCGGATCGCGGCATGGCTCGCGTCCAGCGATGCCGTGGCGCGGGTCCATTATCCCGGACTGGATGGTGACCCCGGCTACACCGTCAACCGCAGGCAGGCCAAAAACGGCGGCGCGATGATCGCATTCACCCTGAAGGACGATCATGACTTCAGGGTATTCTTCAAATCCCTGAAGCTCATATTGCTGGCCGAGAGCCTGGGCGGCGTGGAGTCGCTCATCTGTCATCCCTCTACCATGACCCATGCTTCGATCCCGCGGGAGCTGCGTTTGAAGGTGGGCATATCGGACAACCTGATCCGCCTGTCCCCCGGCATCGAGGCGGCTGAAGACCTTATTGCAGATCTGGACCAGGCCATTGCGGCCAGCAAGGAGGCATGATCATGGCACTCTATCGATCCACGCAGGAAATGATCGGCAACACGCCGCTGGTAAAGCTGAACCACTTCGACCTGCCCGAGGGCGCAGACCTGTACGCCAAGCTGGAGCTGATGAACCCGTCCGGCAGCGTGAAGGATCGCATCGGCAAATACATGATCGACTGGGCGGAGCGGGATAGTCTCATCAAGCCCGGCGGGACCATCGTGGAAGCCACCGCAGGCAACACCGGCCTGGGCATCGCCTTCGCAGCGCTGAACCGGGGCTACCGTGTGGTCTTCGTGGTGCCCACCAAGTTCAGTCAGGAGAAGCAGACGCTCATGCGCGCGCTGGGCGCGGAGATCGTCAACACGCCCAGAGAGGACGGCATGCTGGGCGCTGAAGAGAAAGCAAATCTGCTGCGCAAGGCCATCCCCGGCGCGATCTCGCTCGGGCAGTTCCACAACCCCGCGAACCCGCTGGCCCACTACGAAACCACGGGCCCGGAGATCTGGCGCGACCTCAACGGAGAGATCGACTTCCTCGTAGCCGGCGCCGGCAGTGGCGGCACCTACAGCGGCATCGTGAAGTACCTTAAGGAACAGGACCCTACCGTGCAGGGTATCCTGGCAGACCCGGTGGGCTCCACCATGGGCGGCGGTGAACACAGCGACTACGACATCGAGGGCATCGGCAACGACTTTATTCCGGAGACCATGGATATTTCCCTGGTCGACCGGGTGATAAAGATCACGGATACCGAAGCCTTTGCGAGTGCGCGCCTGCTCGCCAGACGGGAGGGCATCTTCGCCGGTTCTTCCTCCGGCGGCGCGCTGGCCGCTGCGCTGAAACTGGTGGAAGCCGGCGCGAGGGGCCATATCGTCGTCGTCTTTCCGGATCGCGGAGACCGGTATTTCAGCAAAGGCCTGTATGAAGACGGGCGCGTATAGGACCGCTCGATAGGCACACATAGAAATCCCGTATTGGACGATGGGGGCAATTTAAGGTATGCTTTCTTTGCTCGCAAGGGGGGCCGTTATGAACAATAGAGTGATACACAATCAAACGCTTCGCCTGACGCTGACGAGTATGTTTACGGCCATGACCGTCATACTGAGTTTGAGCATCTTTTCCATACCTGTTCCCGGCGGACACCTGTACTTCTGCGACACGGTCATCAACGTCGCGGCGATCCTGCTGGATCCCCTGTCCGCCTTCGTGGTGGGCGGCATCGGATCCTTCCTGGGAGATCTCTTCTTCTATCCGGCGCCGATGTTCGTCTCCCTGGTGACGCACGGCCTGCAGGCCGTGGTCGTATGTCTCATCAGTCACCGGATCGTTCAAAAGCGTCAGGCGGTGGCTTCCGGCATCGGCGTCACCATCGGTGCGATCATCATGGTCATTGGCTATACGCTGGGAAGGGCTTATATCTACTCCACACCGGAGTACTCCCTCATCAAGCTGCCCTTTGAGATCGTACAGGCGGGCTTTGGGGCGGTATTTGCCATGGTCGTGTGCTACCCTTTGCGGCTGAAGGAACTCTACTTCAAGGTGGTCCGTCCCTGAGGGGATCTTAAAGAAGAACGGCGATGCGCATGGGCGTTGCCCGGAGCGATCGCAGATAAAAGACAGGCGGCCTGTTCGGTGTCCGGGCCGCCTGTCTTTTTGCCATTTTCCCCGTACCAAATCGATGCGGCGCGCTTCGATGATCTGACGAAGCTCCTTTTACCGCCGGCGCAGGGCCATTTATTGCTTCCAACGGATCTATCTTAGCATGTTCAGGAATTGAGCGATGCGCGGCACGCTGCCATCATTCATTTCTTCCCATGTGCCCTGGCGCAAGATCCTCCCGCCATCAAAAAAGACGATCCTGTCCGCCACCTCCTGCGCGAAGGAAAGCTTATGTGTGATGATGACGATGGTCTGTTTTTCAGCGCAGAGCTGCCTTATAATGCTCAGCACCTCATATTCCAGTTCGGGATCCAGCGCGCTGGTGGGCTCGTCAAACAGCAGCAGCTCGGGCTTCATGGCCAGTGCCCGCGCAATGGCGACGCGCTGCTGCTGTCCCCCGGAGAGATCCCGCGGCCATGCGTCCCGCTTTTCCAGGAGCCCGACCTTTCTCAGCACGGCTTCCGCTTCCTCAATGGCCTGCGCCCGGTCCTGCTTCAGAACAGAGACAGGGCCTTCGATGATATTCCCGATCACCGTCTTATGAGGGAACAGCTGGAAATTCTGGAATACCATGCCCGTCTTCCTGCGCAGCGTCCTTGCCGCGCTACCTGCGAATTTGGGCGGCGCGCCCTTTCCGAAGATGATCTCATCCCCGTTCAAATGGACGACGCCGCTGTCCGGCATTTCCAGCAGGTTGATGCAGCGCAGCAGGGTGGTCTTTCCGGAGCCCGATGGGCCCACCAGGACCGTCGTTTTGTTCGCTTCGATGTCCAGGGAGACGCCCTTCAGCACATGATTGCCATCGAAGGATTTTTGGATGTCCTTGACATAATACATCGCGCTCGCCTCACTTTCCCACGCGCAGGCGCTTTTCGCACAGCTTTTGCAGGCCGTTCAACAGCGTGCAGAACATCAGATAGATCAGCGCAGCCTCCGAGTAGATGAGCAGGTATCTGAGCGAGCTGGCCGCAAACTCCTGCGCCTTGCGGAACATCTCGGCGATCATAATGTTGGAGGCGAGGGAGGTATCCTTGACCAGACTGATGAATGTGTTGAATAGCGGCGGCACGGAGACCTTCGCGGCCTGCGGCACGATGATGCGCCAGAAAGCCTGCTGGTAGGTCATGCCGATGGAATAGCCAGCCTCCCACTGCCCCTTGTCTATGGAGAGTATGGCGGCGCGGATGGTCTCGGAGGCATAAGCGCCCACGTTCAGCGACAGGGCGATCACACAGGCGACCAGGTTGCTGATCTTCATCGGGTTGCATATGCCCCAATAGACGATGAACAGCTGGACCAGCAGGGGCGTGCCGCGGAACACCCACACATAGAAGCGCATGATCTGTGAGAGAATTGGGACCCTGTTGATGATCAGCAGCGCGCTCAGTATCGCGATCACCATTCCTATGGTGAAGGACACCAACGTCAGCGGTATGGAATAGATAAGCCCCTGTTTCAGCATCGGCCAAAAGGCCTTGATCGCGATCTGGACCTCTCTCGTTTCCAACAGTGCAGCCATAGTATCACTCCGTCTCTATATCGCGAAAGGGCTGCCGGGATCAGCTCCGGCAGCCCGCATCGGCTCGGCAAACGGCTTACTTCCGGGAGACGTCGATGTTGAAGTACTTCTCGGAGATCGCCGAAACGGTCCCATCCGCCAGGAGCCCGTCGATCGCGCCGCTGATGGCATCGCGCAGCTCGTCGCGTCCCTTCTGGATGACCACGGCGCTGCTGGTGGCGTCCTCCGACCTGGCGACGATCTTGGTCGAATCGAAGTCGCCGGTCGTCACCTGCCAGTAGGCGTAAGTCAACTCATCATTGACCACGGCGTCGGCCTCACCGCCCTTGACAAGCTCCACCGCCAGCGCGAACACGTCCTGGCCGATGATCTCAGCGCCATAGCTCTGGGCGATGGCGTTGTAGTTGGAGGTCAGCCCCTCGGCCGCCTTCTTTCCGTTCAGATCCTCAAAGCTGCCGATCTCCTCGTTGTCCGCCGCGACGATCACCACCGGGCGCGTGAAGACATAGGGCGTTGAAAAATCATAGGTCTCCAACCGCGCATCGGTGATCGTCACCTGGTTCATGATCACATCGATCGTGCCCGCATCCAGCGCCGGGAACAGGGAATCCCACGCACCTTCCACGAATTCCACCTGATAGCCGATCTTTTCGCCGATGGCGTTGGCGACATCCACTTCAAAGCCGGTCAGCGCGCCGCTGTCATCGTGATAGGTATAGGGCGCGTAGGTGCCCTCCATGCCGACCTTCAAAACGTTTTCATCGGCAAACGCGCAAACGCCCAGCGCCGAGAGGATGGCGATGGCGAGTATCACTGTAATGAGCTTCTTCATGATGGATCCCTCCGTTTCTTATACCTATCATTTCAATAGGTTGTAATCATTATAAATGTGCCTCCGTTAATAATCAAGCATTTAAACGACTTCGGGGCATCACATTTTCCTTTTCCGGGCAATAGGAACAGGCTATATGTTCCGCGCTGACATCTCCGTACGGCTCATATGCCGATCCGTCTCTCCCGCACCGTCAGCTTGAACGCTTCCCCGCCACACCTTCATTCATGAACGGTGATCGAACCGTGCAGCATGCCCATCCAGCAGGTGTAATCGATAATGCCGGGCACATCCGCCGTGAACTCCACCACGTTATCCCCCTCGGAAAGCGGCACGCGCATATCCAATTTCGGAATGACCATTTCGTTGTTGCAGCCGGTGATGCGTTCCGCATCCGCGTGGATCGTCCAGCGCACTGGGATCCCCGCCCGCACCGTGATGTCCGGGTAGCTTCGATAATCCAATTCCGAATTTACGATCTGCACCTCCGGGGAGATCACTGCGTCGTCTGCCGATCGCCTGCCGCCCGCCCGAAGCTGCACGCCGGCCAGCGCCAGCCCGTTGGTCAGCATGGCCACCGCCATGATCAGCACGAGCGCGCCCGATGCCTTGCGCATGGGTCCGGCAAAGCGACGGTTCAGCCGTCCGCTGACGAGGCCGAAGCCCAGCATCAACGGCACCGTGCCCAGGCTGAACGCAAGCATGGAGAGAGCGCCCTTCCACCAGCTGCCTGTGGCCAGCGCGTACAACTGCATCGCCTGCAGCGGACCGCACGGCATCAGCCCGTTGATGAGGCCGATCCACAACGAGGAATTCCTTCCGGCGCGCATCAGCCGTGTCCTCAGTCCCCCTGTTAGGGCAAGGGAAAGCCCGCCCGCGCCCAACAGCCGAAGCGCCATCAGCAGCATCAACGCTGCGGCAACGATCTGTACACCGGCTGTACGGCCGAACTCAGGCGAATGACCGGACCCAGCACACCGACGATGCCGCCGATGACGGTATAGGAGGCCACCCTGCCCAGGTTATACCGGAGATTCGACAGCCCTATCCGCCGGCCCGCCTGCGCCGCGCCCGCGCTCTGCGCCAGGTTGATGCCGCCGCACATGCCCACGCAGTGCAGCGAAGTCGTCAGACCCAGCGCGAACAGCGCCGTAAAGCCCATGCCTGCCTGCGCCGTCGGGAACGCGCTGAGCATGGACCGCAAAGGGGTCAGCTCAAGGATCACGAATAACAAGGCCGCAGCCAGCAGGACCGCAAGCGACCTGAATGCGCGTTCATGGCCGCCCGTTTCCAGCGTGTAGCCCGCCTCGGCGATACGCGCGGCAAGCACATCCTTCGACGTGAGGCGGCTGTCCCAGAGCGCGGTCAAAGTGCCCTTCTGCCAGTCGACCCGGGCCTCGCGGATCCCCGGAAGCGCGGATACCGTCTTCACGACCGTCGATCCGCACTTCGGACAGTGCATACCGCTGACCTGCCAGGTGATCTTTTTCGCGCTCATTCTCCGGTCCTCTTCCAGTTTTTGAACCACGGCTCGGCTTCGGCGAGTATGGCTTCAGGGACGACGACCGTTCCGTCGATCCCGGAGAACGCCGGGATCGTGATCGGACTGCATCCAAATGCTTCCTCCGTGCCGACGATCCCGACGGGGAACAGCTGCATGCAGTTCTGGCATTGCAGATTGCCGCCGCCCAGGTATTCGAACCATGCCCAGGGCGAACCTTTGCAGGACCGCCAGGTGTTGAATGCCAGACGCACGCCGCCGTCCGCGCCTTTCAACGCGATCAGCTGCATAGGCGTGTCTCCCTGTATCCAGTCGATAAAGGCCGGCTCGTCGGTCAACGATGAAGCATCTATCGTCAGTGCTCCGGATGTATCATCCGCGAAGGCCCCGCAGATCGTCAGCGCCAGTATGGCAACTGCCGACAAAGCGGAAAAAAGCTTTCTGTTCATCCTTTACCCCCTAACAAACGGCGCGCGATATTCCTCGTTGATCTCCCGTATCTCCTTCTCCCCGTCGATGTAGGGCTGGTAGATGCTGTCGACGCGCCCGCCCCCGCGGTTATCGCAGCCGGAGCAGAACTCGCAGTCGATGCCGCAAGCGCCCCACAAAGCCTGATGGACGATGCGCATGCGCTCTTCCCGCGTCGTATCCTTGATGAGTATGGATCTCATGTGCTCACTCCTTCATCCAATGCCCGGACCATGCTGCCCGTTCGCCGACCTGCCCGGCCCGGAAGCCGAGCGGAACGCCCGGACTCCAAACGCTTCTTCCGGAAGACCCGCGTTCTCCAAAGCGATACCGCCGATGCCGAACCCGGCAGCCGGCCGGCAGCGGTTTCGTCGCGCTATCCGATATCACCTTCAACACCCATTATGATAGTTATTATTATCCTATTTAGTCAATAGGTTTGTGCAAACATTTACAGAATGTTTTTTGATCTGCTTGTAATCGCGGTGTCCTTTCGCTATAATTGGGATAGTGGCAGATGTCATACCGGGATCGATCCGGAAGCAGACAGACGTAGCGCATGTCTTTCGTCCTGCCCCAGCTGCGCGCGGGAAGGCGCTGCGGCGCATCGTGACCGCGTCGCGGCGCCGTCAGGGCGGAAAAGGATCCCATCAGTTGGTCGCGCTCCGGATCGAGATCAGCATCCGAAGGGAGAAACACTTATGATATCAACAAGGGGCCGCTATGCGCTTCGCGTGTTGGTAGACCTGGCCGAGCAGGGCACGGACGATTATGTCCCGCTGAACGAGATCGCTGAACGCCAGGGAATATCCATCAAGTACCTTGAGATCATCCTGAAGGCCCTGGTGCAGAACGGCTTGTTGAAGGGACACCGGGGCAAGGGCGGCGGATACAAACTCACACGGCCGCCTCAGGATTATCCCGTGGGAGAGATCCTGGAGCTCACCGAGGGCACGATGTCTCCCGTGGCCTGTCTGGCTCCGTGCGCGGAGGAATGCCCCCGAAAGGAACGATGCAGGACGCTCCCGATGTGGAAGCGGTTTGACGGCATGGTCCATGATTTCTTCTTCGGCATGACCATCCTGGACCTGATGGAGAAACAGGCGGACCGACCGGAAAAGGATGCCGGATCGCCGTGACAGGCCTTACGTCACCGGCAGTCGATCCATGCTGCCGAACGACAAAGTGCCTGTCGGACGAAAAGGGAGATCCCGGTCTGTTCGGCTGCCCGTTCAAATGATCCAATAACTGCCCGGGATGAGAAGCGTGCCGGGCCAGCCGCACGATATGATATGCCGATGGACAGACAGCGTGCCGCATTCTGCCGGTCAAACTGGTCGCCGACCCGCGTAAGGTGGCTAGAGGATCGACCGGGAAAGAATACACAAGGTGCAAACAGATCCCGGAAGAAATCAGGGGGTACACTCAATGAAGCGATATCTGGTGTTCCTGCTTTTCCTATCGTTGCTCTTATCTGGTGTATCAGCGCTGGCTGATCTGAAGCCTGCGACTGTCGTCATCACCATAGATGGCGTGCGGACAGCTTTCTTTGCGGAAAACGGCGATTATCTCTCACCGATGAAAACGGAGGACGGCATCGTCTATGTGCCGGTGCTGTCTTTGGCGGAAAGCCTTGGACTGGATGTATCCGCAGATGCCCGGGCCCTTGCAGTGACGATCAACGGGGTGCGCACAGCCTTCTTCAGCGATGATGGAGCGTATATGGAGCCAGTGAATGTTGACGGCACCCTCTATGTTCCGCTGGTCGCTTTTACCGGTAGCGCGGGCATTTCCTTGACTATGGATGGGGACAGCTACATGCTGACGCGTGGCAATGCCGCGAAGCAAAAGAGCGACCCTCAGGCGGACGCGTCTGTCGCTGTGGAATCGTATGGCAACGTGCCGGTCACCCTGCTGAACTATGAAGACTATTTCCACATCGCGCACAGCTATTATGCGCCGGACAACTATAAGGACAGGGATTACCGGATCATTTTGACGGCAACGGCCAGCGCTACGACCAGCTATGATCTTATCAACGTGCGGTTTCTTCTCGATCGCTACGGGATCATCATCATTCCTGCAAACGGCGAAGCATCGAGCCGCCTTTCCCTCAAGCCGGATGAGATCTACGCATATGCCGATCCAGAGGAGGCTCTGGCAGGCATTTCAAACCATTATCATGCCGTGATAGATGGCATCAGCGCGGCGGAATCGTACACATCGAGGGCACCTGTCGTTCAGGAATGCAGCGGTTTTGTGCGTATGAGTGCTGTTGAAGCGAGATCCGCGAATGAAAAGCTCTATCAAAAGGCCAAAGCTATCTTGGAAGGAGATCCAAGTTCCGCAGAATTACAGAAGGCGGTCTCTGCATTCGACGGGCTTGCTGAAATAGAGTATTTGGACAGCGAGGAGCAGGCGGTCAACGCCCGCTCGCGTTATACTGCCGCGCTCCAGTCGGAAAAGGATGAACTCATCGAAGAGGCATATCAGGACGCGATGCGCCTGATCGATGAAGCGGATTACTTTGGCGCGATCGCTGCATTGGATGTACTCGCAAAGACAGGCTACAACGACAGCGCTGAGCGCGCTGAGGCCCTCCGTGCTTCCCTGTATGACCAGGCAACATCGCATTTGGAAAGCGGAGAGTATGACGCTGCCGTCGAGCTGTTTGAAAAGCTGGCGGTCCTGGGCTATCGGGACAGCGCGGATCTGGCTGTAAGCACTCGGCTTGAGGGCATCTACACTGCCGCCAAGGCACTGGAAGATGCAGAGGACTATGACGCCGCCATTGAGAAATACCGGGAATGCAACGGCTATCGTGATAGCGCGAACAGGATCACAGCCTGCGAAGACAGCATCCTGCGGGTCGCCTATGGATCAGCGAAGGCCCTCGAGGAAAGCGGCGAGTATCTGAAGGCCAAGAAAGCCTTTCTTGAGATCAAGGACTATAGCGACAGCTATGCACGCGCCTCAGAATGCCTTGAAAAGCAGTGGCAGTATGCTCTGTCGCTCATTCCTGAGGATGAAGCGCTCGCAGACCAAGCCTTTGACGAGATGATGGACAGCCAGTTGTGGGAATCTGCTATTCCGGTGAGCTTCTCCTCGCTGGACAGGTTGATAGATGAATACAAAACCGGCATCATTGACAGGCTGACCGTAACGCCCAGTGGAAAAAACAAAAGTATGTTGGAATCGGAATTCCTCTATAGCAAGGCCCTTAACTATATCCGCGAGGGGGATGTCCAAAGGAGTTGCGACGCTTTGAACCGGCTCAACGGCTATAGAAGCGCTCACTGCCTGTTCAGTGACGATCCCGAATTGCGGCCCACTTACGAGCAGATCAATCTGGCGCGTTTTAATGGTGCAGGCAATATCGTATTGTTTGGCCGATATGAACAGGATGGCGATCTCAGCAACGGACAGGAGCGCATTCAATGGGCAGTCCTGGATGTGCAGGACGGCAAAGCGCTTCTCATCTCCCGGTTTTTGCTGGAAGTGATGCCGTTCAACGACAAAGGCAAGGCAAAAGGCTGGGAGAATTCTACCATTCGGAAATGGTTGAACGGAGACTTCTATCAGCAGGCGTTCACCGACACGGAGAAGGCCGCTATACTTGAGACGGAGCTCACCTACAAGAACGCCTATCAAGGGGAGAAGAAAGCCGCAAAATGGAAGGGTACGAAGGACAGGGTGTTTTTCCTGCTCAAGCCCGAGATCAAGGATTACCTTGCCATGGATACGACCTATAATGTGTTTGAGGGCGTGTCTGGCTGGTATACGGCGAGGTATGGCGGACCCAGCGGTTCAAGCTATACGCCCGTCCTCTCGCGCACCGATGGCAGCGGTGAAAACCCATGGCTGACCAGAGAGCAGGCTGCAGAGGGCAGGCTCGGTTCAGGACTCGATGCCGTCTTCTGCATGAACAATCACAAAAAGGTCAACGGCGCCAATATTGAAGAATTCTATTATGATGTAGATGCGCCGTGTGGCATCAGACCGACGATCTGGGTGAGGATCGATGCGATCCCCATTCCCGACCCAAATTCTGAACTCTTGGCTGACGATACAGCGTCGATCGAAGCGCCGACGTATTCGCCGCTCTCAAAGGGTTCCAATGGGGATGCGGTCAAGGCCGTACAGCAAAAGCTGATCGATCTGGGCTATCTCGACGGAAAAGCTGACGGTGATTACGGCAATAAAACGCTGAACGCTGTCAAGGCATTTCAAGCGGACGCGGGTCTTGAGCAGACAGGCGTTGCCGACAGCGATACCCAGGCAGCGTTGTTTGGCAAATAACGACGCTGACATGACATCGCGTACGGTCCTGCGTGAAAACAAATCGAAGGACCCCGCCCCGCCGCGGCGGCACTGTGGAAACGATCGTGAGCAAGCGCTTCAAACCGTAAAGCCAGTTGTTTTGATATCAAAGTGATGTCACGGAGACGCAAGTCCCCGTGACATCACTGTTGCATCGATGCGGGCTGCGGTTCACCTGGATGTCCCCTTCAGCACATGCTGAAGCGTGGCTTTCATGCCCGGTACATCCAACGGCTTTGCGATGTGTCCGTTCATGCCGACCGCCTCGGCTTTCCTGATATCCTCCTGGAACGCATTGGCCGTCATGGCGATGATCGGGATGCCGGCGAGCCTGGCGTCGGGAAGCGCGCGGATCGCCTGCGTCGCCGCGTATCCATCCATGACCGGCATTTGTATATCCATCAGGATCACATCATAATATCCGGGCTCGGACGCCGCCGTCATCTCCAGGGCTATCTTTCCGTTCTCGGCCGTTTCGATCAGGAATCCCGCCTGAACGAGCAGCATCTGCGCGATCTCCATGTTGACCATATTGTCCTCGACCAGCAGGGCGCGCATCCCTTCAAATGAGATCTCATCCCCCTCGCCGGAACAGGCCTCCTCCTCCGGCTCCGTCAGGGGGAAGTCGAGCGTAACGGTAAACTCCGTGCCCTCGCCCTTCTCGGTCCGGACCGCGATTTTGCCGCCCATCATGTCGACGATGCCCTTTGTGATCGCCAGGCCAAGTCCCGTTCCCTGGATCCTGCTGACCGTCGAGGTACGCTCGCGTTCAAAGGGCATGAACAGGCGCTCCGCAAATTCCCGGCTCATACCGATGCCGGTATCCTTTATGCGGATCTCATAGCTTCCGGTCCCGTCGACTCCTGAAAGCTCGACCAGCTTAAGGGACACGCTGCCGTTTTCCTCCGTAAACTTCCCGGCATTGCACAGAAGATTCATCAGGGCGCGATCCAGCATGACCTTGTCGCACAGCACCCATCTATGCGAGACCTTGCAGGATACGGACAGTTCGATCTTCTTCGCTTCCAGCGGTATCCTGACCAGATCGCACACTTCTCGTACGCATCTTTCCAGGTCCACGCAGGTCGGTTCGAGCGTGAACTTCCCGCTCTCGATCCGGCTCATGTCCAGCACATCGTTCACGATATCCAGCAGCTGACGGCTCGCCGTTTCGATCTTGTCGATATACCCGCTTTTATCCTCAAATGAGACGCCGTCCCGATTGGCCAGCGTAGTGTATCCGATGATGGCATTGAGCGGCGTTCGAATGTCATGGGACATGTTGGACAGGAAAAAGGTCTTCGCTTTGCTGGCCTCTTCAGCGGCAGCCAGCCGCACCTCCAGCTGCTCGTTTTCGCGGATCCTGTCAAATGTGCGGCGGATCAGAAGGAGCATGACGAATACGAAAATGCTCCCGCCAAAGAGGATGCCCGCCATGACGAGATCCGGCTTCCCGAAAAATCCGACGATCAGATATCCGATGAAAAACAGGATCAGCAGCGTGATGGGCAGATAAAAGAGCCTCTGTTCACGATCCCAGTTCCCGTGTTTCCGAACATCCCTGGAGAAACACATATAGCGGTATATGTTGTAAGCCATCAGCACGCTGCCAGCATATATCATCAGATAGGGCACGACGTCCTTCATAATGCCTCCCGTTCCACGCCAGTCATTTGGCCCCGGCCACTCTCCCTGTCCTGCTTTCAGGAAGTCGCTTCAAACGTTTTGCGCACGATCATTCTACTTTCCTTAACATTATGATACATCATACAGGCATCAAAAATCAAGTGGGAACGGCAAAAATGCGGCGGCGATCGTCATCTCCACATCCAGCAGATCAGCCGGTCGGATATCGTCATGCCGAGCTTTCTTTGCAGCGCCAGCGAGGCGCGGTTGCTCTTCTCGACCTGGCCGAAGGGTGTATAGCCCTCTTTGAGCGTCTGCGATATGACGGCCTTTTCCAGCTCCATCGCGTATCCCTTGCGCCGGAATTCCGGAAACACGTACAAAAGCCCCATGCTCCCCTCCAGATGCTCGCCCGCAAAGCCCGCCAGCCGGCCGCCCGCATAGCCGAGCGTCAGCTTCCCGCGCGCCACGATGAGCCTGAGCTCTTCGGCGCTCAACAGGTCATAGGTGGCCGTCAGGATCGGAAGGTCGGCCTCCGACGCGCTTCGCAGCGCAAGGCAGCCCACCGGCTCAGGCGCGGCGCCGTAATACGCCGTCTGACGGCATTCCAGCAAAGCGTCAAAGCCATATCGCGCGAAGGTAGCCCGGCCCAGGTCGTGGTCCGACACCATAAGCAGCCGGCAGTCGCCGCTCGCATTGCGCTGCAGGATGGCGGCGCCCAGAGCGGGATCCTCGCAACCCAGCATGTAAGCGCCGCTCACGCTGTCGCGGACCAGCAGCGCGTCGTCATGTCGCTCTATGACCTCTCCGGTGCCTCGCTTCAAAACGCGTTCGATGCCGAGAAGATCGATCCCCGTCAGATCCATGCCGTCGTCCCCCCTGCGTTTTCCTTTGGAATCGTTGAACAGTTTTGCTCGGTGTCAGGATCGTGCGCCCTCACTCTGTATCGCGGCCGGCTCTCTCTGGGCGGGTGCCGAGAGGCCATGCCCTCGCCCATACGACGCAGTTGAACGCACTTCGCCTCCGTAGGGACGCCATAATTGGCGTCCGCAAAAACCATACGGTCGTCATGACGGGCGTCCGGACCATGTGGATCGGAGCACAGGCGTCATGAAAGGCGCCCATACGACGCAGTTGAACGCACTTCGCCCCCGTAGGGACGCCATAATTGGCGTCCGCATGATCTCACACGGACGCCACATTTGATGTCCGCACCAGCGTAGGCGGCTGATCCCATCCGCTATCCGGAAGCGTAAACGATGTGCTTGCACGATTTGTAAACCATGCGCTTGCACCTTTTGATACACGGCGTCTGAAAGGAACGCGGACGCC
>JAFRMB010000083.1 GCA_017430945.1 Clostridia bacterium | reverse complement strand
GGTCCAGGTGTCCGGAGCCGGGATGGCTGTCGCCAAAGGTGCTTTCGACCATGACCTGCGGCTTCGCCAGGTCCTCGACCTTCCAGCCCATGCCCATGCGCAGCGGATCCATCTCCGGAGATAGCTTGCGGGTCTCCTGACTGATCAACATATCAGACATCTCTCCTTTCATATTCGAACGGGACGGCCGGCTTCACGGGTGAACAGTTCAGAACGTGATCCTGCGGTTCCGCGCCGTGACGTCCCACCAGGCGATGAGGTGCCCATTCTCCACAGCGGCGGCATGTGGATAGAGCGCGCTCGTCGGACAGACATGCGTGGGGATCGCGTAGAGCACGGTCCCGATCGGCGGGATATCGTCCGCGCGCTCCGGGGGGACGCGCAGCACGAGGTGCTCTTCGTTCTGCATGACCGTCTCGGCATCCTCGAAGCCCACGATCTCACAGCGCGGGATGGGCGGATCGGCGGCGATGGCCTTGACGCCGACGTCCAGTGTGAAGGTGCGCGCCGAGGGGCGGCTCACCACGCGGGTCAGCACAGTCGCGGCCGGGACGAACGAAAGATCCGGATAGGCGTCGCGGTAGCCTGCGTCATGCAGAACGCAGGTGCCAGGGCTCAGGAAGCCGTCCGTCTGCGCCTGGTGGCACGGAAAGGAGGGCGTCCCGCCGTAGACGAGGAAAGCGCAGTCGGCGCCGGCCTCGATGATCGCCCGTTTCAGGCCATCGATCACCGGATCGACCTTCGCGACCTCTGCGTCGCGCTCGTTCAGATCTGATTCATGGCGGTGGCCGTCATAGCAGTGCATGCCGGACATCGCGATCCCCGGCATGCCGTTCCAGGAAAGATACTTCCCGACGACCGCATCGAGGGCGACGCCGGTGCGGTGCTGGCCCATATCGACGTCCATGAGCAGCCTCGCGACCTGTCCCGCCGCCTGTGCCTTCTCAGAGAGCGCTTCCACAGCGCCTGTATCGTCGCCGATCGCATAGAAGACCGCATCGGGATAAGCTGAGGAGAGCGCGAGGAACCGCGCGATATTTGGCCCGACGAGCGGATAGGCGAGGACGATGGTCTTCATGCCGGCGTCCGCGGCCATTTCCGCCTCGGCGATGGTCGCGCACTTGCATTTGCTGATGCCCTCTGAAAGAAGCATCTTCGTGACGGCCGCCATCTTGTGCGTCTTGAGATGCGGGCAGAGCCGCTCCGGCCCGCCGGCGAGCCCGATCATCCTTCGGATGTTCTCCCGGATCAGCGCCGGATAGACGACGAGCTGTGGGGATATGACCTCATCCTGCTCAGCGAATGTGTAAATGTTATCCATAGGCCCTCCATACCGGTCGATGACGACGCAGCCGGCCCATTGCAAAGGGCCGGCCGACAAGCGACTTATTCGTATTCCACCAGCATCTCGATCTCGACCGGAATGTTGCCCGGGCAGGCGTTGGTGCCCATCGCGGTGCGCGCCGGGAGGCCCTTCTCCTCGCCGAGCAGGGCAAGGAGGAGATTCGAGCCGCCGTTGATGACCTGCGGCTGCTGGGTAAAGTCGTCCGTGCAGTTGACAAAGCCCAGGACCTTGACGCAGCGCTTGATGCGATTGAGGTCGCCGAGCTTTGCTTCGAGGTTCGCCAGGAGGTTCAACATGCAGCAGTAGGCCGCCTGCTGGCCCTGCTCCAGGGTGAGATCCCTGCCGACCTTGCCGAGCAGCTGTTTGCCGTCGCCGATGTCATTGCCGCAGCCGCTGCAATAGAGCAGCTTGTCGCCGAACTCCATGACCGGCGTATAAACGCCCCCCTTCGGCGGCGGCGCGGGAAGCGTGATGTTCATTTCCTTCAGCTTTGCATAGATGTCTGCCATGGTATCCTCCTTTATCGTCGCGGGCCGGTCTGCCCGCTTTTTGCTTTGTTGCATGCCGATCCTGCCGGATCTGCCCGATGGCAGGCGCTACACCGTCAGCACCCTGCCCGCGCTGCGGCAGACCAGCTCGTCGTTGTCGATGGCGATCTGACCGTTGACGATGACCTTGTCAAGCCCCGTCGCCAGCCTGGCCGGGTCGGTGAAGGTCGCGTGATCCGTAAAGACCGATGGATCGAAGACCAGCACGTCGGCACAGGCGCCGGGAACGAGCCGTCCGCGGCCCGTGAGGCCC
>JAFRMB010000082.1 GCA_017430945.1 Clostridia bacterium | reverse complement strand
GCATCTCAATGATATCTGCCGTGTCATGAAGGAACGGGGAAAACTCCAGAGCATCCTCACCAATCCGGCATGGACCAACGCAGTATCCCGAGAGATCCAGAGCCATAGCACGGACGCTCAGTCTTATGTTGAAGGAAACGACGATCTGTTCTATTCCGTGGAAGGGATAGGTAGCGGCGTGTGGGGATTGCGGAATTACCAGCCCGGTCAGGAAGAACAGTGGTGGCCTACGGAAGACGAGTATTCGCCCGGATTAACTACCGAAGACTGGCTCGCCCTGTTGAATGATCCAAAGGTGTTCAATGGTACGGCACTGATCATCGTCAAGTGTTTCAAGAACTATGGCGGTGCGGCGACATGCGCACAGTTGGCTACGAAGTACGGCAGAGACCCCAGCTTCTATAATATGGGCTCCCAGCGGTTAGCGGAGCGCATCGTCGGAAAAACGGGATGCCCGACGATGCCGAGAGACAGCGTGAATTCACGGTGGTGGCCGGTCATCTATCTCGGTAAATCCGCATCAACGGGTGTACAGGGTGTATATATGTGGAAACTCAGAAAGGAATTGAGCGAAGCGCTGGATCAGTTTGATCTATCGAACGTGCCATTGTATGCTGAGAAAGAAAGTGATGTCGAACCGGAAGCCACCAAACCGGAGATCGAAATTCCGACCGCCGATCCCTACGACAAAGCAGCCTTCCTGAATGAGGTATTCATGTCCGGCGAGCGTTACGACACCCTGGTCGCCCTGCTCAGGCACCGGAAGAACGTCATCCTCCAAGGTGCGCCGGGTGTAGGCAAGACCTTCGCTGCCAAACGGCTGGCCTGGTCCATGATGGGTGAGCAAGACGAATCCCGCATCCAGTTTGTCCAGTTCCACCAGAATTACGCCTATGAGGACTTCATCATGGGCTACAAGCCCGACGGGGAAGGATTCAAGCTGACCGAAGGCATATTCTACGAATTCTGCCAGCGCGCCGGACAGGATAGAAACCGGGACTATTTCTTCATCATCGACGAGATCAACCGTGGCAATCTGAGCAAGATCTTCGGCGAGCTGCTGATGCTGATCGAGAAGGACTATCGCGGCACGCCAGCCACGCTGGCCTATACCCGCAAACCCTTCACTGTACCGGAGAACATCTTCATCATCGGCATGATGAACACCGCTGACCGCAGCCTGGCCATGATCGACTATGCCCTGCGCCGCCGGTTCAGCTTCTACGACATGGAGCCGGGCTTCGATACCGAAGGCTTCCAGGCATACCAGAAGGGGCTGGACAACGAGACCTTCGACCGGCTGATCGAATGCGTCCGCGAACTGAACCGCGCCATCCTGAAGGACCCGGCGCTGGGGACGGGCTTCCGCATCGGACACAGCTATTTCTGCAACCAGCAGGAATGCAGCGAGGAATGGATGAAGGCCGTAGTGTACTATGACATTCTTCCCACGCTCCGGGAGTACTGGTTCGACGATTCCGCGACGCTGAAGCAGTGGGAGAACCGACTGAGTGGTGTTTTCGATGACTGAAGATAAGGGCATCCTGATCCAGAATATCTATTACATGCTCTCCTATGCCTTCCAGGTGCTGAAGCAGGAGAATTACCGGGAGATTGCCGGCGAGCCGTTCGAGAACATCCAAGACCTTTTTGCCGCCATCCTGGCCAAGGGCATCGCCCAGCAGCTGAAGCGTGGGCTCTATCGGGAGTACACTCCCAAGGCGGAGAGCCTTTCGGTGCTGCGCGGGAAGCTGGATATCCAGGAGACGCTGAACAACCGCCTCCGGCAGCGCCGGCAGCTGGGCTGTGCGTATGATGAACTGTCGGAAAACAATATCTATAATCAAATCCTGCGCACGACGGCGGACATCCTGATCCGCGATCCCGGTGTGGCGGCGGAGCGCCGGCAAGCCCTCAAGCGGGTGATCCTGTTTTTCGATGGGATCGACACGGTTGATCCCTCCGCCATACACTGGAACATGCTCGGCTATCATCGCAGCAACCAGACCTACCGGATGCTCATGAACATCTGTTACTTCGTGCTGGACGGCATGCTCCAGACTACGGAGCAGGGCCAGCACCGCATGTGGGAATTCTCGGATGAGCATATGGAGCGGTTGTATGAAAAGTTCATCCTGGAGTATTACCGCGCCCATCACCCACACCTCCGGCCATCGCCGGCCCAGGTCAAGTGGGATTTGGACGAGGATAACGATGAACGCGCGCTGATGTTCCTGCCGGCCATGCAAACCGATATCACCCTGAGGGGAGATGCCGGGACGCTGATCATTGACGCCAAGTATTACGGACGAATCATGCTGGAGCATCACAACAGCGAAACCGTTCGGTCCGCGCATCTCTATCAGATATACGCCTATGTGAAGAACATGGATACGAACCACGCAGGCGATGTGTCTGGTGTCCTGCTGTATGCCCGCACAGGGGAGGGGCTGATCCCCGATTTCGATTACAATATCGGCGGCAATCGCATCGGTGTCAAAACGCTGGACCTCAACAAACCCTTTGCTCTGATCGCGGAGCGGCTGGATCAACTGGTAAGTGAGATATAAAACCAACATGTTTAGGGTTTCTTGTTCCAATTTGAGGTAATGCCTGGTGGCTACACATAATTACACAAAGCATACCATGTTATTGGGCTCGGATAGTATAGCCGGGCGGGGGATCGCCCTGCCAACAGCGCCGCAAACAAAGCGAGGGGGATGGATCATGGAAACGAAATACTACATCGTCGCCCGCATCGACGGGGACTATGCCTGGCTGAACCGGACGGACGCGCAGGAGGAGCCGCTGTTCATCGCCCGCGCTTTATTGCCGGAAGAGATCGACGAGGGGACCAAGCTGAAGTACGAGATGCTTCAGTATGAGATCGTATGAAGATCTACATCGATGCGGACGCCTGCCCGGTGACGCGGATCGCCGAGCGGGTGGCAAAAGAGCGCAGTATCCCCGTGGTGCTGCTGTGCGACACGAACCACGTGCTGTCCTCGGAGTACAGCGAGATCCGGGTGATCGGGGCTGGGGCGGACGCGGTGGACATCGCGCTCATCAACCTCTGCCGGCGCGGGGATATCGTCGTCACGCAGGACTATGGGGTGGCTGCGCTTGCCCTCGGGAAAGGTGCGAAGGCCATCCATCAGAGCGGGCGATGGTACACGGATGAGAACATCGACGGCTTATTGATGGAGCGCCACCTGGCGAAGGTCGCCCGCAGGAAGAGCAAGAACCACCTGAAGGGCCCGGCGAAGCGCAGCGAGGCGGACGACCGGCGGTTCGAGGAGAGCTTTCGAAGGCTGCTCGATAGCTGCGCGGAGCCGGGCGCAGACACGGATCGTGAGGAGGGCTGATATGGAACGACTGGAAGCCTTTGAGGCTATGCTGAGGGCGGCGCTTGAACAGTCCGAAGCGGAGAGGCAGAAGATGGACGCGCTGAAGGCGCAGGGCAGGGAAAAGTCCGCGACCTACCGGCAGTATCTGGGCAACCGGCTGTTTTACGACCGGTTGTTCGCGCTGTACAGGGAACACGGCCTGATCTGACGGGTCGGCGCACGACGGGGACAGGAGGATGAGACATGAGCAGGATCAAGGCATTGCAGACACAGGTCTACGCGGTTTTGGAAGGGATCGGGGATGGCGACCGGCGCGCCAAAGCCGTCGCGCACCTGCACGGCGTGGCGCTGGCGGCGGCGGTGCTCGCGAAAAAGCGCGGGCAGGACGCGGAACTTGCGACGATGGCCGGGCTGCTGCACGACCTCTATGCCTACAAGGCGGGCAGCTATGACGACCACGCCCACCTGGGCGCGGAATATGCCCGGGAGCTGCTCGGCGCGCTGGCGCTGACGACGGAAGCGGAGACGGACGTCATCTGCTCCGCCATACGGCACCACGACAGCAAAGCCGAGGTGGACGGCCCCATGGACGAGATCCTGAAGGATGCCGACGTGCTCGACCACAGCCTTTCGGACCCGACGAAGGACGTCAAGCCGCACGAGCAGGCCCGGTACGCGGTGCTGTGCGCGGAGCTGGGGCTGACGAACGGGCCGGTCTGACGGGGATGATGGATCTGAACGAGGCGGAACTCTACAGGGCGCCCGCGGCGCTGACCCGTGAAAAGGACAGGTGGGAGGAGAGCATCCCATACGTATCGTCGCGCCTCACCCGCGGATCCGTGAAGATCCGGGCGGCCGCGTCCGGGCAGGCGGACCGCTGAAGCCTACAGGACCCGGATGAGGACCATGTAGCAGACGGTCCCGGCGACGATGGAAAGGTACATGTTCCTTTTTATGATCTGCAAAAGCGCCACCAGCGCGCAGGCGGCCAGCTCCGGTATGCCGAACGGGGACCGGTCGAAGGCGGTGTTCCGCAGGCAGTAGATCACGAGCACCGTCATGATGGCGGGCGGGAGCGCCCTGCCGAGATAGCGCATCGTGCCCGGCAGGGGCCGGTTCCCAAAGAGCGCGAAGGGCGCGGCGCGCAGGCCCAGGGTGACCAGCGCGACCACGGCGATGGCGGCGGCGGGATACAGCATATCAGGCATCCTCCCGGCCCTCCTTTCGTTCGACGGAGCGGCGCAGGATCAAAAGCGCCGCCAGGCAGGTCGTAAGCGTGGGGATGAGGAAGTAGTCCTTTCCCAGGAGCAGATAAAAGCCCAGCGCGCAGGTCGCGGCGGTGAGGAAGGGCATTTTGGTGCGGTACTGCCGCCACTGCTCGATGACGACGACCAGGAAGAAGGCGGTGGCCGAAAAGTCGATCCCCGTCATGTCGAAGGGCAGCAGCCGGCCCGCGCACGCGCCGATCAGGCAGCCGAATATCCAGTAGAGATGGTCGATCAGGGCGATGCAGAAGCTCGCCCTGTCCTCGTCGAGGCCGGGGTCGCAGCGCGCGGAGCAGAGCACCGAATAGGTCTCGTCGGTCAGCGCAAAGATCATATAGGCGCCGCGCAGGCCCATTTTGCGGAAGCGCTCGACGAAGCTGATGCCGTAAAAGATGTGCCGGGCGTTTATGAAGAACGTCATCAGCGCCAAGGTGACGAGCGAGGCCCCGGAAGCCATCATGGGGATCATCACCAGCTGCATGGAGCCGGCGTAGATGAAGACCGCCGATGCGACGGAGAAGAGCACGCCGTATCCCGCGTCGACGGCGAGGGCGCCGAAGGCGATGCCGATGAACAGATAGGTGAAGAAGATGGGGATCGTGTTCCTGATGGCGAACCGAAGCTCCCGCATGGCTTTCATCCCCCTTCTATTGACAGCAAAAAAGGCATACTGTATTATACAGGATAAATCCGAAGACCGCAAGTGCGAAATGCCGGTGAGATCGCGCGGGCCTGGCCCATCGGCCGGCCTTCCGGGCGAACGGGACGGATGGTATGGATGCGCAAAATGTGTTGAACGTCGCGAACCGGCGGGAATTCCGCGACTGGCTCGAGGCGCACGGCGCCGCCGAGGCGGAATGCTGGGTGTCGGTGAAGCGCGGCAGGCCCGTCGATCCGGCGCTGTTCTACTATCTCGACGCGGTGGAGGAAGCGTTGTGCTTCGGCTGGATCGACAGCACGGTGAAGCTGATCGACGGCCGTCCCATGCAGCGGTTCTCGCCCCGGAAGAAGAACAGCGCCTGGACGGAGCAGAACAAGGCGCGGGCCAGGCGCCTGGAAAAGCTGGGGCTCATGACCGACGCGGGCCGGGCGGTGCTGCCCGCGATGGGGCCGCGCAGCTTCCGCGTCGATCCGGAGATCGAGGCGGCCCTGAAGGCGGCGCGGGCGTGGTCCGGATTTAGGGCCTTCCCGCCGCTCTACCGGCGGGTCCGAGCGTACAACATCGCCATCTACAAAAGGAGCGATCCGAAGAAGTACCGGCAGGGGCTGGCGCGCCTCATCGAGGAGACGAAGCGCGGCCGGATGTACGGCGACTGGAACGACTACGGGCGCCTGCCAGACGATTGAGCGCGGAGGGATGGATATATGGATATGTGGAAGTGCCCCAAGTGCGGCAGGGGATTCGCCCGCCGGGACCAGCAGCACTACTGCGGCAAGCCGGAGACGATCGACGCGTACATCGACGCGCAGGACGAGGCGGTCCGCCCGCGGCTGCGCGAGGTCCGGGAGATCCTCCGCGAGGCCGTCCCGGAGGCGGAGGAGCGCATGTCCTGGTCGATGCCCACCTTCTGGAAGGGCCGGAACATCATCCATTTCGCCGCGTCGAAGAAGCACCTGGGCCTGTATCCCGGCGGCGAGGCGACGGAGGTGTTCGCCGAGGCGCTGCGGGGCTGGGACGTCAGCAAGGGCACCATCCGGATCCCCTGGGAGAGCGAGCTGCCGGCAGAGCTGATCCGCAAGATCGCCCGGTGGTGCTATGAGGCGTATCGCAAGTGACCCGGGCGCAGCGCGGACCGCTCGATGCGTCCGGCCGCGGCGGGCAGGGCGGTGCCGGACCCCGGCTGAGGGTGCGGCACTTCATTTGCAAAAAAATCGAAACTGACCTGTAACGAAAGGCAGGGTTCTCCGTCTAACCTGTGGATCGGGCATCACGGAGCGATCGATGGGAAGGGGGTGATGATGTGTGAACAGGGATCCCCGCGAACAGCTGTACGACGCGTATTTCATGCGCGTGTTTTCCTATGCGATGACGCTGGTCGGCGATCGGCACATGGCGGAGGAGATCGCGCAGGAGACGTTTTTCAAGGCCTTCAACCGCCTGGACAGCTTTCGGGGAGAATCTGACGCGGCGACGTGGCTGTGCGCCATCGCCCGGAACCTCGCGACCGATGAGAAGCGGCGGCAGGGGAGAGCCGGCCGGATGCCGGAGGAGGCCGAGGCGAAGGGGCCGGGGACCGAGCAGCGGGCCGTCGAGCGGGACGATTCTTTCCGGATCCACATGGCGCTGCACGCCATGGAGGAGCCCTATCGTGAGGTATTCGAGCTCAGGGTGTTCGGCGAGCTCAGCTTCCAGCAGATCGGGAGGATCTTCGCCAGGACGGAAAACTGGGCGAGAGTCACATATCATCGCGCCCGCGTGAAGCTCAAGGAAAGGATGGAGAACGCATGAGCAAAGAATGTGATATCGTACGCGACCTTCTGCCGCTGTATGTGGACGACGTGCTCAGCGGCACGAGCCGCGAGATCATCGAAGAACACTTGCCGGATTGTCCCGGCTGCCGGGATTACCTGAAGAAGCTCCGGGACAGCGAGCTGGAGAACGACCTGAAGCGCGAAAAGAACGCCGTGATCGAATACGGCGCCCGAAAGTTCAAGCGCCGTTCCGCCGCGGTGGGGTCCGCCTTTTCGGGCATCCTGATGATCCCGCTGGTGGTGATCCTGACCAGCGTCGTCGCGCCGGTCGTCGGCTGGTATTACGTGGTCATCGCCGCGCTGTGCGTGGTGGCGTCCCTGATCGTCGTGCCGCTCATCATCCCGGAGGACAAGCTGTTCTGGACCTTCTGCGCGTTCTGCGCCAGTCTCATGGTGCTGCTGGGCGTGACGTGCCTCTATACCCACGGCGACTGGTTCGGGACGGCCGCCAGCGCGACGCTTTTCGGCCTCAGTGTGATCGGGCTGCCCTTCATGGTCCGGGCGAGGCCCGTCAAAAGGCTGATCGCCGGCCGCAACGCGGCGCTCATCGTGGTCGGGGTGGATGTGGCGCTGTTTCTGAACATGCTGTACATGATCGGCACCCACGGCAGGATCACCTTGAACAGCATACTCTTCACGCTCGGGATATTTGTCGGCGTCGGGCTGGTCGTCCTGGAGATCGCCCGCAGGAAGAAGTAGCGGATCCGCGCGCCGGTGGGATGCGGCGCAGGCCCCGGATGACCGAGGGGAGGGACCGGGGGGGCGGCAGCGGCGCGATCGGTATGCAGGGTCAAAAGAGGCGGGGGACGTCCGGATGGATCCGGGCGTCCCCTTTGGCGTCCTCCCCGGAAGCCGGCTGCGAGGCAGGATGAGGGCGCTGACCGGACGCCGAGAATGGCGTTCATACGGGGTCGAGGTGCGCCAATTCGATCGGCAGGGGATGGCCGAACAGGTTATGTGCTTACGGATCCATGCGGACACCATGAATGGTGTCCCTACGTGGCGTGGCGACCGATGGTCGCCGGTACGGGACGGAGAACGCAATCACCTGTCGTATAGGCGTCCGGCGGTAGCCGGACCGAGGGCGAGCGATCCGGAGGACTCGCCGTCCGCTGCCCGCGGCTGCACGGATGTGCAATGACGCGGGGCCGCAGGGACGCCATACTTTGGCGTCCGCGTACCGGATCTTTTCAGATGACGAGATGTGGCATCCCTGTGGGGGCGCGCGATCGTCACCAGGTCGCCCATGGGCGATGAGGCGGAGATCCGGACACCAATTATGGTGTCCCTACGGTGGGATATCGCACAGATCTGTCGTATAGGCGTCCGGCGGCAGCCGGACCGAGGGCGAGCGATCCGGAGGTCTCGCCGTCCGCTGCCCGCGGCTGCACGGATGTGCAATGACGCGGGGCCGCAGGGACGCCATACTTTGGCGTCCGGGGCTTTGCGGGTGAGACCCACGCTTGCAGCAGGCAGTATCGCGGGGCGTGCGACCGATGGTCGCCGGTACGGGGCAAACACGTCCGTCGCAACGGCGAGCAGTGCTCGCCACGGATCATGGCGTCCTTACGGGATCGCAGTGCGCTGCGTCGCGCGCCATCCAGAAATATGATGATGCAGGTGCCGATCCGGGCAACAAAG
>JAFRMB010000081.1 GCA_017430945.1 Clostridia bacterium | reverse complement strand
CGTGGCCATCGCCCGCGCGCTGGTGACGGAGCCCGCCATCATCTGCATGGACGAGCCGCTGTCCAACCTGGACGCCAAGCTGAGGGTCCAGCTCCGCAACGAGCTCAAAAAGATGCAGCGCGAGTTCGGCATCACCACCATCTACGTCACGCACGACCAGGAGGAGGCGCTGACGCTGTCCGACCGCATCGCGGTGTTCAACAAGGGCTACATCGAGCAGATCGGCAACCCCAACGAGGTCTACAACCACTCCGCCACCGAGTTCGTGGCCAACTTCATCGGCGACATCAACCGCCTGGAGGACGGGGTCGTGCGCGGGCTGAAGCTGGACGCTCAGAAGCACCATTTCATCCGGCTGGAGCGCGTGCGCGTGAACCGCATGGAGGACGACGGCCAGCTCAAGCTGCCGGGCGTCATCGAGAGCCGGGAGTATTACGGGCTGTACATCAAGTACTACATCCAGGCCGCCGGCCAGACGATCACGGTAATCGAGAAAAACGACGGCATCAATATCTATGAACCCGGCGAGACGGTCACCGTCGACATCCATCCCTCGGACGTCATGTCCTATTGACGGGGGGTGACGGTATGCAGAATACATTGAAGCGCAAGGGTGGGCCGAACTGGTCGCTCGTGTACAAGGTGTTCGGCGTGGCGCTGTTCCTGTACCTGTTCCTGGGGTTCATGGTGCTGCCGTGCCTGAACACGCTCACATCGATATTCACCACGAAGGACGCCGCCGGCCGCGTGGACCCGTGGGCGGTCATCCGCTTCTTCCGCGCGGGCTCCATGCCGAGCTTCGTATGGAATTCGCTGAAGCTGGCCATATGCCTGGTGGTCACGGTGAACATCGTGGGCATCTCCATCGTGCTGCTGACGGAGTACTTCGACATCACGGGCGCAACGATCCTGCGCATGGGCTACATGACGACGCTCATCTACTCGGGCGTCGCGCTGGTCACGGGCTATCAGTTCCTGTATGACTCGAACGGCATGATGACGCAGTGGCTGCTCAAGAGCTTTCCGGGCATGAACCCGCAGTGGTTCTCGGGCTTTCGGGCGGTGCTGTTCACGATGACCTTCGCCTGCACCAGCAACCACGCGCTGTTCCTGCGAAATGCCATCCGCGGCATCGACTACAACACCGTCGAGGCCGCGCGCAACATGGGCGCCAGGCCGTTCAAGGTGCTGCTGAAGGTGGTCATGCCCACGCTGCTGCCCACGCTGTTCAGCCTGACGGTCATGACGTTCATCACCGGCCTGTGCGCCATGTCCGCGCCGACGCTGCTGGGCTACAACTCCATCAACCCGGAGATCGTGCGCCTGGCCGGCTCGTCGTCCGCAGACGAGGCGTTCCCGCAGGCCCGCGCCGCACTGCTGTCCATCATACTGGCGATGTTCACCATCGTGCTCCTGACGGTGCTCAACCACTACGAGCGCAAGGGGCACTATCTGTCCGTGAGCAAGACCAAGGCCAAGCTGGTCAAGCAGAAGATCCAGAGCCCCGTCGCCAACGTGCTGGCACACATCTACGCGTACGTGCTGTTCCTGATCTACATGACCCCTGTCGTGATGATCGTGCTGTTCTCGTTCCAGAATTACCCGGCCATCCGCTCCAAGATGCTGAACGTGGGCGATTGGACGTTCATCAACTACTTCGGCCAGCAGGACTATGAATACATGACCAGCCGCGGCAAGCTGAAGACCCGCCGGGGCTCCATATCCGGCGTGTTCTCCAACGGCGACACGCTGGGCGGCATCCGGCTCAGCTTCATCATGTCCGCCCTGGCGGCGGCGCTGGCCTGCGTGATCGTGGTGGTGGCCGTCAACTACATCTTCAAGAACCGCAACAAAAAGCGCGCCGTCGTGGTGGAGGGCTGCCTGCTGTTCCCGTGGCTGCTGCCCACGATCCTCATCTGCTACAGCTACCGCATCTTCTTCAACCGCGAGGTCTGGTACGTGTTCGGAAACAACATGTACTGGCGCGAGAACGTGCGCTTCCTGATCATCATGGCGTATACGGTGGTCAAGTTACCATTCGCGCTGAGGATGATCAAGGCTGCCTTCTATGCCATCGACGACGAACTGGAGGACGCGGCCCGCAACCTGGGCGCCAGTCAGCTGGTGACCTTCCTGCGGGTGAAGCTGCCCATCGTGCTGCCCAGCGTGCTGGCGGTGTTCGCGCTGAACTTCAACGCGCTGTTCACCGAGTACGACATGTCCGCCACGTTCCAGTCGTCCTACGGCAAGAGCTACGCCATGATCATACAGAACATGACCGCCGAGGAAGGGCGCGAGGGCTACAACGTCAACGGCTCCGGCCGCCGATGCGCGTCCACCGTGTTCATCATGCTGGTGTCGGGGCTCATCCTGTATCTGGTCTACGGCGTCGGCGCCCGCGACCTGGGCGAGCGCCTGGAGCGCCGCAAAAAACGCCGCGAGCGCTGGCAGCGGCTCACCGGCCGCCTGAGCGGAAAGCAGGCGTGACCCATCCTTCGGTCGCGACGCTCTGAGATCGGACAGGTGCACAGCCGTCCCGGCCGCAGGAAACGGCACCGGGGCGGCTGTGATCTGCTTTGGAAGGGCCCGGGGACCGGGGGCAAGCCTGAAAAGCCACGGGATGCCTTGCCCATGCCCATCTTCGGGCCGGATCGACCAGTGTGAAGAGGAAAGAGAAGCGATGACGATGGATCAGCCGAAGAACATAGAGGTGAGAGGCGCCCGGGTCCACAACCTGAAGAATATCGATGTGGATATACCGCTTCATCAGATCGTGGGCATCGCCGGCGTATCGGGATCGGGAAAGTCCTCCCTTGCGCTGGGCGTTCTGTACGCGGAGGGGTCGCGCCGCTATCTGGAATCGCTTTCCACATACACCCGCCGGCGCATGACACAGGCGTCCAGAGCCGATGTGGACGAGGTGTTGTATGTCCCGGCATCCCTGGCGCTGCACCAGCGTCCCGGGGTCCCGGGGATACGGTCGACGTTCGGCACGGGGACAGAGCTGCTCAACAGCCTGCGCCTCATGTTTTCAAGGCTGTCCTCACACAGATGCCCAAACGGGCACTATGCGGGACCGGGGTTCCAGGTGGCGCTGATGCAGGAGATCGTCTGTCCGGTATGCGGAGAGCGCTTCTACGGCCCGGGCGCGGAGGAGCTGGCCTTCAATTCACAGGGCGCGTGCAAATGCTGCGGCGGAACGGGGACCGTCAGGACCGTTGACAGAGACACGCTGGTCCCGGATGAGAGCCTTTCGATCGACGACGGCGCGGTCGCCCCGTGGAATTCTCTGATGTGGTCGCTGATGACAGATGTCTGCCGCGCCATGGGGGTGCGGACGGACATCCCGTTCCGGGACCTGACGGACGAGGAAAAGGAGATCGTCTACGACGGCCCGATGGTCAAGAAGCACATTTTCTACCGCCCGAAGAAGGCGGACACCGCGACGGCCGGCGAGATGGATTTTACCTATTACAGCGCCACGGCGACGGTGCTGAACGCCCTGAACAAGGTCAAGGACGAGAAGGGCATGAAGAGGGTGGAAAGGTTCCTCAGGGAGGACGTCTGTCCGGAGTGCCGGGGCACGCGGCTGTCGGAAGCCGCAAGAGCGCCGAGGCTCAAGGGGATCTCACTTGCGCAGGCCTGCGAGATGACTTTGAAGGATTCCGTGGATTGGGTGAAGAGCGTGCCGGCCTCCCTGCCGGAGGAGATGCGTCCGATGGCTCAGAGCATCTGCGGATCCTATCTGGAGGTCGCCGCAAGGCTGATGGACCTGGGGCTCGGCTATCTGACGCTCGACCGCGCCTCTTCGACCCTGTCGACCGGTGAGCGGCAGCGCATGCAGCTGGCCAGGGCGGTCCGAAACCGGACGACCGGGGTCCTGTACGTGCTGGACGAACCTTCGATCGGGCTCCACCCGGCGAACATCGCGGGCCTGAACGGCGTGATGCACGACCTTGTGCGGGACGGCAATTCCGTGATCCTGGTCGACCACGACACACAGATCCTTAAAGAGGCGGACTGGCTCATCGAGATGGGACCGGAGGCCGGCGCAAAAGGCGGACAGGTCATCGCGGAGGGAACCGTTGCCCGGATCGGGAGCAGCGAGGCCTCGATGATCGGCAAATACCTCTCCGGCAAACAGAACGTCACAAGGCGGAGCGCCAACGCGGATCCCTTTGCGAACGGCGGGATCCGAATGGAGACCGACCGGATCCATACGGTGAGACCGCTTTCTGTTCGGATCCCGAAAAAGGCACTGACGGTCGTCACGGGCGTCTCCGGTTCGGGGAAGACGACGCTGATACTGGAGAGCCTCGTCCCGGCGCTCGACGCGCTGTGCAACGGGAAGCGGATGCCTGATCACGTGAAGCGCATAGAAGCCGACGGCATCAGACATGTCAAGCTGATCGACGCCACCCCCATCGGCATCAATGTCCGCTCTACGGTCGCCACTTATGCGAACATCCACGACGAACTCAGGAAGCTCTACGGCAGGACGCGGGAGGCCAGGCAGTGCGGATACAAGGCTGGAGACTTTTCGTATAATACCGGCGCGCTCCGCTGTCCCGTCTGCGACGGAACGGGACAGATCTCCCTCGACGTGCAGTTTCTGCCGGATGTGGATATCCCCTGCCCGGAATGCCGGGGCTCGCGCTATGGGAAGGACGCCAAGCGGATCCGATTCAGGAACAGGGCTGGTGAAATGCGCTCCCTGCCCGAATTGATGGCGATGGATGTCGATACGGCGCTCGGATTCTGTAAAGAGATGAATGCCGTTAGACCGCGCCTTGAGATCCTCCGCGATCTCGGGCTCGGCTACCTGACCCTCGGCGAAGAGACCCCCGGGCTTTCCGGCGGCGAAGCGCAGAGGCTGAAGCTCGCTTCCGAGATGGGGCGGCAGCAGGATGATTCCGTTTTCGTCTTCGATGAGCCGACGATCGGCCTGCATCCGAGGGATGTCGAAACGCTGCTGGCCGTGTTCGGGACGCTGATCGACCATGGCGCCACCGTCATCGTGATCGAGCATGACATGGACGTGATCCGCTCCGCAGACTACATCATCGATATGGGACCGGAGGGCGGCGACGGCGGTGGCCGGATCGTCGCAACCGGCACGCCGGACGACGTCAAACGCTGTCATGACAGCGTGACCGGAAAGTATATCTGAGACCGCATGGGCCCGGGCGTCCATCTGAACGGCTATGAATGGATCCCGTTGGCAGAACCGGATAAGAGCTCTGGCGAGGAAGCTATCGGGATCGCGTCATGTGGTTCGGGCAGATCGGGCGACAGGGCGCAGAGCGCCGAAGGACTTGCGGATCGTAAAAAAACGCCCGCCGCTGCGGCTCGATCGCGCCGTGCGGACCGGAGCGGCGATCTCATGGCCTACGCGGCAGGTCGCCCGGTCGATGGCGAGGGCGGAAAAAGCGACCGAGACAGAGGCATACCCTTCAGGAACGACAAACGGGCCCATGGCGGAAACCATGGGCCCGTTTGATGAACGAAGCTTCATCTATGTGCGGCCGGGTACTGTCTGTCTGCGTCGCGACATCGATCGGCTTGGTGCATGAGTTATGAATACCTGCGATCTGCCAAGATCCTTGTAAACAGGGCGATCTCAGCGATCGGCGTCAGTCCAGCGGCTTCATCGTGGGGAACAGCAGCACGTCGCGGATGCTGTCGGAATCGGTGAGCAGCATCACGAGGCGGTCGACGCCGAAGCCCAGGCCGCCGGTGGGGGGCATGCCGTATTCGAGCGCGTTGACGTAGTCGTAGTCCACCTGGGCGCGGCTCTCGGGATTCAGGGACTTGCGCTCGGCGACCTGCCGCTCGAAGCGGCCGCGCTGGTCGAGGGGATCGTTGAGCTCCGAGAACGCGTTGCCGAACTCGATGGCGTTGATGAAGTACTCGAAGCGCTCGGTGAACATGGGGTCATCGGGCTTGCGCTTGGCCAGCGGGCTGTTCTCCACCGGATAGTCGTAGATGAAGGTCGGCTGGATGAGCTTGTCCTCGACGAAGGCGTCGAAGAACTCGGCGAGGATCGCGCCCTTCGTGGGGATCTCGGGCAGCTCCACGCCGTGCGCCTTCGCCGCGGCGATGGCGTCCCCGTCGGTCTGCCAGTCGGCAAAGTCGACGCCGCTGTATTTCTTCACGGCCTCCACCATGGTCAGGCGCTCCCAGTGGCCGATGTCGATCTCGTGGCCCTGATAGGGGATCACCAGCCCGCCGCAGACCTTCTGCGTCACGGTCTTCATCATATCCTCGACCAGATCCATCATGCCGCGGAAGTCGGTGTAGGCCTCGTAGAGCTCGATGGTGGTGAACTCGGGGTTGTGCTTGGTGTCCATGCCCTCGTTGCGGAAGATGCGGCCCACCTCGTACACGCGGTCCAGGCCGCCCACGATCAGGCGCTTGAGGTAGAGCTCGGTCTCGATGCGCAGCACCATGTCCATGTCCAGCGAATTGTGGTGGGTGTAGAAGGGCTTGGCGGCGGCGCCGATCTCAAAGGGGGTCAGTATGGGCGTATCCACCTCGAGATAGCCCCGGGCGTCCAGGAACGCGCGCAGCTCCCGGAGGATGCGGCTGCGCTTGACGAAGGTCTCCTTCACCTCGGGGTTGACGATGAGGTCCACATAGCGCTGGCGGTAGCGGGTGTCGGTGTCCGTCAGGCCGTGGAACTTCTCCGGCAGCGGGTGCAGGCTCTTGGTCAACAGGCAGATCTCGGCGGCGTGCACGGAGACCTCGCCGGTCTTCGTCTTGAACACCGTTCCGGACACGCCGATGATGTCGCCGATGTCCAGCGCTTTGAAGTCCCGATAGGGTTCGTCGCCCACGTCGTCACGCTTGACGTAGATCTGGATGGTGCCGTCGGGGTCCTGAAGCCGCGCGAAGCTGGCCTTGCCCATGATGTGCTTGCCCAGTATGCGGCCGGCGAAGCGCACGGTCTGCCCCTCCAGCGCGTCGAACCGGGGGATGATCCCGCCGGAGGTGTGGGTGCGGTCATAGGTGGTGATCTCGTAGGGATTGCGTCCCTGCTCGATCAGCGCGTTCAGCTTGTTCAGGCGGATGGTATCCTGTTCGGTGAAGCCTGCCGGCACCTGATAGGTCTGGGCCATGGTCTCGTGCTCCTCTCGATGTGTGGGTATCCGGGGCCTCAGCGCTTGCGGATGGACAGCACCTTCAGCTTGATGACCCCGCCGGGCGTGTTGGCCTCGACGATGTCGCCGACCTTCGCCGGCGGCACATAACCGGGCTTGTCGCGCTCGCCCTTGCCGACCAGCGCCTCGCCGATGGGGGATTCGTTGGAGATGTACAGCTTGGAGGGATCGGCCTCGGTGTAGCCCACCAGGGTGTATTCATCCTCTTCATTATACTCCATATCCAGCACGCGCACCACGGTGCCCAGCGCGCAGATATCGTCGTTGACCTCGCTCTCGTCGACGAACTGAGCGGTGTTCAGGATGCCCTGGATCTCGTTGATCTTGCCGTATACCTCGGCCTCGCGCGCCTTCGCGGCGTCGTACTCGGCGTTCTCGCTGAGATCGCCGAAGCCGCGGGCGATCTGGATCTCCTCCGCGACGCTCTTGCGCTCTTCGTTGAGCTGAGCCAGCTGTTCCTCCAGCATTTTTTTGTCGGTGAGTGTCAGGATGCGTGTATCTGCCATGTTGGTCTCCTCCCGGATTTGTCGGTAAAAACGCAATTTAGCCGAATAAACACGAACACTGCCTTGTCACGGCAGTGCCTTGCCTATTCGGACCACGGCTATTATACACGCTTTTCCCTTCCGTGTCAATGCCGCCGGACCGGTGGCCGGGGGTGCTGTCGCTGTTAATATTTGTTTAAGAGGCGGCGGCCGCCGGACATATCAAATATTCGCTTGACTTTTGTCCCGGTTTGTGGTGAAATAGACGGGAGGAGTGTGATTAAACATGTTTAACTTCAAACGCATATTTACTGTCGTCTGCGCGCTGGCGCTCGCCGTCGCGCTTTTCACTGCCGCCGCTGCCGAGGGCGCTGCTCCGCGCGTCGTCGCGCTGAAGGGGCCGACGGCCATGGGCCTTGTGAAGCTCATGGAGGATGACCGCGAGGCGGGCGCGTACGACTTCACCATCGCCGCGGCCATCGACGAGGTGACCCCGATGCTGGTCAAGGGCGAGACCGATATCGCTTGTGTGCCCGCGAACCTGGCCGCCGTGTTGTACAACAACACGGAGGGCGCGGTGCGCGTGCTGGCCGTCAACACGCTGGGCGTTCTGTACATCGTGGAAAAGGGCGATACCGTGCAGAGCGCGGCCGATCTCAAGGGCAAGACGATCTTCGCGAGCGGCAAGGGCGCCACGCCTGAATACGCGCTGGACTACATCCTGCGGGGCAACGGTATCGACCCCGAGGCGGATGTGACCATCGAGTGGAAGAGCGAGCACGCCGAGTGCCTGAACGCGCTGATGGCGGCGGACGGCGGCATCGCGATGCTGCCCCAGCCCTTCGTGACCACCGCCATGATGAAGGCCGAGGGCCTGCGCGTGGCCCTGGACCTGACCGCCGAATGGGACGCGCTCGGCGCGGATTCCAGCATGATCACCGGCGTGGCCGTGGCGCGCAGCGCCTTCATCGAGGCGCAGCCCGACGCGGTGAATGCCTTCCTGGATCGGTATGCCGAGTCTGTGGCTTGGGTCAACGCCAACACGGAAGCGGCGGCGGCCCTGGTCGGCGCGTTCGACATCGTGCCTGAGCCGGTGGCGCAGAAGGCGCTGCCCGCCTGCAACATCGCCTTCATCGAGGGGGAGGAGCTTCAGCAGAAGCTGTCCGGCTATCTGCAGGTGCTGTTCGATGCCGAGCCCAAGGCGGTGGGCGGCAAGATGCCGGATGCAGACTTCTATTACAGCCGCTGAAGACCTGTGTGAACGTTCGAATGGAGGATCGCGCCGCGGCGCATTCTCCATTCTTTCACGATGAGCGGAGCCGGATCCATGAAACGCCGAATCGAAACGAAGCCCTGGGCCGTGCTGTTCTGGCTGCTGGTGTGGCAGCTGGGGGCGATGGCCATGGGCCGGGAGATCCTGTTGCCGACGCCCCTGCGCGTACTGTCGCGCCTGGGCGCGCTCTGCGTGACGCCGGGCTTCTGGCTGGCGATCCTGCACAGCCTGAGGCGCATCGCCGGCGGTTTTCTGCTGGCCACGGCGGCGGGCACGCTGTTGGCCGCTGCGAGCGCGCGCTTCGGGTGGGTGCGCCAGCTTCTGGCGCCGCTGATGCTGGCCGTGCGCTCGGTGCCGGTGGCGTCGTTCGTCATACTGGCGCTTGTGTGGGTATCTTCGAAAAATCTGGCGGTACTGATCGTGTTCCTGATGGTGCTGCCGGTCATCTATTTGAACGTACAGGGCGGCATCGACCGGCTGGATCCGAAGCTGAGCGAGATGGCGCGCGTGTTCCGCGTGCCGCCCCTTCGCCGGGCGCTGCGGGTCGCGCTGCCGCAGCTGCTGCCGCCGTTCCTGAACGGCTGCGAGCTGGCGCTGGGGCTCTGCTGGAAGGCGGGCGCCGCGGCGGAGGTCATCGGGATGCCCAAGGGTTCCATCGGCGAGCGCCTGCAGCAGGCCAAGGTCTACCTGGACACGCCGGACCTGTTCGCCTGGACGCTGGTCATCGTGGTCGTCAGCTGGGCGTTCGGACGGCTGACGCTGGGCTGCTTTGGCGCCATCGGGCGTGCGCTGGCCGGCTTGCCGAGGCGGCGTGGGAGGTGAGCGGATGCAGGACATCCGGATCGAAGGATTGAGCAAGCGCTTCGGCGACAAGGTCGTGCTCCGCGATGTGTCTCTGCGCTTCCCGGCGGGCCGGGTGAGCTGTCTGATGGCGCCATCTGGCGCGGGCAAGACCACGCTGCTGCGCATCCTGATGGGGCTGGAGACGGCGGACGAGGGGCGCGTGACGGGTCTGGAAGGCGCGCGGATCGCCCCGGTGTTCCAGGAGGATCGCCTGCTGGAGGGGCTCGACGCTGCGGGCAATATCCGGCTGGTGACGCCCGGGCTGAGCGATCCGGACGCAGCGGAGGCGCTGAGGGACTTCTCGCTGGAGGCCGTCGCCGGGCAGCCGGTATCCCAGCTCTCGGGAGGCATGCGCCGCAGGGTCGCGCTATTGCGGGCGCTCCTGTCGGACGGCGAGGTGCTGCTGCTGGACGAGCCCTTCACGGGCCTCGACGCGGACACACGGGACCGGGTGATCGACGCGATGCTCGGGCGCATCCACGGGCGCACGGCGCTGGTCGTCACCCACGACCCCGAGGTCGCGGAGCGCATGGGCGCGGAGGTCTTTACCCTGAAGTGACCGGCCGGGCCCTTCGGGACGCGCGGATGAGCGGGTGTGATCGGGGCAGGCCCCGCCGTCGTATCGGTGACAAAATAACTGTCGACAGTGCCACATGGCTTAAGGCATGCCGCGAATGGCACGACCGGCTTGTTGCCGGAGGAAGGACGCATGGTCGACAGGGTCAACTGGCCGTAAGGATCTTCGTCGCAAGGCGTGGTGAAGGAAGGGGCACGCGGTGATGGCCGAAGGGCGGGTGCAAGTCCCGCGCTTGCGATAGAGCAGAGCGTATACGCGCCCTGCTTTTATTATGCACTGCAACGGAGGCGGATATGTCGAGAAGACGGAAAAACGTCGGGACTTCATTCAGTTCCGGTTTTGAAGGCGGGTTGGATCTGGGGCTCGATTTTGACCCCGACTTCGATCTCGACTTCGGCCTCGATCTGGATCTCACATTTGGCGGCGGGCCGGAATACGTGCCCCTCCGGTGGTACGGAGACGCCCGAAGCCGGACATGGAGGGCAGTCAATCTGGATCGCTATGACGAGGCACGTGTGACGGGCCGGTATGATATGCCGGTGCTGGCGCCGTGCACGGCGATCCCCCGGATGCTGGTCGACTTTAATGCCGCGATGAAGGATGAAGTATTGCCCCGCGGTGCGGGGATCCATTTCTTCATCGACGATTATCGGTTCGAGCGCGTGTGGCGGATCCCGGGTGTATATGCGGAGCGCATCGTGAACCGGGCCGGCATCGCGCTGACGCCTGATTTTTCCCTGTACCTCGATATGCCCGAGGCCATGAAGGTATGGAACGTCTACCGCTCCCGCCTGATCGGCCAGATCTTCCAGGACGCCGGTCTGAACGTGATCCCGACGCTCCAGTGGGCGGAGCCCGGGTCGTACGACTACTGCTTCGACGGCGTGCCCGAAGGCGCGACGGTCGCGGTATCCACGGTCGGTGTTATGATGGACGAGGGATCGCGCCGGATCTGGCGGCACGGCATGCGCGAAGCCCTCGAGCGCCTGAGGCCGCAAACGGTTCTGCTCTACGGTGCGATGATGCCTGACTTCGACTTTGGCGCTGCGCGCGTGCGCCATTACGCGGCGCGGAAGTGGAAAAAGACGGAGATGGGATAGCGTATGGGGAGCCGTGGGGCGAGCTCGGGGAGAGCTAATAACGGGAAGGCATACGGGACGGAATATCGTACCGTTCTGAAAGCAGGAAACATCAAGTTTGTTATTAAAAACGAAGGAAGCTCAACCGCCCCGATGGAGACGATGACCAGAGGACGTGTTTATGTAACCGTCAATGACAAACAGGAGATCAGCAGCATCAGCTATTATGACAAGGATAACAAGCGAGTAAAGCAAATTGATCTGAATCATACGCATAAGGGTATGAAGCCTCACACACATCACGGCTACAACCATAATGAGAATGATTCGGCAAAAGGTGCGGCGAACGTTACAAGCGAAGAACGAAAGATGATTGACAGGGTAAAAAAGCTTTGGTATAATCAAACCAGTCACAAGCGTTAGCTTTCGCCAGGCGCGACGATGATTGTGACGAGCGGGTATAGTGTACAAGAGCACATGTTGAACCCGTATTCATTCGGGGAGACGAAGATTCGGTGCGAATCCGGGTACCCGCGAAAAGCAGAGCGTATATACGCCCTGCTTTTTTGGTGTGCGTAAAGGATTGGAGGGGACGAGCGTGCCACGTGAAGACGGCTATGTGAACCTCGTTCCCGGCAACCGTCGGAGCAGGGACGATCCTTCGGCGCGGACGGCGTGGAGATCGACGCGCACATGCTGTGCGCTGAGGATCACCTGCCCTATCAGGGCGGGCAGTACAGCAACGAAGAGTTCGACGAGATCCAGAACAGCCTGCCCCGCCCCTTCGGCGAATGGAACTGCCGGCACACCTGGCACCCGATCATCATGGGCGTCAGCCCGCGCGCCTATACCGACGAGCAGCTGGAGCAGTTCGAGCGTTTCAGCACCGAGGAGCTGGAGATCGACGGCAGGACCAAGACCCGGTACGAGTGGTCGCAGGAGATGCGGCGCATGGAGACCGCGATCCGGCAGCAGAAGGACACCGCCACGCTGGCGGCAGCTGCCGGTGACGCGACCCTGCAGCGCCAGTGCCAGGGCAGCGTCAACGCGCTGGTGAAGGAATACGAGCGCCTGTCTGATCGGACGGGGCTCGGGCCGGACTTTAGAAGGACGTATGTGGCAGGGTTTAAGGATATGTCTGGCATTTCAAATGATGTGGCTAAGAAAATGAGTGTATATGATCAAGCGACGGGCGAGGGCGAGAGAATCATTTGGCCGCAAGCAGGTGAATCGATCACAAAAGGACAATTCAAAGAATTGAAAGATCATGCGACTCAAAACGGCATTACATTAAGTGGTTTTCGAAACTCCGACGTGGATATTGATCTTGCGAAAAGTGCTATTGATGCCTTGGCTAAAGTGAAGAGGGATTTCCCGAATATAAGTGGAGATGAAAAACACCCGTTGACGCTTAAACTCATCGGCTTTATCAGAAGCATTGATTTTGCCGGCGTAGGCAATGAGAAGCCACCGCATATAATTCAACTGAACCGTGACGCATATCGGAATAAAGAGGCGCTTCAGTCTGAATATGGCAAGCAAACCAAAATCAGATACTTTGTTGAAGGTACAAGCGTATCGTCCATTGTATACCATGAAGCTGGGCACATGGTCAGCGATATTTATCAGATTGACGGTTTGTCGATTATGAAGAGCGTATTAGGGTTTGGAACAGCAACGGAAACGTTAGATTTTTGCCGAAAGAATCTGTCGATTTATGGCGGTAGTAGCGGTGATGAAATTATAGCTGAATGCTTCTCAGCATACTATGGACTAAATGAACCGCCTCAATTTGTTGTTGACTTTATGCGAAAGGTGCTGTAGAATATAAGCATAGAGAGGTGGTGAGGAGCATGACAATATTGCCGATGGAGATGTTCTACTGGCAGTCTAATGACGAATGGTATCGAATCAATAAGGAAATGGACTGCTTTGAACTGACCGACACCGCTCCTGAAAGAGCTAAACGCAGTTTTGACATGTACTGTCACCCAGAGAAATATGGAATTCATAATACTAGATGATACCGCCCACCCGGGCGGTTTTCTTATGGAGGGGTGTGAGACGATGTTTGAAGGCATCGACAGGATCATCGTAGAGAACATCAAAACCAAAGAAGTGCTCGCAGTGATAACCGAGAAAGAGGTCAACACCGCGAGCGATGAGATCGTCGTCAGGATGCAGCCGAACTATGATTGAGGTAAGAGCCCTGCACGCTTAGCCCGGAGGCTTCCGGCGACGCGGACCACGCAGGGACATTTTGATGATCGAAGCACCTGCGGGTGCTTTTTTGATGAGAGAAAGTAACTCATGAAACGCGATTGGCTATGGCTGATCGGCTGCGGCGTGATAGGCGCTGTATTTGTCTGCTATGCCTATTTCAAGCTGATGCTGCTGATCGAGATATGGAGAACTGTATGCAGATGATCTGAGCACCTTCGGGTGCTTTTTTCATACCCTGAAAGGAGCGAACCTTCATGAACAGACACAACCGTCCCAGGGCTGAGCCTGTGGATATATGCGGAGGTGACGCGGCATGATCCCTTTCGGCAATGAGGCCGTCACCCTCGTCCGGCGCATCGAAGCGGCGATCAACGGGCGGACGCAGGTCACCTACCAGACCGAAACGCTGACCGGCTGCAGCTGGCAGCGCACGAACAGCCTCGTCCGAGAGGGCGAGGCGCTGCGGCAGGTGGAGGGCATCGTGTGCCGCGTGCCCGCGGGCCAGACGAAGCCGGTGACCGGCGACCTGATGATCCTGGGCGCGGCCGCGGTGACCGTCACCGGCTGGGCGGATTACCAGGGCCTGATCGAGGCGTACAGGGGCACGGATAAGGTTTAATGAAGATTTATTATTGCGACGCTGCCCCGGCGTGCTATAATGGCAGCAGTGCCGAGCGCCGGAGGAGTGACCGCCATGCAGCACACGAGGAAAAGCACCGCCCGCGACATGACCAGCGGATCGATCGCGAAACAGCTGGTGCTGTTCGCGCTGCCGCTGATGCTGGGCAATGTGTTCCAGATGCTCTACAACACGGTGGACAGCATCGTGGTGGGCCATTTCGTGGGCAAGGAGGCGCTCGCCGCGGTGGGCTCCACGACGGTGATCGTGAACATGCTGGTGTTCTTCTTCAACGGGTTCTCGGTGGGCGCGGGCGTGGTGATCGGCCAGCACTTCGGCGGGCGGGACCTGGAGCGGCTGCACGCGGCGGTGGAGACCACGATGGCCGTCACGTTCGCCTGCTGCGCGCTGTTCACCGCCGTGGGGGTCGTGACCGTCGGGCCCATGCTGCGGCTGATGTCCACCCCGGAGGACGTGCTAGCGGATGCGACGACCTATCTGACCATCTATTTTGCGGGCTTTTCCGGGCTGCTCATCTACAACATGGGCAGCGGCATACTGCGCGCGGTGGGCGACACCACGCGGCCGCTCATGTTCCTCGTGATCACGAGCGTGCTGAACATCGTGCTGGACCTGGCCTTTGTGATCTGGCTGAAAGCGGGCATCGCGGGCGTGGCCTGGGCCACCATCATCGCGCAGTTCGTTTCTGCGGCGCTGACGCTCACGCTGCTCACCCGCACCCGCGATATCTATCGGCTCAGCTGGCGCGACCTGCGCGTGGACGGCCATGTGCTGCGGCGCATCTTCTCGGTGGGGCTGCCCGCCGGCGTCCAGTCGGTGATCACGGCGTTCTCAAACGTGTTCGTACAGGGCTATATCAACGCCTTCGGCTCGGCGTGCATGGCGGGCTGGGGGTGCTACAACAAGCTGGATCAGTTCATCATGCTGCCGATCCAGTCCACCGCCATGGCGACCACCACCTTCGTCAGCCAGAACATCGGCGCGGACCGGAAGGCGCGCGCCGACCGGGGCACAAAGACAGCCGTGGGCCTGTCGATGGCGATGGTGGGCGGCATCGCCGCGATCATCGTGATCTTCGCCGAACAGGCGGTGCGCCTGTTCAGCCGCGACGCTTCGGTGATCGGCTTCGGCGCGCTTTTCCTGCGGGCGAACACGTTCTTCCTGGTCGCCAACTGCGTCGACCACTCGCTTGCGGGCGCGATGCGCGGCAGGGGAGATGCCCGCGGCCCCATGATCATCATGCTGATGTGCTTCGTGGCCATCCGGCAGGTCTACCTGTATGTCGTCACGCACTACATATCGAACACGCCGCTGCTGGTGGGCCTGGGCTATCCGGTGGGCTGGGTGTCCTGCTGCGTCATCGAGCTCATCTACTACTTCCGGCGATACGGCGGCAGGGCAGAAAAGGAGATCATAAAGAGCGGAGCGTGACAGGACGCTCCGCTCTTTTGCTCTTTTGTGTTTTGCCGCCCTCACCGGCCGAGGCGGATGCGCCGGCGCTCCAGCGCGGCCTCGTATTCCCGACGTTCGGCGTCGGTGGCGGGCTCGAACGGCGGCACGGGGACGGGCTGGTCGGCATCGTCGAGCGCGACGAACACCATGTAGGCGCGGTTGACGCGGTTGCGCGTGCCGTCCAGCTGTTCGACATAGTTGTCCACCCGCACCTCGAGCGACGTGCGCCCCGTCCAGGTGACCACGGCCTCCTGGACGATGGTGTCGTTGAGGTAGGCGGGGCTCAGGAAGTTCAGATTGTCCACGCACACGGTGGTCACCGCGCTGTGGGTATAGCGGCGCGCGGCGACTGCCCCGACGACGTCGATCCACGACATGATCTGCCCGCCGAACAGGCGCGGCTTTTTGTAACCGTTGCAGTGCTGCGGCAGCACGATCTGGACGCTGGTGGTGACTTCTGCCATGGCTTTCCGGGCTCCTTTTTGCTAAACGATCGGTCCGCGCATCTGATCCGCGCGGTTCAGCGCGCGGCGTGCACGATCCCGACGACCCGCCCCGCTTCGACGCGTATGCTGGTGTTGCTGCGCGTGAAGTTTTTGTCGGCGGTCTGCATGGCGGCGATGATGTCCTCGCCGACGTGCGTCGTCGCTCCTTCGCCCGTGGTCAGGGTATAGACCGCGGCGGGATCCAGGACCAGCGAGGTCATGCCGCGCTCGGTGCAGGTCGCCAGGCCGTCGTCGATCCACACGCAGTAACCGCTGCCTTCTCCGCTCACGGGCGAGAACGTATAGCCGTTCGCGCTGGCCATGCCGCCGTTGACGTGTACGGAGCCGTCGGCCTCCTCGACGGTCTCCACGGCGACGATCGCGCCCTCCACGATGATGGAATCGCCCGGCCGGAGGGTACGGATGTCCGCGCTGTCGTACACATCTGTGGTGTAGATGTGCACGGCGTCCATGTGCATGCCCGATGCGCCGGTCTTTACGCCGGCGGGATCAAAGGCGACGGGATAGTCGCCATCCGGGAGCGCGTTGACGTCCAGAGGTTCGCTCTGCGGCACGACGGTCATGGCTGCGGGGCTGAATGTGTTTGCGATCACTACGGTGTTGCTCGACCGGATCTCGCCGCGGTCCTGTTCTGTGCACAGGGCGGCGAGGTGCAGATCGCCCTGGCCCCAGGCGGGGTCGACGACGAAGCTGCCCGACGCGGTGCCTTGCCCGTTGGGTTCCAGCGCGATGTCGTCGACGGACAGGGCGATGACATCCGACCTGAAGTCGGAGAGCCTTCCGAAGGACAAAACCAGCGCGTTGAACGTGACCTCGTCGCCGCTCTCGTTGGCGAGCGCCCAATGGCAGGTCATAACGCCGTCCTCATCAGGTTCGCCCGCGTGCGACACCGTCAACTGAAGGCCCGGGGCGTTGCCCGCCCACCGATCGTCCGGCACGGACGCCGTCCACGCGCTGACCAGCGCGTCCTGGTCGCAGGGGCGGATGCCGCCCTCGGGGATCGTCAGACCGCGGTCGGCGGCAAAGGCCGCCATCGCGGCATCCAGCTTTTTACCATAGGCGCCGTCGATCTTGCCGACGTTGTAGCCAAGCTGGCCCAGCATGCGCTGCGCGCCGCGGACCTCGCCGCCCTTGTCACCGCGGAGGATCGTCTTGCCCGCTTCGATGCTCTCGTGTTGTTCCCAGCCGCACTCGCTGCACACGCGCACGCGGTCTCCGGGCTCGGTGCGGGTCATCCGCCGCACGATCTCCCAGGGGCCGAATTCGTGATCCAGCCGCTGGAGCGTCTGCGGCCAGGCGATGCCGTCGCTCACGAGGCCCTGGTCCGCCTGGAACTGCTTCAGCGCCTTCTCGGTGCCGCTGCCGAAGCTGCCGTCGGCGCCGCCGGCTTTCAGGTAGCCCTGGTCCACCAGCAGCTGCTGCATGCGCGCGACTTCCTCGCCCTTGTCCCTGCGCCGCAGCGTGCCTTCGGGGTCAAAGCTCTCCTGGCCGCCGTCGTGGCCGCAGTTTTTGCATATCTTCGCGCGGATGCCCGCCGAGTGATCGGTGGCTTCGACGAGGATGGTCTCCTCATACTCGTGGGGCAGTTTGTTCAGCGATTTTTTCTCCTCGCGCCCGCAGATCGCGCAGACGCGCTTCTGCTCGCCCTTCTCGGTGCAGGTGGGCTCGACGCTCACTTCCCATTCGCCGTAGGTATGCGGCTCCAGGAACGTTTCCTTTTCCGTGTGATCGCAATTCTTGCAGGTCCGGGTGCGCTCGCCCTTTTCGGTGCAGGTCGCCACTTTGATGATCGTCCATGCGCCGTAGTCGTGCGGGATCTTCTTGATCGCCTTCGTCTGCTCGTATTTGCAGACCTTGCAGGTGCGCGTCTTCTTGCCTTCCTTGGTGCAGGTCGCCTCGGTGACCACCTTCCAATCGCCGTACTTGTGGTCAAGCTTTTTGATCTCTTTTTCTTCCCCTTTGAAGCAGATCGAACACTGGCGGGTCTGCAAGCCCGCCTTGCTGCAGGTGCTTTCCCTATCGGTCGTCCAGGGGCTCCAGTCATGGTTGCAGAAATCCATGGGCATCCTTTGCTGCACGCACGACAACGGGACCCAGCCACTGACACTGCCGGCCGTGACGTTTACCCAGTCGCCGCTCAGACTGCCGGCCTCGACCTCTGTGCCGCCCTTGAGCGATCCGACGACATTGCCGTCTTCTCCAGGAGTGTCATAAACGTCCACGCTCTTTTTGTTGATATAACCCTTGTCCGCCGCCAGCGCCGGGAGCGCCAGCAGCAACGCCAGCAGCACCGTAAGCGCCGCGACGGCTGTGATGATCCTCTTCATGCATGATCCCTCCTCATTAAACAGTTCCCGCGCTCGCCGATCCCGGATCGCGGTTTGGATCCGACGGTCGGTCTCCGACGCGGGACAGGCCGAACCATCGATATCATTGTACTACGGGGAGCGGGCATTCTCAACCGCCGAATGATAATAATTTGTTATGCCGGCAGCGCCGGACCGCTCAAAATTGCAGAGAAAGCCTTGACAAAACCGGGGTCGACGTGTTAATATTGACTAAAGTCGTAATGTTACTACAAATAATCGCACAGATGGAGGTCATGATATGAGCAACAGCATTTTCCCCTTCGCGATCGATTTTGACCTGATCACCGGCATGTGCAAAAGCGGCAAGGTCAGCCCGACCCATCGCTTCGTGTCCAACATGGTCAGCCAGTTCAGCGATCGCGCTGCCGCCGAGGCGATCGTCGCGGCCGGCGATCAGCCCATCTACGATTTCTACGAGCTGGACCAGATCCCCGAGACGGCCGGCGATCTGAAGTTCGGCACCAGCATCGTCTATCCCGGCAAGGTGGGCGACGAATACTTCATGACGAAGGGCCATTTCCACACGATCCTGGACACCGGCGAGGTGTATTACTGCCTGTCCGGCCAGGGCGCGATGCTGATGGAGACGCCCGAGGGCGAAGTGTCCCTGGTCGAGCTGAAGCCGGGCGTGGCTCTGTACGTGCCGCCCCGCTGGGCGCACAGGTCCATCAACACCGGCAAGGAGACCATGGTCACGTTCTTCGTGTTCCGCTCTGACGCCGGCCATGACTACGGCACCATCGAGCAGAAAGGCTATCGCAAGCTCGTCGTGGAGCGCGACGGCAAGCCCACGATGATCGACAATCCCCGCTGGGCGGAATGATCCCGTCCCGGGCCTGAAGGGGCTGCCTCGGAATGATCGCTTCAGATCATCCCGAGGCAGTCCCTTTTTTTGCCTTCAGGGCGCAGCGCCCGGAAGAGACGACGCTGCCGGCCGCGTGAACGCGACCGGCAGGGGATCGGGTCGGGACGGCCTTCAGCCGCGCCCGGCCATCTTTTCATATACGGGCAGCATGGCCTGATAGCAGAGCTCGAACATCTCCTTGACGGGACCGTAGGCCTTCACGGCCGCGGGGTCGGGCGTGTGGACGGCGGAGATCTCGATGAAGCGGTCGATGGCGTCGAATCCCTTGAACAGGCCGACGCCCACGCCGCCGGTGACGGCCGCGCCCATGGAGGTGGCCTCCTCCAGCAGCACCGGCACCTTGATGCGCGCGTCGTATACGTCCGCCATCATCTGCCGCCAGACGGCGCCCTTGGCGCCGCCGCCGATGACCAGGATCTCATCGATGGTCATATACCGGCGCAGGATCTCCAGGATGATGTCGAGGTTCATGGTCACGCCCTCGAGCACGCTGCGCAGCATGTCCCTGCGCTCGTTTTCCATCTTGAGCCCGAGGAACGCCGCCTTTGCGTCGGGGTTCCATCGCGGCGCGCGCTCGCCCAGCAGATAGGGGAGGAAGATGACGCCGTTGGCGCCGATGGGGCTCTGTTCGATCTCGCGGTTGATGAGATCGTAGGCGCTGCATCCCAGCCGCTGCGCCTCGGCGGTCTCGTACCTGCACACCTGGTCCCTGAGCCAGGCATAGCTGCCGCCCGCGGCCTGCATGGTGCCGTTGGGCGCGTACAGGCCCGGCACGATGTGGGCCCACGTGACCGTGCGCATCTGCTCGTCGAACACCGGCGTTTCGCTGGTGGTGGCGATCCACGAGGACGAGCCCACGTAGCTGAAGGTCCTGCCGGGCTTCACGGAGCCGGCGCCGACGTTGGCGCACAGCCCGTCGCCGCCGCCCATGACCACGGGCGTGCCCTCCATGAGGCCCGTCGCCTCGGCGGCCTCCCTGGTCACCCCGCCCGCCACATGGGTGGAGAGCACGATCTCGGGCAGCTTGTCCGGATCGATGCCGGAGATGTCCACGATCTTTTCGGACCAGGAGAGCGTCCGAAGGTCCACGCAGGCGTTGGAGGATGCGTCGGACGGTTCGGTGAAGAATTTGCCGGTGAGTTTGAAGACGATGTAGTCCTTCGCGTTCAGCGTTTTATAGGTGTCTCTATAGATGTCCGGCTCGTTGTCGCGCACCCACATCAGCTTCTGGAGCCCGTAGCTCGCCGCGTTGCGGTGGCCCGCGATGTGGTAGTAGTCGGACAGCGATATGTGCCTTGCGATGGCGTCGCGCTGCGCCTGCGCGCGCTGGTCCGCCCAGATGATCGACGGCCGCAGGGGCCGGCCGGCCCTGTCGACGCACAGGCAGCCCATCATCTGCCCGGAAAAGGACACCGCCGCGATGTCGCGCTTGTCCACGCCGGTCCTGGCCATGAGGCCGCGGGTGGTGTCGCAGATGGACTTCCACCAGTCCGCGGGATCCTGCTCCGCCCAGTTGTCGTTGAAATAGTGGCAGCCGTAGGCATATACCGTGCTGCCGATCAGCTTGCCCTCTTCACTGAACAGCGTCGCCTTGTTGCCGGACGTGCCAAGGTCGTGCGCAATGAGGTATTTCATGGGATCATTCTCCCTTCAGGTCGCGCAGCAGATTGTCCGTGGCGATGCGGCCCATGTTGCGGGTGGCGCCGATGGTGGATGCCGCGCAGTGGGAGCCCAGGACCACGTTGTCCAGGCTGAACCAGGCGTCGTCCTCCGGCGGCTCGTGGGCGAAGGCGTCCAGCCCCGCGCCGTAGATCCGCCCCTCCCGGAGCGCCTTCAGCAGCGCCTTCTCATCCACCAGCCCGCCGCGGGCGGTGTTGATGAGGATGGCGTCCTTTTTCATCATGGCCAGCTCCGCCTCGCCCACGAAGCCCTCGGTCTCCGGCATCAGCGGCAGGTGCAGGGAGATGAAATCGGCGCTGCGGAAGATGGCCTCCGGCTCGGCGCGCTCGATCGCGTTCTCGTTGGCGAACGCTTCGGGCCAGTAGGGGTCATAAGCCATGATCTTCATGTCGAAGGCCTTGGCGCGCAGCGCCACGAACCGGCCGATGGCGCCCAGGCCGAACAGGCCGAGCGTGGCGTGGCTCACATCGCGGGTGGTGATCTTGCCCCAGTCCATCGCGCGGCACTTCCGGTCGATCATCGGCACCTTGCGGGCCACGGCCAGCATCAGCGCCATCGCGTAGTCCGCCACGGCCTCGCTGTTGGCGCCGACGGCCCGGCTGACCTTGATGCCGTGCGCGGCGCAGTAGTCCATGTCGATGTTGTCGACGCCAACGCCGTACTTGGAGATGGCGCGCAGCCCCGGCGCGCAGGCGAGCACCTCGGCGTCCAGCGGATCCACGCCCACGATGATGCCGGTGCAGTCGGCGATCATCGCTTTCATCTGATCCTTGTCAAGGATGCCGCCGGTGGTGTTTTTGACCACTTCGTAGCCCGCCGCCTCCAGCTGCGCGAAGAGTTCGGGCATGTCTTTGCCATAGGAGCGGGGGGTGGTGAGGATCTTTTCCATGTGGGTCTTTCCTCCTTATCTGTGCGGCGTGCCGATGGATCGCCCGCCGTTTTGTGCATGCTTTCACGCGGCGCTTCGATCAAGTGTCGATCAGCAGATCCACTTCAAAGCGGTTGCGGTCGCCGCGGTAGCGGGCGAGCGAATACTCGATGGGCTCCTCCGCGCGATTGTAGCCGATGGTGGCGGCGAATTGTATGGGCGTGCCCTGTCGGACGTTCAGCGTCGCCACATCGCGGCTGTCGGCCGCGACGGCCTCCAGGATGCGGTTGACGTGGCAGATGCGCGTGGCGTCGTCGGCAGAGAGCACGTTGTACAGCGATTCCACCGAGAAGTCGTGGTCCATCACAAAGCTGCAGCGCTCGTGCGGCAGCCATGTCTCAACGGTGACGATGGGGTCGTCATCGGCAAAGCGCCGCCGGTAGAGGTAGATGTAGCGCCGGTCGCCTGTGACTTTGAACTGGTCCCGCACGGCAGCCGGCATCTCGGTGACCTCGAGCTTCAGAAGCTCGGTGCTGGGTCTGCAGCCGGTGCGGATGATCTGTTCGTTGAAGGTCTCGAGCTTCTTGATGAAATCCTGCTTGATCTTGAGCCTGGCCACGAAGGTGCCCTTGCTGGCGATGCGGTACAGCCAGCCCTCCTGCACCATCTCCGTGATCGCCTGACGGACGGTGGTGCGGCTGATGTGGAACATCTCGGAGAGCTCTTTCTCCGTCGGGATCATGCCGTCCACGGGGTAGTCGCCCCGGCGGATGGCATCCAGCAGGATCTGTTTCAGCTGGTAATAGAGCGGGATCGGCGTGGATTTATCCAGTTTTGCGGTGTCGAGCATGGTTTCAGCTCCTCACATGGATCGTATCGGGCGAAGGCTGCTGCGTCGGGTCAGGTCGGTCCGGCGGCTTCGATGACGGCCTTTATCACATTGTCTCTTTGTCACTACATTCTTCGTTAATTATAAAGCATTTTGCGGTCCTTGTCAATCGGAAAATCGGATACCGGACCGCCGCCGGAAGGCGGTCCGCCGCTTTGGCGCAGGTAAAGGCGGCATCAGATCCGCTGCGGGCAGGCCCATCGGGGACGCGCTCCGGCGCGCCCGTGCGCTCCGCCTGTCGGAGATGTCAGACAAACCTCGCGGAGATATGCGATACAATGACCTCGCGGTCAAAACACGCCACGATATGGAGGCCGAAGCCTCCACCGATCGGCGCATGCCGGCCGCGCGGGACCTCGCGGCAAAAACAGGCGCTCAGGTGGAGGTCAACGCCTACTGCCATCAGAGGAGCGATGTTTATGCCGCAAAACGAAGATCACCTGAGTGCCGCGAACGAAGCGGGCGGGGACGGAGTCACGCCGGTCCGCAGCTACGACCACAGGATCACCGGACGGGTCATCCGCAGGCTGCGACATGCGCGTGGGATGTCCCAGGAGGTGCTGTCCGGGCTGGCTGCCGTCTCGCGCAGTCATCTCGCCGAGATCGAGGCCGGGAAGGACAACGCCAATGTCGACACGCTCTGGCGCATCGCCGACGCGCTGGGCATGCGCCTGAGCGAACTGATCCGCAAGGTGGAAGAGGAAGCGCCGCCCCGCACTTGATCGCGTGGGACGGCGCTTCATAACACCGACGGGACGGCGGCCGCGGGGGCCCTCCGGGAGCTCTGAACGCAACGGATGGAGCCCCGCCCGCCGCACCGGGGCGGTCGACAGAGATCGGGGACGGCACGCGCGCCCGATCCTTCGCAGCTTCACGAACGGGATGCCGGACCGGTCACCAGTCGTCCTCCATGATCTCAAAGAACGCGTCGGCCTCGTCGATCCAGGTGAGGTCGGACTTTCCCTTGCCCATGCGGGCGCCGCACGACGGACATTCGGACAGGGGCTTTTTGCACGTGCACTTGCAGGCGGAACAGACGTATTCGTCTGCCTTCAGGAAGTGGGTGTGCCGGATCCAGTATGCGCGCTTCAAATGGACCGCCTCCTCTTCGTTCGACGGGGTGTGCCTGAGATCGGGACTGCAGGCCGCCTGCAGCCCTTCCCGCAGCATCAGTATAGCACGTCGCGGCACGCATGTCCACCGCGGAGCCCGGCGGGCGCGGACGGAAGAAGGAGAGCGGCGTCCGGTCCGGGGCGATGGTGCCGCGATCGGCATCAGGCTATTGACAAAACGGCCACCGGCGCGCTATGATATAAGTGTTAAGGAATGGTTTAGAGCGCGCGCCCGAAGAGCTGTCATACGGCCTCCGGGCCGGGTTCTGATCCGGCGGGCCGAAGCCGGTCCTCCGGATGAGCGACGACGGCGCGGCGGGCGATGCCGCGCAAGAAGGAGGCTGTGGGTATGATCAGGCACAGTATCGTCATCGACCGGGAATACGGCAGCGGCGGCCGAGAGGTGGCGCGGATACTGTCAGAGCGGTTGGGCATAAAGTTTTATGACGGCGATCTGCTGGTGATGGCTGGCCGTGAGTACGGCATCGACCTGGGTACCCTGCAGATCTATGACGAGCGGGGCGTCGGCAGCGTGCTGCACGATTTTGCGCAGATCGGCAGCTTCGGCACCGGGCAGATGAACGATGCGCCCTTCCAGGTGTTTTCGGCGCTGTCCAGGCTGGTGCAGCAGCTCGTCGCGAAGGGACCGTGCATCTTCCTTGGGCGCTGCACGGCGCACATCCTGGCCACGGAAGCGCATGTGCCCTTCGTGCACGCGTTCGTATATGCCAGCCGCATGCAGGACCGCATCGACCGGGCGAGGAACGTCGACGGCGTGGAGAACAGCCGGATCGAAGCCTACATCCGCCGCAAGGACAACCAGCGCAAGAATTACAGCCGCTTCTTTACCGACAAGGCGTGGGGCGATCCCGCGAACTACGACCTCATGCTGAACACCTCCCGGCTCGGCTACGAGGGCGCCGCGGCGGCGATCCTCGGCGTGCTCGAACAGCAGGAGAGCGACGCACGATAGGGGAGCGAAGGACGCTTCGACGCGCCGCCGCATCGGCGGGCGCGGCACGTCCCATCAAAACGGGACCCGGCACGGAATGGCTCCGGCCGGGTCTCGTTTTTCGGCGTTCAATCACCGATGCGCACGCAGGCGTGGCCCGTCAGGTCGAGGGTCCTTTGGTCGGGCTGGCCCAGGCCGACGTAGAACACGGGCCGGCCGCCGTCGACCGGATGCCCGCCGTCGTCGATCACCCGGAGGCGATCGATCGGCACCTCCAGCGACGCCCGGACCGCCTGCCCCGCGGGGACGTGGACGCGCCTGAACGCGCACAGCCGGGGGTTTCGCGGGGCAAAGGGAGAGCCCTCGTTCTGCACGTACACCTGGACGACCTCGTCGGTGTCCACCGCGCCGTCGTTGACGATCTGCGCCTCGATGCCCGCTTCGGTCCGCCGGGCATCGGTGACGCGGCAGTCGCCGTAGGTGAGCCCGTATCCGAACGGATAGAGCGGCACGTCCGTGATGTAGCGATAGGTGCGTCCGCGCATGGCGTAGTCGGTGAATTCGGGCATGTCCCGAAGCTGCGCATCGCGATAGAAGGTCACGGGCAGCTTGCCGGAGGGGGAGACGCGGCCGAGCAGCAGATCGGCCACCGCGCGCCCGCCCTGTGCGCCGGGATACCAGGCGAGCAGCACGGCGTCGGCGCGCTCGGCGGCCTCGCCCAGGTCGATGGCGCTGCCTGCCATCAGCACGATCGCGGTGGGTCTGCCGACGCTCAGCACGGCGTCCATCATCCGGCGCTGTCCCTCGGGCAGCAGGAGGTCGAGCTTGTCGCCTGAGGCGGCGGCGTTGCCGGTGTCGCCCTCCTCGCCCTCGAGCGTCTCGTCCAGGCCCACGACCAGCACCACGGCGTCGGAGCGCTCCGCCACCGCCAGCGCCTCCGCGATGCCGTCGTCCGGCTGGCTCAGCGGCTCCAAGCGGTCCTTGAACAGGTGGCTGCCCTCGGCATAGAGCACCCGGGCATCGCCGGAAAGCGCATCCTGCAGCCCCTCAAGCACCGTGACATAGCGCGAGGCAGTGCCGTGATAGTTGCCGATCAGCGATACGCGGCTGTTGGCGTTGGGGCCGATGACGCCGAGCGTCCGGATCGAGTCCCGTTTCAGCGGCAGCATGCCGTCGTTCTTCAGAAGCACGCAGGACTTCTGCGCCGCAATGCGCGCCTTTTCAAGATGTTCGGGGCATTCGATGACCTCGTAGGGGATGTCGTCGTATGCGCTGCCGTCCATGAGGCCCAGCATGTAGCGGCAGGTGAACAGCCGCACGGCCGATCTGCGGATGTCCGCCTCGGACACCAGCCCCTGTGCCAGGGCCTTCATCATGTAGACATAGGTGTCGCCGCAGTTCACGTCGCAGCCGTTTTTGAGTGCCAGCGCGGCGGATTCCTCCGGCGTATCGGTGACGCCGTGGCCGGTGTGGAAATCGCGGATGGCCCAGCAATCGGACACGAAGTGCCCCTGGAAGCCCCATTCCCCGCGCAGGATCTTCTGAAGCGCCGGGCTGGCGCAGCAGGGCTCGCCGTTGGTGCGGTTGTAAGCGCCCATCACGGCTTCGACGCCGGCATCCACCAGCGCGTGGAAGGCGGGCAGATAGGTCTCCGCCATGTCGCGCTCGCTCGCGACGGCGTTGAAGCGGTGGCGCAGAGCTTCGGGGCCGGAGTGCACCGCAAAGTGTTTTGCGCAGGCGGCGGCTTTCATGGTGTCGCCCTCGCCCTGCAGTCCCCTGACGAACTGCACGCCCATCTCGGCGCTGAGCACGGGATCCTCTCCGTAGGTCTCGTGGCCGCGCCCCCAGCGGGGATCGCGGAATATGTTGACGTTGGGGGACCAGAACGTCAGCCCCTTGTAGATATCCCGGTCGCCATGGGCGGCGGCGGCATTGTACTTGGCGCGGCCTTCGGTCGCGGCGATGTCGCCAATCTCCCGCGCGAGCGCGGGGTCGAAGGTGGCGGCGATGCCGATGGCCTGCGGGAAGCTCGTCGCCACGCCGGCGCGCGCCACGCCGTGCAGCGCCTCGTTCCACCAGTTGTATGCGGGGACGCCCAGACGGTCGATGGCGGGCGCGTCGAAGCGCAGCTGGCTCGCCGCCTCCTCCGTCGTCATCTGAGCGACCAGGGCCTGCGCCCTTTCCCGGGCCTGCTTTCGATCCATCGGATCAGCTCCTCTCCGTAGGTGTATTTTACGACTCTCCTCTGATTTCAAAATACCCGGGCCGGCAGGGGCTGTCAAGGCGGATTTACAATATTGCATCAAAGGATTATAATGAAAACAAATATTGATGAACCGGGGTGGGAGAGATGATCGATCTGGACCATGCGGCGACGACGCAGCCGGCGCAGGAGGTGATCGACGCCATGGTGCGCGCCATGCAGACGGCGTGGGCGAATCCGTCGTCGCCCTATGCCGCCGCCGGCGACGCCCGGCGCGAGCTGCGTCTGGCGCGCCGGGCGATCGCGGACGTGCTCGATGCAGAGCCGGAGGAGATCGTCTTCACCTCGGGCGGCACAGAGGCCAACAACCTCGCGATGGCGACGGCCGCGGGCGGGCACGCGGTGGTATCGTCCATCGAGCACGCCTCGGTGCTGATCGCCGCGCGGCGCTGGGCGCGCGAGGTGACGCTGGTGGAGCCGCGCCCGGACGGCACGGTGTTGCCGGAGGACGTGGCGAAGGCCATCCGTCCGGATACCCGTATCATATCGGTGATGATGGCCAACAACGAGACCGGCGCCATACAGCCCGTGGCCGGGATCGGCGCGCTCGCGCGCTTGAGGCGCATCCCCTTCCATTGCGACGCGGTACAGGCCTTCGGGCAGATCCCGGTGGACGTGCGTGCGATGGGCATCGATCTTCTGTCGCTGTCCGGACACAAGATCTACGGTCCGCGGGGCGTGGGGGCGCTGTACGTGCGGCAGGGCACGCAGCTTCACCCGCTGATCGTCGGCGGCGGACAGGAGCACGGGCTGCGCGCCGGCACCGAAGACGTGCCCGCGATCGCCGGGCTGCGGGCCGCGGTCGGGCTGGTGGCGGCGGACATGGCGCCGCGCGCCGGACGGATGCGTGCGCTGCTGGACGGCTTTATCGGCGATGTGCGGACGCGGCTGCCAAAGGTCCGGCTGCTGTGCGCGGATGCGGAGCGGCTGCCGGGGCTCTGCGCGCTTATGCTGCCCGGCCTCAGTGCAGAGGCGGCCATCGCGCAGCTGGATCTTCGCGGCATCGCCGTATCCGGCGGCGCCGCATGCGCCTCCGCCGCGCGCGAGGTCAGCCACGTCTATCGCGCGCTGGGCCTGTCAGAGCGCGAAGCGCGGCGCGTGATCCGCGTGAGCATCGGACGGCACACGACCGAGGCCGAGCTGGGCGCCTGTGCCGAGGCGCTCGAGGCGATTGAAAAAGGCGCGGCGGGATGATATAATACATGCGCAGGCGGCCGTTGCGGCGCATGAGGCTTACGACCGGCGGAGCGGGGGGGTTGGCGGTGCACAGGATCATCGTGGTGGACGACGAGCCGATCGTCCGCATGGATCTCATCGAGATGCTGACGGCTGAGGGACTGGAAGTCGTAGGCGAGGCCAGGGACGGCTTCGATGCGGTGGCGATCTGCCGCGAGCTGCACCCGGACGTGGTGCTGATGGATGTCAGGATGCCGGTGTTCGACGGGCTCACGGCGGCGCAGACCATCCTCTCCGAACAGCTTGCCGGCTGCGTGCTGCTTCTGACGGCATACAGCGACCAGGCGATGATCGAGCAGGCGGCGCAGATCGGGGTCAGCGGTTACCTGGTCAAGCCGGTATCGCAGCAGTCGCTCATGCCCGCCATCCGCGTGGCCTGGGCGCAGAGCGAGCGGCTGAGGGAGAGCCGGATGCGTGCGGATGAGGCGAAGCGGAAGCTGGACGACGAACGCATCATTCGGCGCGCGCAGGCGGTGCTGGCGCAGCAGGCCGGCATCCCCGAGAGCGAGACGTATCCGATGCTGAGGCGCATGTCGATGGACAAGCGCGTGCCGATGGCGGCGCTGGCGGAGGCCATCGTGGCGCAGAGCGCGGCGGGCGACCCGGTCCGGAAGGCCAAAGAAGCGCTGATGCGCGGCAAGGGCTTCACGGAGGCACAGGCGTTCTCGAGGATCGACCGCCTGGCCAGGCAGCTGGGCGTCGACCGGGGCGAGGCGGCGCGGCGCGTACTGACGGAGGCGCATACGGATGACGATGGATGACAGGCGGCGGACCCATGACGAGCTGACGCAGGCAGACCGGCGGCGCATCGAGGCGCTCAGCCGTGAGCTTCCCATGATCGCGTCGCTGATCAACGCGGACGTGTTTCTGGACTGCATACTGGACGAGGAGACCGCCGTCGTCGTCGCGCAGGCGCGCTCGGCGCTGGGGAGCAGCGTCTACGGCGGGGATGTGGTGGGCGCCGTCGCCAGGCGACTGGACGAGCCCGCCGTGTTCCACGCCTTCTATCTGGGCACGCCCGTGTGCGACCTGAAGGCCATCACACAGGAGGCGCGTCAGGTCCGACAGAACGCGGTGCCGGTCTATGGAGATGACGGCGCCATCATCGCGGTGCTGATCCGGGAGAAGGACGTCAGCGACGATATGCGGCAGGCCTCGAGGTACGCGGCGCTGGCGCGCAGCTATGCGCGCGGGGCGCCCGAGGTGCGCACGCGGGAGTCGGCGCTGGAGGGCGAGGCGCTGCGGGAGATGCACCACAGGGTGAAGAACAACCTGCAGCTCGTGGCCAGCATCCTCAACCTGCAGGCGCGCACGTGCACGGGCCCAGACGTCAAAAAGATGTTAAGGGAAGATGTCGAAAGGGTATTGTCAATCGCCGCGATCCATGATATACTCACAAATACAGCGGAAGGTGCGCACCTGGTTCGAACGGACGCGCTGCTCAGGCGGCTTTGCTGGAACTACCGCTCGCTGATCCCGGCGGGCTGTGATGTGTCCATCGAGGTCGATGGGGAGCCGCTCATGCTGAGCGCGGACATGGCCGCGTCCGTGTCCCTGGCCGTCACCGAGCTGGTCACGAACGCGCTGCAGCACGCCTTTGCCGGGCGGGATCGCGGCCGGATCGTGATCGCCACCAACCCGGGCCTGAAATTCCACACCGTCACGGTGGCCGACAACGGCGTCGGCTTCGTGCCGGGACGCGATGAGGGACTGGGGCTCAGGATCGTCAGGGCGGTCGTTCAGGACAAGCTGAGCGGGCAGCTGCACATCACCTCCGACGGCGCGGGCACCACCGTGTCCTTCGACTTTGCGATAACTGAAGAGAACTGAATCCGCCGCACAACAGGGTGGGGCGAGACAGCAAAAAGGCTGAGATGATTCAACGTCATCCTGGCTTTTTGTGCTTTTGGCCGGGCAATGAAAGGAAGCGTGCACATGGCGACCCTGCTGAGCGTCGGTATCGACATTGGCACCACGACGACACAGGTGGTCTTCAGCCACATCGTCCTGGACAATGTCGCAGGGTATTTCTCGGTGCCGCGGATCTCCATCACCGACCGGGAGCTTTTGTACCGGAGCGCGGTCCATCGCACGCCGCTGCACGACCGGACGCTGATCGACGGCGACCGGCTGGCCGGGATCGTACAGGCCGAGTTCGAGCGCGCCGGCTACCGGCCGGACCAGGTGGACACGGGCGCGGTGATCATCACCGGCGAGTCCGCCCGGAAGGAGAACGCGGCGATCGTGCTGGAGCGCCTGAGCCGCTTCGCGGGGGAGTTCGTGGTCTCCACCGCCGGGCCGGATCTGGAGTCGGCGGTGGCCGGCAAGGGCAGCGGCGCCTGCGCCTACAGCGAGACGAACGATTGCCGGGTGCTGAACCTCGATATCGGCGGCGGTACGACGAACCTGGCGCTGTTCGACGGCGGCGAGCTCGTGCACCGCAGCTGCTACGACATCGGCGGACACCTGGTGCTGGTCGACCGGCAGCTGAACGTCCTGAGCGTCAGCGCGCCGGCTAGAGTCGTGGCGGAGGCGGCCGGCGTGTCCCTCGCGGAGGGAAGACCTACGACGATCGGGGCGCTGGAGCGCGTGGCCGGATGCATGGCGGAGCTGCTGGCCTGCGCGGCGGGCCTGGGGGGCGACGCGGCGCTGCTTGAGCGCCTGCGCACCTCCGGCAGTGCGCCGGGCATCGCCCCCGCCGGCGCGCGCATCTGCTTCTCCGGAGGGGTGGCGGAGTGTATCAGCCATCCGCCCGGGGATCCGCTGGCTTACGGCGACATCGGCCCGCTGCTGGGGCGGGCGCTGCGGGAAGGCCGGCTCTGCCGCGAGGCGGAGGTCATCCCGGCCAGGGAGACCATCAGCGCCACGGTGATCGGCGCGGGCATCTACACGACGTCGCTGTCGGGCAGCACGATCTTCTACGAGGCCGGCATATTCCCGGTGAAGAACGTGCCCGCGCTGCGGCTGGATGACGACGTGGAAGCCGCCTGCTTCGAAGGCGACAGGTCCGCGGTGGAGCGCCAGGTGCGCTGGTTCATGGCGCAGGGAGACACCGCGCGGCTGTTGACCTGCCTGCGCGGGCAGAGGGATCCGTCCTACGCGGCGCTCGAGACCTGCGCGCGGACGCTGTTCGAAGCGCTGGATGCCGCGCTGCCGGCCGGGGAGCCGGTGCTGGTGGCGGTGGAGAACGACACGGCCAAGGCCATCGGCACGCTGATGCACCGCCGCACGGACGGGAAGCGGCGGATCGCGGTGATCGACGCCATCCATCCCCTGACGGGTGAATTCGTGGACATCGGGCCGCCGGTGATGTCCGGCATGGTGGTGCCGGTGGCAGTCAAGACGCTACTATTCGGGTGAGGTGCGTGTTATGAAGCTGACGACGACTCTGGCGGGACGGCACTTTACCTTCCGCTCCATAAAGGATGTGCTCGCCAAGGCCAACGAGGTGAAATCCGGCGACATCCTGGCCGGCATCGCCGCGCAGTCCGACCTCGAGCGCATCGCCGCGAAGGAAGTGCTCAGCCGGCTGCTGGTCGAAGACCTGCGGGAGAACCCCGTCGTGCCCTATGAGGACGACGAGGTCACCCGGATCAACCAGGATTCCATCGACGACGGCGTATACGCCTCCATCCGCCGCATGAGCCTGGCGGAGCTCCGGGAGCATATCCTGGATTACGGCACCGGCGAGGCGGAGCTGCGCAAGCTGTCGCGCGGGCTGACCGCGGAGACCGTGGCGGGCGTGTGCAAGCTGATGGGCAACCTGGATCTGGTCTACGCGGCCAACAAGGTGCGCGTCACCGCCACGTGCAACACCACGATCGGGCTGCGGGGCACGCTGGCGACGCGGCTGCAGCCCAACCATCCCACCGACAATGTCGAGGGCATCACCGCCTCACTGTTCGAGGGGCTGAGCTACGGCTGCGGCGACGCGCTGCTGGGACTGAACCCGGTCAATGACACGGTATCGGGGCTGGCCGAGGTGCTCAAGCGCTTCGACGAGGTCAAGCAGCGCTTCGGGATCCCCACGCAGATCTGCGTGCTGGGGCACATCACCACGCAGATCGAGGCCGTGAAGCGCGGCGCGCCGTGCGACATGATCTTCCAGTCCATCGCCGGCAGCCAGAAGGGCAACACCGAGTTCGGCTTCTCGGCGGACACCGTGCGCGAGGCCATGGCGCTTTTGAAGGAACGCGGCACCGGCAGGGGCCCGGACGTCATGTATTTCGAGACCGGTCAGGGCAGCGAGCTTTCTTCGAACGCCCATTACGGCGCGGACCAGGTCACCATGGAGGCGCGCTGCTATGCGTTCGCCCGGGAGTTCCACCCGTTCATGGTCAACACCGTGGTCGGCTTCATCGGACCGGAGTACCTCTATGACAGCCGCCAGGTCATCCGGGCGGGACTGGAGGACCACTTCATGGGCAAGCTTTCCGGCGTGCCGATGGGCTGCGACTGCTGTTATACCAACCACATGCAGGCGGACCAGAACGACGTGGAGAACCTGTCGCTGCTGCTGGCCAGCTGCGGCGTGAACTACATCCTGGGCGTGCCCACCGGGGACGACGTGATGCTGAACTACCAGACCAACGCATATCACGACGTCTGCGCCGTTCGGGAAACGCTGGGGCTGAAGCCGCTGCCCGAGTTCGAGAAGTGGCTTGAGAAGATGGGGATCATGGAGAACGGCAGGCTCACGCCCCGTGCGGGCGACCCGACGCTGTTTGCGGCCGTGAAGGGGTGATGCGCGATGGATGAAAAGCTGATCCGTATGATCGTTGACGAGGTCTGCCGGCAGCTCCAGCAGACCGGCCGGCTGACGCTGCCGGACAGGGAGACGGCGGACGAGCCCGTGGACATCACCTCGCCCGAGGCGCGGGCGGAGATGCTGCTCAGGGATCCGGCAAGTCCCGAGGCCCTCGAGCGCATGCGCAGGCGCACGACCGCGCGCATCGGCGTCGGACGCGCGGGCCCAAGGCTGAACACGCGCACGATGCTGACGCTGCGCGCCGATCACGCGCAGGCCAGGGACGCCGTGTTCTCCGCGATCGAGCCCGGATTCATCGAAGGTCTGGGGCTCATGACCGTGCGCACGCAGTGCGCGGACAAGCAGACCTTCATCACCCGGCCGGATCTGGGCCGCCGCTTGAGCCCCGAATCCGAAGCGCTGCTGCTGGAGAAGTGCGTCCACGATCCGGACGTGCAGATCTACGCGGCGGACGGGCTGAGCACAACCGCCATCCGCGCCAACCTGGACAGGATCCTGCCGATCCTGATGGATAATCTGACGGCCGCGGGCCTGAAGGTCGGCACGCCCTTCTACATGGAGTACGGCCGCGTGGCGGCGGAGGACCGGGTGGCGGAGCTGCTGGGGGCGAAGGTGGTGTGCGTGCTGATCGGCGAGCGGCCCGGCCTTGCCACCGCGCGCAGCATGAGCGCCTACATCGCCTACAACGCCCGCGTGGGCATGCCGGAGGCCCGCCGCACGGTGGTCTCCAACATCCACCGGGACGGCCTGAACGCGGTGGAGGCCGGCGCCTATATCGCGGAGGTCATCGGGCAGATCTATCGGCAGAAGGCCAGCGGCATCGAGCTGGTCAAGTGAGGAACGCAGCATGCTTGGAGATCGCATTCCCGCGCGGGTGCTGTCCGTGCGGATCATCCCCAGGGCGGATGCCGCGTTGCTGCGCGCGCTGAACGCGGCGGAGGGCGACATCAGCCTGGGCATACTGACCGCCGACTGCGACGACGTGTCCTACGCGGCGCTCGACGAGGCGACGAAGAAGGCCGAGGTGCGCGTGGCTTATGCCCGCAGCATGTACGCCGGGGCGGGCAATGCGTCGACGGCGCTGGCGGGCGAGTTCATCGGCATACTCTCCGGGCAGGATCCGGAAGCCGTGCGCAGCGGCCTGGACGCCGCCGTGCGATACATCGGGAACGAGGCGAGCTTTTACAGCGCCAACGACGACGATTCGGTCGTGTACTTCGCCCACTGCATCTCCCGGACGGGCAGCTATCTGTCCGCACAGGCAAAGGTGCCCGAGGGCACGTCGCTGGCGTATCTGATCGCGCCGCCCCTGGAGGCCACGGTGGGCCTGGACGCGGCGCTGAAGGCGGCGGACGTGGAGATGAAAGTGTATTACGGGCCGCCGACGGAGACGAATTTCGCCGGCGGACTGCTGGCGGGCGAACAGGCGGCCTGCCGGGCGGCCTGCGAGGCGTTCGCCCGGGCGGTGTGCGCCGTCGCGGGCGCGCCGCTGGATTATTGACCGGCCGATTCGGCCGGCGACGCGCGAAAGCGAACCACCGGAATACGAAAATACACAACGAAAGGCAGGTATGGCGCTCGTGGAATTCGACAGGGATCTATGCTCCATACAGGAGGTGCGCGATCTGGTCAAAAGCGCGAAGGCCGCCCAGGCTGAATACGCTTCCTTCGACCAGGCGAAGGTGGACGGCATCGTGGCAGCCGTCGCCAGCGCGTGCGCGGCTGAGTCGGAACGCCTGGCCAAGGCGGCGGTGGAGGAGACCGGCTTTGGCGTATGGCAGGACAAGGTGCTCAAAAACAAGCTGGCCAGTGCGATGCTCTATGAGCACATTCGCGACATGAAGACCGTCGGCGTGCTGCGGGAGGACCCGGTCGCCCGCGTCACGGAGATCGGCGTGCCCATGGGCGTCGTCGCGGCGCTCATCCCCTCCACCAATCCGACCTCCACTACGATGTACAAGTGCCTGATCGCGCTGAAGTCCGGCAATGCGATCATCGTCAGCCCGCACCCCAACGCGAAGAACTGCATCGTGGAGACGTGGAAGATCGTGGCCCGCGCCGCCAAGGCCGCCGGCGCGCCGGATGGTCTGGTGGCGTGCATACAGACCCCCACGATGGAGGGAACGGCGGCGCTTCTGAAGCACCGCGACATCGGCATCATCCTGGCCACGGGCGGCGAGGCCATGGTGCGGGCGGCCTACAGCTCCGGCAACCCCGCGCTGGGCGTCGGCCCGGGCAACGGTCCGTGCTTCATCGAGCGGTCGGCGGACATACCCCGTGCCGTTCAGATGGTCATGGACAGCAAGACGTTCGACAACGGCACCATCTGTGCCTCAGAGCAGAGCATCGTGGTCGAGCGCTGCTCCAGCGCGCGCGTCGAGGCGGAGCTCAAGCGCCAGGGCGGCTATTTCATGACCGAAGAGGAGAGCGAGCGCGTGGCGCGGTTCATCCTGCGCGCCAACGGCACCATGAACCCGAAGATCGTCGGCAAGAGCGCGGAGGCCATCGCGCAGATGGCCGGCATCACCATCCCGGCGGGGACGCGCGTGCTGATCTCCCGGCAGAGCACCGTAGGCAAGGGCAACCCCTATTCCAGGGAGAAGCTGTGTCCGATCCTGGCCTATTATGTGGAAGAGGGCTGGCAGGAGGCCTGTGCGCGAAGCATCGAGCTTTTGAACAACGAGGGCGCAGGCCATACCATGACCATCCACAGCGACGACGATGCCGTCATCCGTGAGTTCGCGCTGAAGAAGCCGGTGTCCAGGCTGCTGGTGAACACGCCGGCGTCTCTGGGCGGCGTCGGCGCGACCACGGGCCTCGCCCCGGCGCTGACGCTGGGCTGCGGCGCGGTGGGCGGCAGCGCCACATCGGACAATATCGGTCCGATGAACCTCCTCAACATCCGCCGCGTGGCGCGCGGGCTCAGGCAGCTGGCCGATCTCAGGGGAGACGCGCCCGCGCCGCAGCCCTGCGGCGAGACGGGGAAGACGGCTTCCGCCGTCACCCGGGAGGAGATTGAAGCCATCACCCGCGCGGTGCTGGCGAGGCTTTCAAGACAGTGATGACGATGACATAACAGATCAAAGGAGGGCATGATCAATGGCGACACTGCAGGCACTGGGAATGATCGAGACGAAAGGCCTGGTGGGTTCGATCGAGGCGGCTGATGCGATGGTCAAGGCGGCGAACGTCCACCTGATCGGCAAGGTACACGTGGGCGGCGGCCTGGTGACGGTGATGGTGCGCGGCGACGTCGGCGCGGTGAAGGCGGCGACGGACGCGGGCGCGGCG
>JAFRMB010000080.1 GCA_017430945.1 Clostridia bacterium | reverse complement strand
CATCTCGGCGAGCGACAACAACTGGAGCGGCATGCTGTACCTGCAGGGGGACACGTACTTTGCGCGCAACTACCTGATCCACCTGGTGGACCGTGTGGGCGGCGGCGACTCGTTCGGCGGCGGGCTGATCCACGCGATGCGCAAGTGGCCGGAAGACCCGCAGAAGGTGATCGAGTACGCGGTGGCGGCGTCGTGCCTGAAGCAGGCCACCGAGTACGACTTCAACCTGGCCTCCGAGCAGGAGGTCCTCGCCCTCGCCGGTGGCTCCGGCTCCGGACGCGTCCAGAGGTGACCGGACTGCCGTCACACTTTGGCATCAGAACGTCGTAAAACGAAGGGGCGCCACGATGATGGCGTCCCTCATTATTGCCTGTGATCCTGCGGCGGGACGTCTGTCGGTCCGAGATGTCCCGCCATCGTTCATGTCCGGTCCGTGTGAAGACATCCGCGCTTTCGTCAGTCCTCTCCCGCCAGCAGCCAGACAAAATCCTTTGCCTGGAGCTCCACCTCGACGGCGTCGCGCGACTCGCCGGTCCACAGATCGGTGAACCGCTCGGGATCGCCCAGCCGGACGCGCACCGGCTCGTCCGCAAAGTTGAACAGCGCCAGCAGCTTCTCGCTCCTGCACCAGCGGCCGATACCCAGCACCCGGTCGTCGCCCGTGTCGATGATCCAGACGTCCGCCGCGCCGTCGAACGCCCTGTGCGCGCCGCGCAGGGCCTCCATGCGGCGAATGGCGGCGAACATCTGTCCCTCGGGCGTATCGGGGTCGGATCGCAGCGCCGCTTTCGCCCAGTCCATGTCGCCGCGGTGGATATAGCGGCTGTCCGCTGCCTTCACCGGATCGGCGTGATAGCCATCGTCGTTGAGCTGGGCGATCTCGTCTCCGGCATACAGCACCGGGATGCCGCTCAGCGTGAACATGTAGGCGTGGAGCATGATGTCCAGGCGCAGCGCCAGCTCCAGGGCCTGCGCGTCGGAGGATACGAGCGCGGACTGCACGCCGCACAGCGATGCCGTGGTGCCGCACAGCCGGGCGTCGCCCAGCCGCGGATCGTCGTTGTACAGCTCGCCGCGGGACGGGCTTCCCGGCCATCGGCCGGTGAACCAGTCGTTCAGGAACTTCTTGTGAGGCACCTCCTGCTGGCCCTGCCAGCTCAGAAAGCCGTAGTCCAGGCCCCAGCCGATGTCGTCGTGGCAGCGCAGATAGTTGAGGAACGTGTACTGCTTCGGCAGCGCGAACACCTGGCCCAGCTGGTGCCGCAGCAGCCGCACGTCGCGGGTGGCCACGGTGTGCCAGGTGCTTGCCATGGTGGTCACGTTGTACAGCAGGTGGCACTCGGGCTTCTCCACCGTGCCGAAGTACGGCACGACCTTGCTGGGCTCCATCACGATCTCACCCAGCAGCAGCGTGCCGGGGCAGACGACCTCGCACACCATGCGCATCATCCGGACCAGCGTGTGCACCTGCTTCAGGTTCCTGCAGGGCGTGCCCAGCGCCTTCCAGATGTAGGGCGTCGCGTCCAGCCGCACGATGTCCACGCCGTGGTTGCACAGGTAGAGCATGTTGTCGGTCATGTCGTTGAACACCACGGGGTTCGAATAGTTCAGGTCCCACTGGTAGGGCCAGAACGTGGTCATGACCACCTTGCCCACCTCGGGGCACCAGCTGAAGTTGCCCGGCGCCGTGGTGGGGAACACCTGGGGCATGGTCTGCTCGTAGGCGTTCGGGATGTCCCAGCCGTCGTACATGAAGTAGCGCTGCTGGTATTCCCGCTCCCCCGCCTTCGCACGGCGCGCCCACTCGTGGTCCTCTGAGGTGTGGTTCATCACGAAGTCCAGGCATACCGCGATGCCGCGGGCGTGGCAGTCGTCCGCCAGCGCGGCCAGGTCCTCCATGGTGCCCAGCTCCGGCTGCACCTTCCGGAAGTCGCTGACGGCATAGCCGCCGTCACTGCGGTCCTTCGGGCTCTCCAGGATCGGCATCAGGTGGAGGTAGTTCACGCCGCAGTCCTCGATGTAGTCGAGCTTCTCCCGCACGCCCCGGAGCGTGCCGGCAAAGGCGTCCACGTACATCAGCGTGCCCACCAGGTCGTGGCCCTTGTACCAGGCCGGATCCGCCTCGCGCGCGCGGTCCAGCGCTTTGAGGCTGTCGGGGCGCGCCTGATAGGCGGCCCACAGCATTTCCACAAAGTAGTCGTAGGCATGCAGATCGTTGCGATAGATCTCGCAGTACAGCCATTTGAGCTCGTCCTCGTGGCGCGCGAATCGCGCGGCAAATTCCCCGTTCCAGGCGTTCCTGTCCATCCCATCAACCCCCTGTAATGACCTTTGCCGGCGCCTGTCCGGCGCCTGTCGTCTGTTCTCATCCGTACTGCGACGCGCGACTGTGCCGGCCGCGCGCGCCCGCTTGCGGCGCCGGGCCGTTCAGCCTGAGGGATCGCCATACCAGCCGCACCGCTCCATGTCCACCCGGCCGTCCGCCGTGAAAGGGGCTCCCTCGGCTTCAAGCATCGCGCGGCGCAGCGCTGCCATGCCGCCGCCGGCGATGGAGCCGTCCGCACGCACCACCCGCTGCCAGGGCAGGTCGTCCGGACAGCGGCGCATGGCCCAGCCCACCTGCCGCGCCGCCCGCGGATCGCCAAGCATGCGCGCGATCTGTACGTAGCTGCACGCCCGCCCTTTGGGGATCCGCGCCACGATCGCATAGACCCTTTCAAAGAAGCCTTTGTCCAAGCCGCTCCCCCCTTCTGCGCCGGGCGCGTCAGAAGCTGCGCAGGGCATCCCGCTGCGCGTCCGTGATCACGGCGTCGCCCGCCTCCGCCAGCGCCAGGACCTGGCTGATCCGGCTGGCACCCGCGAGAGGGAACGTCGGGAAGGGCTGGCAGGTCAGATATGCCAGCGCGATGGCCCCCACCGACAGGCCGGTCTCCTCGCGCAGCGCCAGCACGCGGCGATAGATCTCCAGGTTCTCGGGGGCGTAGTAGCGCCGCCGCGCCTTTTCGCTCAGGCCCGCCTCGCCCAGCTCGAACAGCTTCGAGAAAAAGCCCTTCGCCTGCGATGAGAAGGGCACCGCCGGCATGCCGGTCTCCATGTGCATGCGATAGGTCTCCGCGTCCATCGCGCACAGCGTCGGATCCTCCACCAGCACCTGCCGCGCCAGGCTGAAGCGGGGCTGGTTGGCATCGATGCCGTGCAGCCCGTGTGCCGCCGCATAGGCGTTGAACGCCCGAATGCGCGCGGGCGTCCAGTTCGACACACCGATCATGCGGACGCGCCCCGTCTCCAGCAGCGCGTTCAGCGTCTCGGCGATATCGCCCACGTCGCGTCCCCGATCGTCCCGGTGCAGCCAGTAGATGTCCACGTAGTCGGTGCGCAGGTCATCCAGGCTGCGCGAGAGATCATCGGTGATCTCGGCGCGGCTCAGCCGACCCACGTCCATGTGATCCAGGTCCGGATGCCCGCCCTTGGTGCTCAGCACGAAGGCGTCACGATCCTGCCCGGAGAGCCACCGGCCGATCACCTTCTCGCTCCCGCCGGGCTTGCGGCCGGCCATGTCGCCGTACACCCTGGCGGTGTCCAGAAAATTGCCGCCCAGCCCGGCGTATGCGTCCATCAGCTCGAAGCTCTGCTCTGCCCCGATCTTCCCGCCGAAGTCCATGGTCCCAAACGCGATCACCGCGGCGCGCTTGCCGCCGAAATCCCTGTACCGCATACCGTCGCCTCCCGCAGTTCGATCTGCTCTGATTATAACACGCCCGGCGGTATAGCGCAATGCGCGCTTCAAATTATGACGGCGTTTGGGCCCCATTTTGTGCGCATTGTGCCCGACTGCATAAAAATAGAATTATGCACGTGTATATTCGCTGTATATATGCATTTCTTTTCACAAATGCCGGCAGGAAATGCTGCATAAAACGGCGAATTATTGCAGGCATATGCATCATATATGCACTATCAAGTGCGCATAAGGCGCGGTTCGATCATGCATTCGGAGGTTTGTATATGGAAAAGTTTCGCGCAAAGCTGCCCGGTTTTTCAATAATGACCAGATGGGAAAAGCTGCTGCTGGTCGTGTGCCTGGCGCTGGTGGTCGCGCTGATCGTGGTGGTCTGTGTATCCGCAAATATACGCGTGAATATGCACAGGGAATATACAGGCGTCAGAAACAGCCTGGGCGAATCGCTGCGCTCTGACATGTCGATGATGATCCAGACGTTCAACATGACCACCGTGCCGAACGCGCCGCTGCGCGACAGCGTGATCCCTCAAATGAAGAATTACTTCATCGCCGCCAGCACGCTGAACGACGCGCTGACCCAGTGCTTCGGCCCGCAGTACCGCGTGATGACAGACGCGGACATCAGTGCCATCAGCAACGCCTTCAATGCCTACGAGAGCGCGCTGAGGAGCGACGGGCCCACCGACCTCGCTCAGGCGGACATGCTCGCCTGCATGAATCGACTGAGCGAGCTGCTCAACGCCCGCTTCAGCGGCGGGACGCTGCGCGCCGCGCGCTGACGGATGTGCATGCGGGGGAGCCGTCTCAAGCAGAGCGGCTCCCTTTTGCTGCCGCATACTTTCTGCCTCCCGCCGCGCGCGCTGCCCGCGCGAAATTAACCGCCGCGACGCTTGAAAAACCACCGAGCCTCTGATAGAATAGAATCGACGATGGGCAGCTTCGCGCCATCGGAAATTGGAGGCTGACAGCATGAGGATCATCACCATCAGCCGCGAATTCGGCAGCGGCGGGCGCGAGCTTGGCAAACGCATGGCGGATGCGCTGGGCTGGGATTACTTCGACCGCGAGGTCATTTTGAGGATCGCGCAGGAGCAGGGCATGGACGCGGATTACGTCGGCGCGGTGCTGGACAGGCACCCCTGGCAGAGCATGCCGCTCACGTTCCGCTCGTCCTTCAGCGCCGCCTATCAGGACACCCAGACCAACCTGCTGGTGAAGGAGAAGCAGATCATCGACGGCATCGCGAAAGCGGGCCGCGACTGCGTGATCGTGGGCCGCAACGCGGACGTGTATCTTGCGGACCGCTTGCCCTTCTCGCTGTTCGTGTGTGCCGATATGCCCGCCCGGATCCAGCGCTGCCGCGAGCGCGGATCCGCCGACCAGATGTCAGATAAGGATCTGGAGCGCAACATCCGCCGCATCGACAAGAACCGCGCCGCCACCCGCGACATGATCGGCGGCCGCCACTGGGGCGACCCCACCTCCTACTGCATGACGGTGAACACCACCGACTGGGAGATCAAGCGGCTCGCGCCGCTGATGGCGCGCTTCGCCCGCCACTGGTTCGAGCAGATCCACGTGCCGCCGAAGGACCCTGACGATTGATGTCTGCTCAGGCCGTTTGCCAGCCATGTCGACAAAACAGCGGGGACGTCTCGGACAGAGACGCCCCCGCTGTCATTTTACAGATCGGTCAGGCTTCAGAGAACATGTCCTTGCCGACGCCGCACAGCGGACATTCAAAATCGTCGGGCAGGTCTTCAAACTTCGTGCCGGGGGCGATGCCGTTTTCGGGGCTGCCGAGATCCTCGTCGTATTCCCAGCCACATGCGTCACAAACGTACTTTGCCATGATGATTACCTCCATCCAAATATGGTATCGATATTATACATGTTTTCGCGCCGCTTTGCAACGGGTTTTTATCAGGCGCGCAGCATGTCGCGACAGGCTGCGCTTTTCTTGATTTCATCGGCTCGTTGTGATATGATAGTCTCGTGTGACGGCGACCGAAGGGAGGATACGGCGATGGACCATCTCCAAAGCGGCGCGGTGCCCGACGCGCTCCGGGCTTTTTTTCAGGCGCATCCACGCGTGGCGCTGGCCTTCTCGGGCGGTGCGGACAGCGCCTATCTGCTCTACGCCGCGCTCGACAGCGGCGCCGCGGTGCGCGCCTTCTACGTCCGCTCGCCGTTCCAGCCCGCCTTTGAAGAGGCGGACGCGCGGCGGCTGGCGGCCCAGCTGGGCGCGCCGCTCCGGGTGCTTCCGCTGGACGTGCTCAACGAAGAGGCGGTGCGAAGCAACCCTTCGGACCGCTGCTATCACTGCAAGCGGGCCATATTCTCGGCGCTGACCGCGGCGGCGCGGGCCGAAGGCTTCGACCTGGTCATCGACGGCACCAACGCCTCCGACGACGCCGGCGACCGACCGGGCATGCGCGCGCTTTCGGAGCTCGGGGTGCGCTCGCCGCTCAGGCTCTGCGGCATCACGAAGACGCAGATCCGTGCATATGCGCGGCAGGCCGGGCTGTTCACATGGGACAAGCCCGCCTACGCGTGCCTCGCGACCCGCGTGCCCACGGGCATCGGCATCACGCCGCAGCTGCTCGGGCGCATCGATGCCGCAGAGGCCGCGCTGCGCGGGATGGGCTTTTCGGACCTGCGCGTGCGCGTGTTCCACGACGCGGCCCGGCTGCAGCTGCCCGCGGCACAGCTCCCCGACGCCGTCCGCCGGCGCACAGACGTTCGCGCGGCGCTGGCACCATATTTCGAAACGGTCCTTCTGGACCTGGAGGACAGAGGCTGATGATGGACAGAGAACAGCTGCTCAGGGCGCTGAGCGACGTGCGGGACGGCGCGCTGTCCCCCGAGGACGCGCTCGCCCTGTTCGATCGGGCGCCCTATGAGGACATCGGATTTGCCAAGATCGACCACCACCGCATGCTGCGCAACGGCGCGGGCGAGGTCATCTACGGCGCAGGCAAGACCGCCGAACAGATCGTCGCCATACTCTCCCGCATGATCGGCGCCGGTACCGGGAACATACTCGTCACCCGGCTGGACCCGGAAAAGGCCGAGGCCGTCGACCGGGCGCATCCGCTCAGCTATGACCCCGTCTCGCGCATCGGCGTGGCCAACCGCCGGCCGCGGCCGCTGGTGGGCAGTGTGGTGGTGGCCTCCGGCGGCACCAGCGACCTGGCCGTATGTGAAGAGGCCGCGCTGACCGCCGAAACGCTCGGCAGCAGGGTCACCCGGCTCTACGACGTGGGCGTCGCCGGCCTGCACCGGCTGCTTTCACACGTGACGGAGCTTCAGGCCGCCCGCTGCGTGGTGGCCGTCGCCGGCATGGAGGGCGCACTGGCCAGCGTGATCGGAGGACTGGTGAGCTGCCCGGTGGTCGCCGTGCCCACATCCGTGGGCTATGGCGCCAACTTCGGCGGGCTGTCGGCCCTGCTGTCCATGCTGAACGCCTGCGCGAGCGGCGTATCCGTCGTGAACATAGACAACGGCTTTGGCGCGGGCTACCTCGCCAATCGCATCAACCAAATGAGGGGGATCGACGCATGAAGACGCTGTATATCGAATGTGCCATGGGCGCCGCCGGGGACATGCTGATGGCCGCCCTGTGCGAATTGCTGCCCGATCCCGACGCCGCGGTCGAACGACTGGACCGTCTGGGCCTGCCGGGCGTGCGCTTTGAACGCAGGGCTTCACAGAAGTGCGGCATCACCGGCACCCACATCGCCGTGACCATAGACGGCCGCGAGGAAACGGCATACGACCATCACCATGACCACGATCATGATCACGGACACGACCAAGACCATCATCATGACCATATACACGGGCATGACCACGACCATCATGACCATGAGCATCATCATGACCATGAACACGGGCATGACGATCATGATCACGGACACGACCAAGACCATCATGGCCATGACCACGACCATCATCATGCACACGCGCATCATTCCATGGCGGACATACGCGCCATCATCGACGCGCTGGACGTTCCGGCGTCGGTGAAAGAGGCCGCCGCGGCGGTGTATGCCCGTATCGCGGCGGCGGAGTCCGAGGTGCACGGCACGACGGTGGAGCAGGTGCACTTCCACGAGGTCGGCGCGCTGGATGCGGTGGCGGACGTCACCGGCGTCTGCCTGCTGATGGACATGCTCAGGCCCGACCGGGTGGTGGTCTCCCCCATACACGTCGGCAGCGGCGAGGTGCGCTGCGCTCACGGCGTGCTGCCGGTGCCCGCCCCCGCCACGGCGCGCATCCTGCAGGGCGCGCCCATCTATGGCGGCGAGGTCCGGGGCGAGCTTTGCACCCCCACCGGCGCCGCGCTGCTCACCCACTTCGCCGACAGCTTCGGCCCGATGCCGCCGATGCGCGTAGAGAAGGTCGGCTTCGGCATGGGCACGAAGGATTTCGAGCGCGCCAACTGCATGCGCGTGTTCCTGGGCGAATCCGACATGAACGCCCGCGGGGACGACGTCTCCGAGCTCTGCTGCAATCTGGACGACATGACCGGCGAAGCGCTGGCCTTCGCCATGGAGGCGCTGCTGGACGCCGGGGCGCTGGACGTGTACGCCCTGCCCATCCACATGAAAAAAGGCCGCCCGGGCGAGCAACTGTGCTGCCTGTGCCGGCCGGAGGACGAATCCCGGCTGGCCGAATGCATGCTCCGCCACACGACCACACTGGGCGTGCGCTGCCAGACGCTGCGGCGCTACACGCTCGAACGGGAGGCCGTGGCGCTCGACAGCCCCTGGGGAGAAGTGCGGGGCAAGCGCTCCCGCGGCTTCGGCGTCGATCGCGTCAAGCCGGAATTCGACGACGTGACGGCCATCGCCCGCCGGGAAGGGCTCGACGTGCAGACCGTGCTGCGCGCCATCTCCCAGCCGCCCTCCCGCTGAACCCGGATCGGGCCGTTGAAAGGCCCCGTCTTTCAACCAGAGATATGAGCGCAACCGCCTCCTTTAAAAAACGATCCCGACGGATATGCCGCCGGGATCGATCGAAGACGGGGAGACCTCACCTCTGCCTGCCCCGCTTTGGAGCTTTGCCAAAACCCGATCCGGCGCCCCACGCATGTCTGCGTCGGGCGCCGGATCTCCCGATGTCATGAGTGCGCGACCGTTCGGGTCGGAGCTTCGGCGCTATTTTTTAAGATACTTCGCCGCGATCCAGGCGGTCTTGCCCTTGTAGGTGATGCGCACCCAGTCGCCGTTCAGCGCCTTTACCTTGACCTTCGCGTTCTTCTTCAGCGAGCCCAGCTTCTTCGCGTAGGTCTTGGGAGCCGACCTCACGGCGAGCGACTTCGCGGTCACCTTGTAGGTGCCCTTCTTCGGCACATTGCTCCGGGTCAGGAACTGCTTGTCGACGAAGCCGTATTTGGTGGCCTTCTTGAGCGGATAGCTCACATACCACCAGCCGGAATCCTCGTACCTGAACCTGACCTTGGTGCCCTTCTTGATGGAGCGGATGATGTTGTCGCTCATGTGTGCGCTGCTGCGCACGTTCAGCGCCGACGCCACGACGATGTACTTGTCGCCCTTCTTGGCCAGCGTGGAAGAGCCGCCGACAGCCAGAGCAGGCACGGCCAGTGCCAGCAGCAGGACCGCGGCCAGCACGCCGCTGACGATCCGCCGCATCAGGTTTCCCGCCTTCATATCCTTGATCCTCCCATGTCAGATTAGCCCGTTCAAAAACACCCGGTAACGCAGGGGCCATCCTCAGGCTGCACCTATTATACCACAGCATTCGCCACGATTTCAATACAAATCATCAAAAATCGGCCACAATTTTAAAATTATTCTGTCATATATCCACGTATCCGCCCGGCCGTGCGCGATGCCCCGCGGATGGCGATTGACAACATGGGACCCACGTAATATAATATGAACATAACAAACGCCGCCGGGGTCGTCCGGAGGCGATGAAGGGAGCGGGAACCATGGCCATGGAGCTGATCAAGCATCCGACGTCCAACGCGGACATCGCCCTGAAGGTGAGCAGGGGCCACTTTGCCACCGGCCACAGCCACATCAACTACTACATCGACGTCACCAGCCAGAAATTCTGCCTCTCCGAGGCGCGCAAGGTGGCGCTGGAGCTGGCCAGGAATTACAAGGCGAGCACCCTGATCGACACCATACTGTGCCTGGACGGCACCGAAGTCATCGCCGCCTGCATGGCCAGCGAGATGACCAAGGCGGGCTACATGAACATCAACCAGAACCAGGACATCAACGTGCTGACGCCCGAGCGCACCGTGGGCAGCCAGCTGATCTTCCGCGAGAACACCGCCCCCATGATCGTGGGTAAAAGCGTGCTGGTGCTGATGGCCTCCGTCTCCACCGGCTACACCGCAAAGTCCGCCATCGAGGCCATCGCCTACTACGGCGGCAAAGCCGTCGGCATCGCGGCCATATTCGCCACGGTGGACACCCTGGGCGGCCTGCCGGTGACCAGGCTGTTCAATCCCCACGACCTGCCGGACTATCAATCCCACGACGCCGTGGACTGCCCCTGGTGCAAGGCCGGGCACCGGCTGGATGCGCTCGTCAACAGCTTCGGTTATTCTAAGCTGTAGCGCACCGGCGCCTTTACAAACCAACAAAAATGATCGGAGGGACGGCAAATGCCGTCCCTCCGTTCGCATGCGCCAAACCGGTCACTTAATGACCTTCAGTGCCTTGCGGTCGATGGTCAGGGCGACGAAGATCAGGAATATGACGCCCTTGATCAGCTGCTGGGTCTGAGGGTCGTAGCCCAGTATGGACAGGCCGCTGTTCAGCACGGCGTACATCAGGGTGCCGACCACCACGTTGGAGAAGCGCACCTTTGCGCCGCCGGTGATGGGCAGGCCGCCCAGCACCAGCGAGATCAGGATCTGGGTCTCCAGCTGGTTGCCCGCGGTGGCGGTGATGGAGCCGACCTTGATGACGTTGACGAACGCCGCCAGGCCGGTCAGCGCGCCGGCGCACACGAAGGCCAGGAACTTGACGCGGTCGGTGTGTACGCCGGAGAAGCGCGCGGCGGTCTCGCCGGAGCCCACGGCCTTCACATCGTTGCCGATCCGGGTGAACGTGAACAGGAACCAGGCCACCACGAGCACCGCCACGGTGATGCCGATCTTGAGCCCGTTGATGTCCAGCGCCTTGATGGCGGCGCTGGCGGGCACGGCGGTCTCGGTGGTGAAGTAGGCGCAAACGCCGCGGAACAGGTACATCGTGCAGATGGTGACGATGAAGCTCTGCAGCTTGAACTTCACGTGGAAGAAGCCGTTGATGGCGCCGATGGCCGCGCCGGTCAGGATGCCGCCCAGGATCGCCAGCGGGATGCTGGTGAAGGACAGCACGCTGATCACGATGGAGGCCACGCCCAGCGTGGAGCCCTCCGTGAAGTCGATGGAGCCCAGCGTCATCACGAAGAACACGCCGGTAGCCACGATGGTGGGATAGTAGATCTGCGAGAACAGCAGCTTGAGCTTCTTGGGCGTCAGGATCCTGCCGTCGGTCATGATGTGCATCACGACGATGATGACCACGAAACCGATGAGCGGCAGCATCGCCTTGAAGGCGTCGCCCGACAGGAAGGAGCGGAGCCTGGATTGCTGATCGTTCTGATGTTTCTTTTCCATGTTCCCCGCCTCCTTATACCATCTTCGCGATCAGGTCCTCTTCGCTGAGCGCCGGATCGCGTGTGAATTCGCCGCTGATGCGGCCGTCCTTCATGACGAAGATGCGGTCGGACATGCCCAGCAGCTCGGGGATCTCCTCGGAGATCATGATGATGGACTTGCCCTGCTCCTTCATCTGCGCCATCAGCGCGTAGATGGCCTGCTTGACCTTGACGTCGATGCCACGGGTCGGCGAATCCAGCACCAGTATGTCGCTTCCCTTGCCGATCCAGCGCGCCAGCACCACCTTCTGCTTGTTGCCGCCGGACAGGTCGGACACGAACTGGCCCACGCCCTGCATCTTGGTCTGCATGTTCTCGGCGTGCTCCTTCGCGAAGCCCGTCAGTTTGCGCCGGTTCAGCAGGCCGTGGCTGGCCAGGTCGTCCAGCGAGGGCAGCACCACGTTGTTGCGGATGGACTCGTTGATGATGATCGATTCGTTGTCGCGGTCCTTGGAGGTGTAGGCGATGGAGTGCCGGATGGCCGTGGGGATGTCGTTGATGGCCGTGCCGTCTGCCAGTGCGACGGAGCCCTCGCGGTCCCACGACGCGCCGAAGATCGCCTTGCCCACCTCGTGCATGCCGCACTCGGACAGGCCGCCGAAGCCAAGGATCTCGCCGCGATGCAGATCAAAGGTGATGTCCTCGATCTCGCCGGGCACGCGCACGCCCTTGACGCTCAGCACCACCTCGTCGGACACGGGCGTGCCGTAGTCGGTGCGGTAGTAGGCGGAGCCGATCTCGCGGCCCACCATCAGGCGCTTGAGGTCGTCCTCGGTGACGTCCCCGGTGGTCACGGTGTCGATGTACTCGCCGTCGCGCAGGATCGTGACGGTGTCGGTGTGGGCCAACACCTCGCCCAGGTCATGGCTGATGAATATCACCGAGCGGCCGTCCGCGCGCACGGCGTCCATGATCTTGTACAGCTCCAGGCGGCCGTTCTGGGAAAGCGCCGTCGTGGTCTCGTCGATGACCAGGATCCTGGGCTTCATGTAGGTGGCCTTGATGATCTCCACCACCTTGCGGTCCTCGAAGTTGTAGTGGTCGATCATCGTGCCGGCCTTGATGCGTCCGAAGCCGTACGCGTCCAGCAGGCGCTGGGCCTCGCGGTTCATGGCGCGGGTGTCCTTGATGCCGTAGTGCATGAAGGGCTCCTCGTGGCCCAGGAAGATGTTCTCCGCCACGGTCAGGCCGGAGAGCGTGCCCATCTCCTGCACGATGATGGCGATGCCGGCGTCGTTGGCCTCCACCTGGTTTTTGATGTGCAACGGCTTGCCGTCCAGCGTGAAGGTGCCCCCGCCGATGCTGTAGATGCCGCAGAGCATCTGGCAGAACGTGCTCTTGCCGGAGCCGTTCTCGCCGATCAGCCCGCGGATCTCGCCGGCGTCGATGGTGACGGACACGTCGTTGACGGCGTGGGTGATGCCGAAGCGCTTGTCGATGTGCTCGGCGACGAGCAATGTCTTCTTATCCATGCGCGCGCCTCCTCACTTCACGACGCTGCCCTTGCCGCCCCGCGCGGTAAGCGCAACGATCGCCAGCAGGGCCGCGCCAGTCACCACGTTCTGGATGGTGGTGGGCGCGCCCAGCGCCACAAAGCCGTTGAAGATCAGCGAGATGATGAACTCGCCCACCACGATGGCCGTGATCGGCATGCCGTACTTGCGGAAGGCCACGCCGAAGAACGTGCCCATCAGCGGCTGGAAGTTGCGGCTCATGGTGCTCATGCCGGTCAGCGCGGTCATGGTGGTGCCGTATGAGACCGACAGGATCGCCATGATGCCGACGAAGAAGTGCAGCAGCATGAAGCCGATCAGCTTGTACTTCCGAACGTTGATGCCCATGTTCTTCGCGGTGAACTCGTTGGAGCCGATGGCCGAGCAGTAGGTGCCGATCTTCGTGTAGTTCAGTATGAAGTACATGAACGCGAAGGCCAGCAGCGCCAGGATGATGTTGCCCGGCGCACCGCTGAAGAAGCGCAGGTCCTCGCCCAGCGTCTGCTTGTCGCCGCCCGCCACGAACACGGCCACGCTCTCGAAGATCAGCATGAGGCCCACGGTGACGATCATCGATGGCACGTTCAGGCGGTTGTACAGAAAACCGATCAGGGTGCCGATCAGCGTACCGCAGCCCAGGCAGCCGATGATGAAGCCGGCGTAGCCGAACTGCTTTGACAGCATGACGCCCACGATCGAGGAAAGCACGATGTTGGAGCCGACGGCAAAGTCGAACAGGCCCATCACCACGATGAAGTAGAGCCCGCAGCCGCCGACGGAGTAGATGATCGAAGACTGGAGGTAGGAGGACAGGTTCGCGGGCGAACCAAAGTTGGACGGCGTGAGGATCTTGAACACGCCGTAGAAGAACAGCAGCATGACCGCCAGCAGGAGGAGGCCGTAATACCTGCTGCCCTTTAGCTTTTCCATCTTCTGGGACATAGCTTCTCTTCCTATTCTTCCGGCTGCCTGCCCGGGGCAGTGCCTTGATATGAGATCGTCCGGCGGCGCGGCCGCGGCCTGCCGCCGGATGATCCGGTTACCGCTCCGCCCAGGCGGCCCGGTACGCAGGTTGGGAGCGGGCTGTGCCGCGCCTGGCAGCTGCCCGCTCCCGGTCAAACCTCGAAAGGATTACTTCGCGTGGCGCGCCACGACGTCCTCGACGGACAGCTTCGCGCAGGCCGCGGCCAGATCCTCATAGGACAGGCCGGCCAGCTCGGTGATCTCGTCGGTGTAGTAGGGCAGCTCCTCGCCGGTGAAGTACTCGGCGTAGTTGGCGTAATCCTCGGGGGACGCGACGAACATGTAGGGGAACACCATGTCATAGAAGCTGTCGGTGCTCACTTCGTAGTTGCCCTTGATGGCGTTGTAGACCATCAGGAAGGCGAAGAACGGGTCGGCGTAGTGTCCGCCGGACTCAGCCGCCATGGCGCCGGTCTCCAGCTTGACGTCCAGGTCGGGCAGGAAGTCGGTGGAGGCCACGGCGATCTTGCCGGTCAGGCCCTTGGCTTCGATGCCGGCGATGGCGCCCAGCAGGGTGTCTCCGCCGCCGCCAGCGACGATCAGCGCGTCGATGTCGGGATTGGCGTCGATGATGGCCTCAGCGGTGGCGCGGCCGGTGTCGGTGGTGGTGCGGCCGTACTGGGGCTCGAGCATCTCGATGGTGGCGTCCGGATGGGCCTCGTTCCAGGCCTCGACGCCGGCCTTGTAGCCGGACCAGCGGCCCAGGAAGGTGGCGTCGCCGGGCTCCCAGCCCTCGAGACCGATCTTGCGGCAGCCCTTCTCGCCCAGCAGGGTGACCAGGGTCTTGCCGTTGTCGAACTCGGACTCGTGCACCGCGCCGACATAGTACGGGGACGCGCAGGCCTGCGCATACTCGTCGGGGTTGGCTTCGGGATCGATCACGCGGAAGAACTGGGCCACATAGACCTCGTTCTCGTCGCAGGTCTTGATGACGGAGCCCATCTCAGCGGAAGCGGAGTTGCAGATGATGATGCCGTCGCAGTCCGCCATGGCCAGGGTCTCGGCGGAAGCGGTCACCTGCTCGGAGATATGCGCCTGGTCGACCCACTGGGTCTCGACGCCCAGCGCTTCGGCAGCGGCATCGATGATGCGCTTGCACTCGCTGCCCAGGGTATCGGTGGAACTCCAGATCGAGATGCCGATCTTGATCTTGTCTTCAGCATGCGCGCAGACCAGCAGGCTGCAGAGCATGGTCAGAACGAGAATAAAGGACAGTACTTTCTTCATGCGGGTTTCCTCCTTGTTTCGTCAGGCGCCGCCTTCCTGCCCGTCGCGTCGGCAGGCGCACCGCGCATCGCACAGGGACAGCGAACCTCTATATTATTATACCAGTTATCCACCTCCCGTCAACGCAAACTTGGTACACTATTATTCGTCCGGCAGGGCGAATTTTTTCGATTGGACCCGGCGCGCCTTTCATCCGAACGGGGAGATGCGCGAAAACGCACTTGCGCCGCAGCGGCGGCGATGCTATACTTTGAAGCATCGAAGCCGCCCTGACGGGGCGGCGCACGGAGGGATCGGTATGCGGCTGGACAAGGCGGCGGCGCTGGCGGGGCTGACCCGCGCGGAGGCGAAAAAGGCCATCGCCGCGGGGCGCGTGCGGGTGGACGGCGTGCCCGCCAGGGACGCGGGGATGCAGGTGTCTCCCGCTTCGGTGACGGTCGACGGCGCCCCGGTGGACGCGCCCGGCGAGGTGTATGCGATGATCAACAAGCCGGCCGGCGTGGTGACGGCCACCGAGGACCGCCGGCTGCCCACCGTGGCCGATCTGCTGCCGGAACCGCTGCGCCGCCGCGGCCCCGGCCCCGTCGGGCGGCTCGACCGGGACGTGACCGGGCTCGTGCTGATGACCACGGACGGCCAGCTCGCGCACCGGCTGATCTCCCCCAAATGGAAGGCGGAAAAGTGCTACCGCGCCCGCTGCGAGGGCCGTCTGGACGAGGCCGCGGTCCGCGCCTTCCGGGAGGGCTTGGCGCTCAGGGACTTCACCGCGCGCCCGGCGGAGATGGCGATCCTCAGCGCAGACGACGCGGCGTCTCTGGCGGACGTGACCCTCACCGAAGGCAAGTTCCACCAGGTCAAGCGCATGTTCGCCGCCGTCGGCCACCCGCTGATCGCCCTGGAGCGGCGGCGCATCGGCTGTGTGACGCTGGACGAGGGCCTGCCGCCGGGCGGCTTTCGGCTGCTGACGGAAGCGGAGATCGCAGGGCTGCGCGCGCTGTGCGGCCTGGATGAAACAGGGCGACAGGAGGACGGACAAGATGGACCAAACCGGTAGCATCCCCTTTTCCGCGGCGCTTTTCGATCTGGACGGCACGCTGCTCGACAGCCTCGGCGTGTGGAAGCAGGTGAACCGCCACTTCTTCGGCGCGCGGCATCTCGAGGTCCCCGAGGACTACAGCCGCGCGATATCGGGCATGAGCTTTCAGGAGACCGTCGACTACACCATCTCGCGCTTCGGGCTGGACGACGCTCCCGAGGCGGTGGCCGACGAATGGCTGGCGCTCGCATCGGATGAGTATGCCCACCGCGTGGGGCTGGTGCCCGGCGCCCTCGGGTACCTGCGCATGCTTCGGCGCGCGGGCGTCCGCATGGCGGCAGTCACGGCCAACCGGCCCGCGCTGTTCATGCCGGCGCTGGAGCGGCTGGGCCTGCGGGAGCTGTTCGACGTCTGTCTGACCACCGACGACGCGGGCGGCCGCAACAAGTCGGACGGCGCGCTGTTCCGCATGGCGGCCGGGCGGCTCGGCGCGCGCCCGTCGGCATGCGCGGTGTTCGAGGACACGCTGGAGGGCGTGCGCGGGGCGCGCGCCGCGGGCATGCGCGTTTACGCGATGCGCAGCATCGACAGCCTGCACAACCTCTGCGAGATCGACGCGCTGGCGGACGGCGTGATCGACGACTACCGCGGCATGCGGCGCTACCACGCGTTCCCCGACAACGCGCGGCGCTGTGTGATCTACGCCGCCCGCTGCGAGGGCGATCCCCTGTCGGCCTATGCTCCCCGGCCCGGCGACTTCACGCTGTGTGCCGACGGCGGCTGGCAGGTGGCTGCCGCCGCGGGCGTCACGCCGGACCTCGTGATCGGGGACTTCGATTCCTCGGCCGCGCCACGCGACCTCCCGGTCGAACGCCATCCGGTCGAAAAGGACGACACGGACACCCTGCTCTGCCTGAAGCGCGGGCTGTCCATGGGCTTTGAAGACTTCTTCATCGTCGGCGGCTTCGGCGGCCGGCTCGACCACACGCTGGCAAACTTTCAGACGTTGAACTACGCCGCCGCCCGCGGCGCGCGGGCGGTGATGTGCGACGGGGCCAGCTGGGCCACGGTGCTGCGCGACGGGCAGCTCACGCTCCCCCGCCGCCCCGGCAAGCTTTCCGTGTTCGCGCTGGACACCGCCTGCGAGGGGGTCACCCTGCGCGGCACGAAGTACGACGTGACGGACATCACCCTCACCAGCGCGCGGCCGCTGGGCATGGGCAACGATTTTTCGGGCGACGCCGCCGCGATCCGCGTGCGGTCCGGCGCGCTGCTGGTGCTGGTGTGCCCGCAGGCAGACGGCGCGGCCGGAGAAATGTGAAGTTCCGGTTGACGCGGCGCGGCGAAAACGTTATAATGTCAAATGTCACTGCGACACGATGGCGCGGCAGCGCGCCTCATACCACAGGATCGGAAAGAAGGAAGGATCACCATGAAACGCGAGAACTTCAAGTCCAGGCTGGGCTTCCTGCTGGTCAGCGCGGGCTGCGCGATCGGCATCGGCAATGTCTGGAAATTCCCCTTTGTCACCGGAAAGAACGGCGGCGGTGTGTTCGTACTGTTCTATCTGCTGTTCCTGATCATCATGGGCGCACCGGTGCTGATGATGGAGCTGGCCGTCGGCCGCGCCAGCCGCAAGAGCGCCATCCAGGGCTACATGGCGCTGGAGCCCAAGGGCAGCAAGTGGCACCTGCACGGCTGGGTGTGCGTGTTCGGCATGCTGCTGCTGATGATGTACTACACCACGGTGTCCGGCTGGATGGTGAATTACGCCGTCAAGTTCATAGGCGGCAGCTTCGCCGGCATCACGGGCGAGCAGGTGGGCGACGTGTTCGGCGCCATGCTGGCCTCTCCGGGGCAGATGCTCTTCTTCATGGCCGTCACGGTCGTGCTGGGCATACTGGTGTGCGGCTCCGGCCTGCAGGCGGGCATCGAGAAGGTCACCAAGATCATGATGCTGGGGCTGCTCGCGCTCATCGTGGTGCTGGCCGTGCACAGCCTGACGCTGTCCGGCGCGGCCCAGGGCCTGAAGTTCTACCTGCTGCCCGACATGGCGCAGGCGCGCAAGGTCGGGCTGGGCAACGTGATCACCGCCGCCATGAACCAGAGCTTCTTCACGCTGTCTCTGGGCGTCGCCTCCATGGAGATCTTCGGCAGCTACATGAGCCGCGACAACACGCTGGCCAGCGAGTCGCTGCGCATCTGCGGGCTGGACACCTTCGTGGCGCTGGTGTCGGGCCTCATCATATTCCCGGCCTGCTTCTCCTACGGCGTCGAGACCACCCAGGGCCCGTCGCTCATCTTCGTGACGCTGCCCCAGGTGTTCATCAACATGGCCGGCGGCCGGCTGTGGGGCACGCTGTTCTTCGTGTTCATGAGCTTCGCCAGCCTCTCGACGGTCATCGCCGTGTTCGAGGGCCTGATCGCCGCGGGCATGGACAACTTCGGCTGGAGCCGCAAGAAGTCCTCCGCCATCTGGCTGGTCATACTGCTGGTCACCGCCATCCCCTGCGCGCTGGGCTACAACCTGCTCAGCAGCGTGCACATCATCGGCGCGCGCGACATCCTCGACTCCGAGGACTTCATCGTCAGCAACCTGCTGCTGCCCATCGGCAGCCTGGTGTTCCTGCTGTTCTGCGTCACCCGCTGGGGCTGGGATTTCGACAACTTCCTGGACGAGGCCAACACCGGCAAGGGCCTCAGGCTGCCCCGCGGGATCAAGTACTACTTCCGCTATGTGCTGCCGCTGCTGATCCTGGTGATCCTCATCCAGGGCCTGCTGCCCAGCAAATGATATGGGCAGCCGCCCGGGGAAGCCGCCGCCGCGCCTTCGCGCGGGGCGGCTTCAAATTATCGTTGACTAATCCCGCCGCCGGCATATAAAATCGAGGCAGCATACCACATCAGGAGGTTCATCATGCAAAAGTCAAAGGTCTATTTCACGGATTTCCGCACGCAGGTCGGCGTCAGCCAGGGCGTCAAGCTGCAGAAGCTCATCCGCAAGGCGGGCATCGGCGACATCGACTTCGAGGGCAAGTTCGTCGCCATCAAGATGCACTTCGGCGAGCTGGGCAACTTCGCGTATCTGCGCCCGAACTATGTGCACGCGGTGGTCGATGTCATCAAGTCGCTGGGCGGCAAGCCGTTCCTGACGGACTGCAACACGCTGTATCCCGGCAGCCGCAAGAACGCGGTGGACCACCTGGCAAACGCCGAGATCAACGGCTTCAACAGCGTGACCACCGGCTGCCACGTGATCATCGCCGACGGCCTGCGCGGCACGGACGACATCGAAGTGCCGGTGCCGAACGGCGAATTCTGCCAGACCGCGCTCGTGGGCCGCGCGCTGATCGACGCGGACATCCTGATCTCGCTGAGTCATTTCAAGGGCCACGAGGTCACCGGCTTCGGCGGCGCGATCAAGAACATCGGCATGGGCGGCGGCAGCCGCGCCGGCAAGATGAACCAGCACAACGAGGGCACGCCCGGCGTGGATCCCGAGCTCTGCCGGGGCTGCCGCAGGTGCGCCAAGGAGTGCGGCAGCGACGCCATCTACTACGGCGAGGACCGCAAGGCGCACATCAACACCGATCTGTGCAAGGGCTGCGGCCGGTGCATCGGCGCCTGCGCGTTCGACGCCATCGAGAACGTCAACGACGCCGCCGGCGAGATCCTGTGCTGCAAGATGGCCGAGTACACCGCGGCGCTGTGCCACGGGCGGCCTCACTTCCACATCAGCCTCATCATGGACGTATCGCCCAACTGCGACTGCCACGGCGAGAACGACGCGCCGATCCTGCCCAACATCGGCATGCTGGCCTCGTTCGACCCGGTGGCGCTGGACCAGGCCTGCGCCGACCTGTGCCTGCAGGCGACGCCCGTGCGCAACAGCCAGCTGGGCGACAACCTCGCCAGCGAGGGCTGGCACTGCCATCACGACCACTTCCTGGACTCCAACCCCAACGTCCACTGGAAGGAGACCCTCGCCCACGGCGAAAAGATCGGCCTGGGCACGCGCGATTACGAGCTCGTCACCCTGAAGTGACGGCGGCGGCGCGGGGGGCGGCTGGCGCCGTCCCCCGTTTTTTCGTTCCGGCGCCCGCGGCACCGCGCGAAAAGCCGCCGGGACGGATTGAAATCCGCCGCGATATCATGTAGAATAGGGTGTGGAACGGGAACGATACCGGGTCGGAGGGATGCCCATGGCGCTCAAGCCCTACAGGACGCTGCTCAGAGACGCGCAGGACGAGTTCATCGTGAACAAGTCCCGCTTCATCGGCCACGGCCGCCCCTGTGAGACCGAGGCGGAGGCGCTGGCCTTTCTGGCGGAGATGCGCGCAAAGTACCGGGACGCCACCCACAACTGCTACGCCTACATCATCGGCGCGAACATGGGCGTCATGCGCTACTCCGACGACGGCGAGCCGGGCGGCACCGCGGGCATGCCCATCATCGAAGTGCTCAAAGCCCGGGGCGTCACCAACTGTGCGGTGGTGGTCACGCGCTACTTCGGCGGCGTGCTGCTGGGCACGGGCGGCCTGGTGCGGGCCTACAGCCAGGGCGCGGCGGCAGCCGTCAACGCCGCGGGCGTGGGCGTCATGCACCCCACGGCGCGGTACCTGATGGAGATCCCCTACCCGATGCTGAACCGCATGGACCACTTTTTGAAGGACGAGCCGGTGCAGGTGGAGGACAAGACCTTCACCGACGTCATCACCTACACGCTGGTGGTGCGCTGCGCGGACGAGCAAGGCCTGCTCGGGCGGATCACGGATCTGTCCGAAGGCACGGTGTCGCCGCTGCGCTTTGAAGAGCTGTACCTGGCCTGGCCGGAGGAGGGCGCGCCGTGACCGAACACATCATCCCCCGCGCCGTTCCCCCGATGCCGCTGGAGCGCTACCTGCGCCGCGCCTGGCCGATGCTGCCGGGCCACGTGCTGCGCGCGCTGATCCGGCGCAGGGACGTGCGCGTGAACGGCGCGCGCACCGACGGGAGCGTCGCGGTGCGGGGCGGCGACCGGCTCACCGTCT
>JAFRMB010000079.1 GCA_017430945.1 Clostridia bacterium | reverse complement strand
GCGCCAACGGCATCCGCGTGGACGGCGGCAAGGACCTGTTCGGCTGCCAGGGCGAGCTTTCGCAGAACCGGATCCGCAGCGCCATGGGCGCGGAGCTGCCGGCGTCCGTCGGCTTCGGCGAGCGCGTGCCGGGCCGCCCGCCGGTGCTGTGCCCCGGCTGTCACCATCGCGGGCTGTTCACAGTGCTTTCCAAGCTGAAGCTGACGGTGCTGGGCGACATCGGCTGTTACACGCTTGGCAGCGGCGCGCCGCTGAACGCGGTGGACAGCGTGCTGTGCATGGGCGCTTCCATCGGCATGGCCCACGGCTACACGAAGATACTGGGCGCGGACGCCGCGGCGAAGACCGTGGCCGTCATCGGCGATTCCACGTTCATGCACTCCGGTCTGACCGGCATCGTGAACCTGGTGTACAACCGGGGCATCGCCACCGTGCTGGTGCTGGACAACGCCATCACCGGCATGACCGGCCACCAGCAGAACCCCACCACGGGGCTGACGCTGCAGAACGAGCCGACCTACCCGATCCGCATCGAGGATTTCTGCCGCTCGGTGGGCGTGAAGCGCGTGCGCGTGGTGGATCCGCAGGACATGGCCGCCACCGAGGCCGCCATCAAAGAGGAGATCGCCGAAGCCGAGCCCAGCGTGATCATCGTGCGCCGGCCCTGCGCGCTTTTGAAGTACGTCAAGCACGATCCGCCGCTGCGCATCGATCCCGATAAGTGCCGCGGCTGCAAGAGCTGCATGAAGATCGGCTGTCCCGCCATCCGCTTCCAGGATGGAAAGGCCAGCATCGACGCCACCATCTGCGTGGGCTGCGGGCTGTGCGCGCAGATGTGCAGATTCGGCGCCTTCCAGGGAAAGGAGGCACAGGCATGAGCACCACTTCCATCATGATCGTCGGCGTCGGCGGCCAGGGCACGCTGTTGGCCTCGAAGCTGCTGGGCAATGTGCTGCTGAAGCAGGGCTATGACGTGAAGCTCTCCGAGGTCCACGGCATGAGCCAGCGCGGCGGCAGCGTCGTCACCTACGTGCGCTACGGCGACCGCGTGTATTCGCCCATCGTCGACCAGGGCGAGGCGGACTACATCCTGTCGTTCGAGATCCTGGAGTCCGCGCGGTGGATCTCCTATTTGAAGAAGGGGAGCGGCAAGCTGATCACCAACACCCAGAAGACCTGGCCCATGCCCGTCATCACCGGCGCGGTGCCGTATCCGGACGGCATCGTGGAGAAGCTCTCCGCCATGGCGGACGTGCAGGCCGTGGACGCGCTGGCGCTGGCCACCGAGGCCGGCTCTCCGAAGGCCGTCAACGTGGTGCTGATCGGCGTGCTGTCCAGGCTCATGGACATCCCCGAGGCGGCGTGGCTTCAGGCCCTCGAGGAGACGGTGCCGCCGAAGTTCCTGGAGCTCAACAAAAAGGCCTTCGCGCTGGGAAGGGCGAGCTGCTGATCCCCGCCGCGGCCGAAGACCGCAGCACGACTCAAAAGCATGGCGACCATGCCGCATCTGCCGGCATGGCCGCCTTTTTGGCGCCTGAAGGGTGCCGCCGGCGGCGTTTGAATGATAAATTCTCATGTATGTCTTGTATTCTCGTGTAAAAAAGGTTATAATCATAACAGAATCCAGCGAAAACGTTTTCTGTAAGTATGAAGCACCGACATCCAGGAGGCAAGAACATGAAGTTTGGGTATTTCGACGATGCCGCTCGCGAGTATGTCATCACCACGCCGGAGACGCCGCTGCCGTGGATCAACTACCTGGGAAGCGACGCCTTTTTCAGCCTGATCTCCAACACCGGCGGCGGCTACTGCTTCTATCGCGACGCAAAGCTGCGCCGGCTCATCCGCTACCGCTACAACCAGGCGGGGGGCGACCTGGGCGGCCGCTTCACCTACATCAGGGACGGCGACACCGTGTGGTCTCCGGCCTTCCTGCCCGCGGGCACGCCGCTGGACGCGTACAAGTGCCGCCACGGCATGGGCTACACCGTCTTCGAGTCATCGAAGGGCGGCGTGAAGGCCGAGCAGACGCTGCTGGTGCCCAGGGGCGAGCGCTGCGAGGTGCACCGGCTGAAGGTCACGAACGCGTCCGACGCCCAAAAGTCGCTGAAGATCTACGGCGCGGTGGAGTTCTGCATGTGGAACGCCGTGGACGACAACACCAATTTCCAGCGCAACCTGAACATCGGCGAGGTGGAGATCCTCCCCGGCGTCATCTACCACAAGACCGAATACCGCGAGCGCCGCAACCACTACGCCTGGTATTCCGTCAACGTGCCCACCGCGGGCTTCGACACCCAGCGTGAGGAATTCCTGGGCCGCTTCGGCACCTGGCAGGCGCCCAAACAGGTGCTGGCGGGCGGGAACGCGTCGTCCGAGGCGCACGGCTGGTCACCCATCGCGTGCCACCGCATCGATGTGACGCTGAAGCCCGGCGAGTCGAAGGACATGGTGTTCGTGCTGGGCTACGGCGAGAACGCGAAGGAGGACAAGTTCATCGCGCCGGGCGTCATACGCAAGGACGAGGCCGAGGCCGTGATCGCCCGCTACGCCGACGGCGCGGCGGTGGACGCCGCCATGGCGACGCTGGCCGGCTACTGGGACGGCCTGCTCTCGGGCTTCCACATCGCCTCGGACGAGCCCCGGCTCGATCGCATGGTGAACATCTGGAACCAGTATCAGTGCATGGTCACCTTCAACCTGAGCCGGTCCGCGTCCTACTATGAATCCGGCACCGGCCGCGGCATGGGCTTCCGCGATTCCTGCCAGGATCTGCTGGGCTTCATGCACATGATCCCCGACCGCGCGCGGGAGCGCATCATCGACATCGCATCCGTGCAGTGGGAGGACGGCAGCACCTATCACCAGTATCAGCCCCTGACCAAGAAGGGCAACAACGAGATCGGCTCCGGCTTCAACGACGACCCGCTCTGGCTGGTGGCTTGCACCGCCGCCTACATCCGCGAGACGGGCGACAGCTCGATCCTCGGGCATCCCACGCCGTTCGACAACAAGCCGGGCAGCGAACAGCCGCTCATGGAGCACCTGCGCCGCTCGATCGACCACGTGATCGACAACCGGGGTCCGCACGGGCTGCCGCTGATCGGCCGCGCCGACTGGAACGACTGTCTGAACCTGAACTGCTTTTCCGAGACCGACGGCGAGAGCTTCCAGACCACCGCCAACTATGAGAGCGGCATCGCCGAGTCGGTGTTCATCGCCGCCATGTTCGTCAAATACGCCCGCGAGTACGCCGACCTTTGCGACCGCTGGGGCACGAAGGCCGAGGCGGACCGCGCCCGCGCCGCCGCCGCCGATATGGAGAAGGCCGTGGAGCGCGACGGCTGGGACGGCGAATGGTTCCTGCGCGCCTACGACGCGTTCGGCAACAAGGTGGGCACGCACGAGACCGAAGAGGCGCAGATCTTCATCGAGCCCCAGGGCTTTGCCGTGATGGCCGGCATCGGCCGCGACAACGGCATGGCGCTCAAGGCGCTCGACAGCACGCGGGACATCCTGTTCGGGCCGTGGGGCGTGGAGCTCCTGCACCCCGTGTACACGAAGTATCACGTGGAGCTGGGCGAGATCACCAGCTATCCGGGCGGCTACAAGGAGAACGGATCCGTGTTCACCCACAACAACCCCTGGGTGGGCATCGCCGAGGCCGTGATGGGGCGCGGCAACGAATCCTTCGAGGTCTACACCCGCATCTGCCCGGCCTGGGTGGAGGCCAACAGCGAGATCCGCAGGACCGAGCCGTACGTCTACTGCCAGACCACGGCGGGGCGCGACGCCTATCGCCCGGGCGAGGCCAAGAACAGCTGGCTGTCCGGCACGGCGGCCTGGACCTTCGTGTCCGTGAGCCAGTACATCCTGGGCCTGCGCCCGGACTACGAGGGCCTGCTGGTCGATCCCTGCCTGCCCGACGCCATCGACGGCTTCACCGCCGACCGGCGCTATCGCGGCTGCGACTACCACATCACCGTGAAGCGCGGCTCGGACCGGGGCATGACCGTGGACGGCGCACCCGTCGAAGGAAAGTGCGTGGCCCACGTGCCCGGAAGGACGAGCTGCCGGGTCGAGGTGGTCATCTGAGGGATCCGCGCTCCTGTCGCGGCTGTTACAAAAAATCAACGATTAGTAAACAGGGACGGGATGACAATCCGAAAACGATGTTACTATAATAGGGCTGGTTCAGATAACCATACACGATCTTGAAAGGAAGTAAACTGTCATGAAGAAAATGCTTGCGTTCGTACTGGTGCTCGCAGTGCTGATGCTCGCGCTGGCCGCCTGCAGCTCCAAGAAGGCCCCCGAAAAGGTCGAGGAAGCCAAGGAAGCCGCTGCTGAGGTCGTCGAGGAGACGAAGGAAGCCGCCACTGAGGCAGCCGAAGAAGTGAAGGAAGCCGCTGAAGAAGTGAAGGAAGAGGCCGCTGAGGCCGTCGAAGAGGCGAAGGACGCCGCTGCCGAGGCTGCCGAAGAGACGAAGGACGCCGCTGCCGAGGTCGTCGAGGACGCCAAGGACGCCGCCGCTGAGGCCGCTGACGCCGTAGAAGAGACCGCCGCCGAGACTGCTGAGGCCGCCGAGGGCGCTGTCGAAGAGGCGAAGGACGCCGCTGCCGAGGTCGTCGAGGACGCCAAGGACACCGCTGCCGAGGCCGCTGAGGCCGTCGAGGGCGCTGTCGAAGAGGCCAAGGACGCCGCCGCCGAGGCTGCGGACGCCGTGGAAGAGACCGCTGCCGAGGC
>JAFRMB010000078.1 GCA_017430945.1 Clostridia bacterium | reverse complement strand
GCCAGCCGTTACCGCCGTGGGCTTTCGTTTTTTCGATTAAGAATTCGTGGGACGGTTCGGTAAAAGCCTACGGGGGCGGGGCACGGCGGACATCGGTTGGGACGGTTGGACGTCGACGGGGCACGGCGAACGCCGGTAGGGGCGATGTCCTCATCGCCCGCATGAGACGACCTTGCGAGACGGCGGACGCCAATTATGGCGTCCCTACGGGGGCGGGGCACGGCGGACGCCGGCAGGGGCGGCGGACGCCAATTATGGCGTCCCTACGGGGACGGAGGCACGGCGGACGCCGGTAGGGGCGATGTCCTCATCGCCCGCATGAGGCGGCCTTTCGAGACGGCGGACGTCATGGATGGCGTTGTTACGGGACGGGAGCACGGCGGCAGGGGTGGCGGACGCCAATTATGGCGTCCCTACGGGGGCGGGGCGCGACGTCGGCGAGGGCACGGCGGACGCCAATTATGGCGTCCCTACGGGGGTACGGCGGCCAATGGTCGCCGGTACGGGAGAATGTGCCCGTCATAGCGGCGAGCATCGCTCGCCATCGATCCTGGTATCCATGCGGCGCGGGGTTGGCGACTCCCTCAGTCTGCTTCGCAGCCATCTCCCTCAAGAGGGCGCCTTTGGGAAACGCGGATGGGGAATGGGCCCGCGGATGGTTGCGATTTGATCGAGCGCGGTATGTGACAGCCTCCGAAGCAGCTTCAGCGGCAGCGGCAGGGTCCCGCTTGTAAGCGGGCGTTTTCTGTGCTATACTTGAATCAGGAAGGAGGCTGGTCATCATGCCTGGGCTGAGCAGATTTGGCGGCATGATTATCAAGATGCTATATAATGACACCGTTCAGCATAACAAGCCGCCTGTGCATGTATATTATGGGGATCATACCGCTTCGATCGGCATCGATGGTGAACTACTGGCAGGATCGCTGCCTGTGAAACAACTGAAGATGGTCGTGGGCTGGCTGGCGCTGCATGAAGAAGAAGCTTATGCCGCATGGAACAAAGCAGTCCGCGGCGAGGCCTTCGATAAAATAAAGCCTTTGGCATAAGGAGGATACGCTATGTATGTGATGAATGGCATCGCCTATGCGGGGACAGCGCTGCAGGATATGCGCGTATCCGCTGCAAAACCACTGGATGACATGATGATGCTGGTGACATTTGCTTCCGGTGAACGCCGCATCTACGACGCAACACAGCTTCTGGAATACCCGGCGTTCCAACCGCTGAAGGATGAAGCCGTCTTCAGAGCGGCAAGCGTTGATCATGGCGTGGTCACCTGGATGGATGGAGAGATCGACATCGCCCCAGAGACCATGTACGCCAACAGCCTCCCTTATGACGAGATGGCAATGTAAGACTGCCTTTTCCAATGGATCAAAAGGACCGCGTGACGTGATCACGCGGTCCTTTTGATCATCCGGGCGCTCAGGCGCCCGCTTCACTCGTCGAACACCAGGCAGAACCTGCCCAGCGCGTCTGCCTGGAAGCGCACGGTCGCGCGCTTGCCCTTGCGGCTGATTTCGGCCTCCGGCTCGGCGCCGTCGGCGCGGAGCACCCGGGCGGGCGCGCCGCTGCACTTGACGGACAGCCGGATATCCACCGGCTGCGCCGGATCGACGCGCATGCCGCCGCATTCGAGGCCGATCTCAAATACCATCGCCGTCTGCCCCGGCCCGAGCTCCAGCGCGGCCACACAGCTGTCGTAGTCGGCGGTGCCGGGCTGGATCTCCTCGGCGGTGAGGGCGGCGTCGCCGGGCACCTCGGCCTCGGCGCTGTAGCTGAGGGTCAGGTCGAAGCCCTTCCCCTTTCGGCTGAGTTTGCCGGCGCGATAGCTCTGCGCGCCCGCGACGAGCGTCGCCACGACGTCCAGGCCGGGCGCGTCCGGCCGATCGGGCGCCAGCGTGAAGGTGCAGGCGCTGACCGTCTTCTTTTTGGTGCGCACGGTCGAGAGCTTCGCGCCTTCGAGCTCTGCAAAGCCGCCCGCCGCGTCGATCGCGGCCGCCAGCAGCTTCTGCTTTTTATCGGTCTTCAGCTTCTCCCTGAAGGTGACGGTGTAGGTGACGGGCCCCTGCGGGATCAACTCGGTCCCGTCCTCGGCGATGAAGCTGAAGCTGAAGAAGCGGGCAAAGCTCAGATCCTCTCCGCGCGCCCCGTCCACCCAGTCCGCGGCCCTGCCGGCCAGTTCATCGAACCGGGCCGTGCCGGGCTTCGGCGCATTGACGTGCAGCACCGCCTGGTCGGGGATCTTCGCATCGGGCCCGAACTCGGCGACGACGGTGAAGCCATCGCCCTCCGCCTTCAGGCCGACGGGCTCGCGCGCGATCTTCCATTCGTAGGCGACGTTCACCAGCCCGTAGCCCACCACGCGCTCATCGTCGGTGAAGTACTCGTCCCCGTGGAAGACGGCCAGGCTGTTGTTGCCCTCGACGGTGATGAACGACGTGACGTGCCCGGTCTCGTCGGTCGTGACCGACGTGATGATGCCCACGTGGTCGGCGTCGTTGTTGTTCTGCCAGTCGAAGATGGCCAGGTCGCCGACTCTCGGCTCGTACTCGGTGCGCTTGGCGTACAGGTTCTTCTTTTTGAGCGCCTTGATCCAGCGCTGGTTGTTGGCCGCGTAAGGGAAGTATTCCTTGTCGATGCCGGCGTAGCGCAGACAGAAGCTCACGAACATGGCGCACCAGTCCACATAGGGGATGCCGTACCAGTCGCCGTAGCGGGTGTAGCCCTGGCGCAGGCCTTCCTCGTCCACCATGAAGTCGATCCTGCTCTCGCGGTAGCCCACCTGCGACATCGCGATGGCGACCAGGTCCTCCGGCCATACGCCGGTCTTCTTCACGCCCTTCATCGTGCGCTCCCAGTCGGCGCGGGTCTCCGGGTCGTGAACGGCGCACGGGATCTTGCTGCTGGCGGTGGCGGTCTGCCCGTAGATGTCCTCCACGGTGACGGTCAGCGTCAGCTGATCGACCTTGCCCGTCTCCAGCGTCCTGAACTTGACATTTTTCCGGAATTCATCGGAGGTGAACACCACCTCGCCGCCCTGGGTCGCCTCGATGGTGCAGGACGCGAGATCTCCGGCCTGCCGACAGCTCAGCGTGTAGGCGATCTCGTCGCCGCCGAACGTGGACAGCGCCTTGGTCTTCACCGACACCTTCAGCGCCGGAGCCTTCACCGCCTCGACAGACAGGCGCGCGCTGTCCTCGCTGCCGTCCGCGCCGGTCGCCGTCAGCTCGAATACATAGGTGCCCTCGCTTTCGGGCGTCGTCGTCCAGGTGTCCGCATCCGCGGACAGCGTGTCGGTGTGCCGATCGCCCGCGGGATCGGTGAGCACGCAGCTCAACGAAGATGCGTTCTTCACCTCGAAGGAGAAGGTCAGCGGCTTGCCCACCAGCGTGGTGGTGCGGGACGCCGTCAGCGAGCAGATCTTCACCTTTATGTCTTCGACGACGGGGTCCCCCGCGCCCGTATCGCCCGCGCCGGTGTCGCCCGAGCCCGTATCGCCCGCGCCGGTGTCGCCCGTGCCGGTGTCGCCCGCGCCCGTATCGCCCGCGCCGGTGTCGCCCGCGCCGGTGTCGCCCGCG
>JAFRMB010000077.1 GCA_017430945.1 Clostridia bacterium | reverse complement strand
GGTCCGCGCCCTGCGGGCGGCTTTGGCCGTCCGGCACAGCCCGGTGCGGGCGGACAGCGCCCCTCGGGTGGCTTCGGCGGTACGCGCGGCGGCTTTGGCGGACGGAAGGGGCCCGATCTCCAGCCCTCCGTCGAGAAGGAGCGCGTATCCAATTACGACCCCAACAAGAAGCAGTACGTGCGTCAGAACGATCCTGAGCGCAACCGCAATACGGGCCGTGCAGCCGCAAGGCAGCGCGGCGGCGCCAGCAACCTCACGAGCTACGATGAGGATTTCGTGCGCAACCGCAAGAAACAGAAGAAAGCGGCGCAGACCAGGACGTTCATCGAGCCGGTCAAGATCGACAAGGCCTATATGACGGCCGAGACGATCACCGTGCGCGATCTGTCCGAGCGCATCGGCAAGCCCGCGGGCGAGATCATCAAGAAGCTCATGATGCTGGGTATCATCGCCACCATCAACAACGAGCTGGATTTCGACACGGCCGTGCTGGTCTGCACGGAATTCGGCGTCGAGCTCGAAATGAAGCTCGCGGAGACCGCCGAGGACGCCCTGGAGAGCGAGAACGTCGAGGATACCGAGGAGGATCTGGTCACCCGTCCGCCGGTCGTGACCATCATGGGCCACGTCGACCACGGCAAGACCTCCCTGCTCGACTACATCCGCAAGACCCGCGTCACCGCGGGCGAAGCTGGCGGCATAACCCAGCACATCGGCGCGTACACCGTGGAGCTCAACGGCAGGAAGATCACCTTCCTGGATACCCCCGGTCACGAGGCGTTCACGTCCATGCGTCTGCGCGGCGCGCAGGCGACGGACATCGCGGTGCTGGTCGTGGCGGCGGACGACGGCGTCATGCCGCAGACCGTCGAGGCCATCAACCATGCCAAGTCCGCAGGCGTTCAGATCATCGTGGCCATCAACAAGATGGACAAGCCCACGGCCGATCCCGAGCGCATCAAGCAGCAGCTGACCGAGTATGACCTGGTCACCACCGAGTGGGGCGGCAGCATCGAGATGGTGCCCGTGTCCGCCGTGACCGGCCAGGGCGTCGACGACCTGCTGGAGACCATCCTGCTGACCGCGGATGTCGAGGACTATCGCGCCAATCCGAACCGCAAGGCGCGCGGCATCATCATCGAAGCCAAGCTGGACAAGGGCCGCGGCCCGGTGGCGACGGTGCTGGTGAAGAACGGCACGCTGAACGTGGGCGACGCCATCGTCGCGGGAACGGCCTTTGGCCGCGTGCGCGCGATGGTCAACGATCTGGGCGAGCGCGTGAAGTCCGCCGGTCCGTCCGAACCGGTCGAGGTGATCGGCTTCAACGATGTGCCCGACGCCGGCGATCAGATCATGGCCGTCGAGGACGAAAAGCTGTCCCGCCAGGTCGCCGAGGAGCGCAAGGACAAGCTGCGCGCGGCGCTGGTCAAGACCCAGACCAAGACCACGCTGGACGATCTGTTCAGCCAGATCTCTGCGGGCGAGATCAAGGATCTCAACATCATCATCAAGGCCGACGTCCAGGGCTCCGTCGAAGCTGTCCGGCAGTCTCTGGAGAAGCTCTCCAACGACGAGGTGCGCGTGCGCTGCATCCACGGCGCGGTCGGCGCGATCAACGAGTCCGACACGCTGCTGGCTTCCACCGCCAACGCCATCATCATCGGCTTCAACGTGCGCCCCGACAGCAACGCCCGCGACATGGCGGAACGCGAGAAGATCGACATCCGCCTGTACCGCGTCATCTACCAGGCCATCGAGGACGTCGAGAACGCCATGAAGGGCATGCTGGCGCCGAAGTTCAAAGAGGTGCTGCTGGGACACGCGCAGGTGCGCCAGACCTTCAGGGTCTCCGGTGTCGGCACCATCGCAGGCGCGTATGTCACCGACGGCAAGATCGCGCGCAACGCGCAGATCCGCCTGCTGCGCGACAACATCGTCGTTCACGAGGGCAAGATCGACTCCCTCAAGCGCTTCAAGGACGATGCCAAGGAGGTCAACACCGGCTACGAGTGCGGCATCGGCATCGAGAACTACAACGACGTCAAAGAGGGCGACGTCATCGAGTGCTTCGTGATGGGAGAGATCGAGCGCTGACAGGTGTGAGGATCAGGACGAATACTGGCGGCAGTTGCCCGTAGCAGGGGCGGCGATGCGCCGCCCGCCGGGTCATGCCGGGACGGGCGCCGCATCGGCGCCCCTGTGGCATACACCGACCGATCCCGTATCGGTCGGTGCGAACAGCGACGAACGGAGGAAACATGGCTTCTTTTGACCGTATAGACAGGATCTCGCAGGAGTGCCACAAGGCGATCGACAGGATCATACGCGATGACCTCAATGACCCGCGCATCGGCGGTACGTGGTCCATCGTGCGCTGCGAGGTCACGCGGGATCTGCGCTACTGCAAGGTGCGCGTGAGCATCCTCGAGGAAGACAGGCGCAAGGATATGATGGCGGCGCTGAAAAAGGCCGCGGGCTTCGTGCGCCGGGAGCTCGGCCGCAACGTGGATCTGCGGTATGTGCCCGAGATCCAGTTCGAACTGGACACCAACATCGAGTACGCGGCGCACATCAACCAGCTTTTGAAGGAGACGCAGCCCCATGGCGCAGAGAGTGACGATTGAGGCGCTGGCCGGCTGGCTGAAGCAGCAGGACGACCTGGTGCTGCTTGGACACGTGAATCCCGACGGGGATGCCGTGGGCTCTGCACTGGCGATCCGGCACGCGCTCGTGGCCCTGGGCAGGCGCGCGACGGTGTGCCTGCCAGGCGGGATCCCGAAGATGTACGGCTGGATGCCCGGCGCTGCGACCGTACTGGACACCTGCGATCAGATGCCTTTTGCACCTGCAGCTGCGCTGGCGGTCGATGTGTCGGACGAGAGCCGGCTGGGCGAGGCGGGACGCGCGCTGTTCGAGAGCTGCTCGGAAAACGCGGCGATCGACCATCATGCGACGAATGCCGGTTTCGGCGGGCGGTATGCGCTGGACGGCGGGGCAGCGGCGGTCGGCGAGCTGGCGCTGGAGCTGATCTCGGCGCTGGGCGTTCCGATGACGCGGGAGATCGCCGAGTGTCTCTTCGTGGCCATCTCCACCGACTGCGGGCAGTTCAACTATTCGAATACCCGGCCGCAGACGATGACGGCGGCGGCGCGCTGCATCGCGGCGGGCATCGACGTGGCGGACATCACGCGCCGGCTCTATCGCACCCGCAGTTACGGGCGCACGAAGCTCCTTGGGCTGGTGCTGTCGGAGCTGGAAGTCTCGGATGACGGCAGGCTGGCTTGGGCGCGGCTGACGGAGGACATGCTCCTGCAGGCGCGCGCACTGCGGGAAGACAACGAGGGCATCGTCAATTATCTGTTGGAGATCGAGGGCGTGTGCGTCGCGGTGCTGGCCGAACAGCGGGGGACGGATACGAAGCTGTCGCTGCGTTCTGCGCCGCCGGTGGACGTGGCCCGGGACATCGCCATGCCGCTGGGCGGCGGCGGTCACGCGAGGGCGGCGGGCGCGACGCTGCAGGCAGATATGGATACGGCGCTCGGGCAGGCGCTGGCATTGGCGCGAAAGGCGCTGGACGACGCATGAATGGATTTTTGATTGTGAACAAGCCGACGGGCTGCACGTCGTCCGACGTGGTGGTCCATGTGCGCAGGCAGCTTCCGAAGGGGACAGCCGTCGGCCACGGCGGCACGCTCGATCCAGAGGCTTCCGGCGTGCTGCCGGTGTGCATCGGTGCGGCGACGCGGCTCTTCGGCTACATCATCGACAAGCAAAAGACCTATGTGGCGCGGCTGAAGCTGGGCATCGCGACAGACACGCAGGACGCCACCGGGCAGGTGACGGCGCGCCATGTCGTGACGGCGGGAGAGGCTGAGGTGCGGGCAGTGCTTCCCGGCTTCATCGGGAACATCGAACAGGTCCCGCCGATGTACTCCGCGCTCAAGCGGGACGGCCGGCGGCTCTACGAGCTGGCGCGTCGCGGCGAGGCCGTGGATCTTGAACCGCGGGCGTGCCGGGTGGATGACATCGAGTATGTCGGGCAGGAGCCCGGCGACGTCCATATGCTGCGCATCCGCTGCGGCAAGGGCGTGTATATCCGCACGCTGTGCCATGACATCGGACGGGCGCTGGGCTGCGGCGGTCATATGCTGACGCTCGAGCGCACGGCGGCCGGCGCATTCGACATCGAACAGGCGCTGAGCCTTCAGCAGATCGACGCACTGGCAAAAGCCGGCAGGCTGGGGGATGCGCTGCTGCCGATGGACGCGCCGCTCGGACATCTTCCCGCCGTCCGCGTCGGGAAGCGATGCCGCCACGCGGTCTGCAACGGCAATCCACTGAAACCACAGTGGCTGAGCGAGCCGGCTCCGGCGGCGGATGCGGTGCGCGTCTATCTGAACGACGCCTTCGCCGGCATCGGGCAGGCGCAGCCTGACGGCAGCATCCGGTTCAGGGCGATGCTCTACCGGCCCGAAAACGATCATCCGGAGGGAAACGAATGAAGATCATCTACGATGAAAAGGCATTTCTCGAAGAGGGGAGCGTAGCGGCCCTGGGCATGTTCGACGGCGTGCACATCGGCCATCAGGAGCTCATACGCAACGCGGTGACGCTGGCGCGGTCGATGAACTGCCGGTGCGTGGTATGTACGTTCGACCGGCATCCGCTGTCGGTCATCAGGCCTGAGCGCGCGCCGAAGCAGCTGCTGACGCTGGAGCAGAACCTTTTGAAATTCGAGCGGCTCGGCGCGGATTACGCGCTGGTCAAGGCCTTTACCCCGGCATTTGCCGCGATCGAGCCGGAGGTATACATTCGACAGCTGGTCTCGAACATGCGCGTCAGAGCCATCGTTGTGGGTGAGAACTATACGTTTGGCGCCGGCGGGCGCGGCAACGCCGATCTCGTCCGCAGCATGGCCGGCGAGCTGGGCTATCGCGCGCTCGTGGTGGCGCCGGTCATGGACGGCAGTGTGGTGGCCTCCTCGACCTATGTGCGCGCGCTGCTGGCGGCGGGCGAGATCGCGCACGCCAACCGGCTGCTGGACATCCCCGCGAACAGAGGGTGAACGTCATCGGCACATCTGTCGCGGGATCCGTACATACACAAGAAAACGGGGCCGACCTCCATCCGGGGGTCGGCCCCGTTCGTCAGATCATAGCGAAGAAAGCGCTGCTACGGCAGCCGTGTGTCCACGCGGGGATCACGTCTCCGGCGGCGTGTGTGCGTGTGCGCGGACTTCGTGCCAGGGGACGTTGTAGCCGGCGCCGTGCGCGCAGAAAACCGAGTCCGGCGTGTCGTCGGCCAGGGGATCGTAGCCGGCTGCGGCGATGACGGCCTCGGCGTTGCGGCAGGGCGCATAGTGGTCCAGGCGGTATTGCAGCGCGCCGCGCCCGTGCGTCGCGGCCATGAATTCGGTGATATATCCGGAGAAGGCCTCGAAGATCGCCTCGCCGGTCAGCGCGAAGCGTGTGTCCGACATCACCGGGGGATCCAGCCGCGCCTGCATGCGGGTGAGGTCGCCCATCACGCGGCCGTAGTCGTCCGTCGGCGCCCGCAGCGAGAACCGGCACACGGGCTCCAGCAGCACGCTTTGGGCATACATGAGCGCGTTGCGGATGGCGCGGTAGGTGCTCTGACGGAAGTCGCCGCCTTCCGTGTGCTTGAGATGTGCCCTTCCGTGCAGCAGCTCGACCTTCACATCCGTCAGGGGCGCGCCGATGAGCACGCCCTTGTGCGCCTTCTCGAACACGTGGGTCTCGATGAGCCGCTGCCAGTTGAGCGCCAGCTCGTCCACGTGACACGCGGACGCAAAGGTGATCCCGCTGCCCCTCGGCCCGGGCGACAGCCGCAGCTGCACCTCGGCGTAGTGCTTCAGGGGCTCATAGTGGCCGATGCCGACGGCAGGGGCGGCGATGGTCTCCTGATACACGACGCGAAGCCTGCCGAAGCTCACGTCGAGCGCCCAGCGGTCCTGGAGCAGCTGCCGGAGCACCTCCAGCTGGATGGGTCCCATGACGCGGATGTCGATGCCGTCCGACGCAGCGTTGACGGTCACGTGCAGCGCCGGATCCTCCTCTTCCAGCGTGCGCAGCGCCTGAAGCACCCTCGACGCCGGAACGGCGGATCGGTCCCACGTCACCGAAGCGGCCAGCATCGGCTCCGAATCAAATCGATTGTGCCGGCCGGCGCCTGTGCCGATGTGGTCGCCTGGCCGGACCTCGTGCACCCCGGGCGCGGCGCACAGCATGCCGCGTTCGGCCCGTCCGATCTGCGCGAAGCGCTCGCCGGTGTACAGCCGCAGGTCATTGAGCTTCGCCTGCTCGCCGCCCGGCAGCATGACGGACTCGCGCACGACCACCGAACCGGAGATCACGCGGAAGAAGCACACGCGGTTGCCCTGGGCGTCGTGGCGGACGCGGGTCACCAGCGCGTCGAACGGACCGCCGTCCGGCTCGGTGCCGAGCGTCAGAAGGGACAGCGCGTCCAGACACTCCGAAACGCCCCGGTCGAGCAGCGCGGCGCCGCTGTAGACGGGGAACAGCTCGCGGCGCGCGATCTGTCCGCGCAGCGCCCCGAGCCAATCGCCGCCGTCGATATCCCCCTCCATCAGCCGTTCGAGCAGTGCCTCGTCGCGCTCGGCGACGGCCTCCATCAGCGCTTCCGGCAAGGCGCCGCCGCAGAAGCCGTGCATGTCTACGCAGTCGGGGGACAGCAGACGCTTCATCTCCGCGAGCACCCCGGACGGATCGCAGCCGGCCCTGTCCGTCTTGTTGATGAATACGAAAGCCGGCACGCCATAGCGCTCGAGCAGCGCCCATATGGCCTCGGTATGGCTCTGGACGCCGTCGGGTCCGGATATCACCACCACGGCGTAGTCCAGCACCGACACGGCGCGCTCCATCTCGGCGGCAAAGTCCGCGTGCCCAGGGGTATCCACCCAGAACCAGCGCGCCGCGTCACGCTCGAACACGGCCTGGTCGGAGAAGATCGTGATGCCGCGCCGGCGCTCCAGCGGATGGGCATCCAGGAAGGCATCGCCGTGGTCCACCCGGCCGGCCCTGCGCAGCACGCCCGCGTGGCACAGGATCTGCTCTGAAAACGTGGTCTTGCCGGCGTCCACGTGGGCCAGCACCCCGATGATCTTGTTGGTCATATCTCAAAAAAATGCGGGCAGGGCCGCGGCCTCGGCCGGTGGCGATGCCCGTCTTTCCAAAATCCTTTGGCCGGCGCCGGCGCTTATGCGCGGCGGGCCTCCGCGGCCTTCAGCGCGCGCCAGAAGTTCAGCCCGGCGATGTCCGCGAGCGTCTGGTCGGAGTAGCCGCGACGCCGCAGCGCGTCGAGCAGCACGGGGAAGGCGGAGGGATCGCCGAGCCCCTCGGGCCAGGATTCGATGCCGTCAAAGTCTGATCCGAAGCCCAGCACGTGTTCACCGCCCATCTCGCAGATGGCGTCGATGTGGCGCACGACATCGTCCAGGGTCGCCGGCGCGCCGCTTCTGAGGAATTCCGAATAGAAGTTGATGCCGATGAACCCGCCGCGCTCGATCAGCGCCTTGACCTGATCCCGATCCAGGTTTCGGGGCACGTCGCACAGCCACTTGCAGTCGGAGTGACTGGCCATCGGCGGGATCTGAGCGTGTTCGATCACGTCCCAGAAACCGGCAGCGTTCAAATGAGAGGTGTCGGCGATCACGCCCATGCGGTCCATCGCATGCAGCAGCTCGAAGCCGAAGGGCTTGAGACCGTACGCCGTACCGCCGGCTGCGGGATAGCCGATCTCGTTTTCGAAATTCCAGGTCAGCGCGATCATCCGGAGCCGCGCCTTCTCCATGAATTCATCCAGGCGCTCAAGCGATCCCTCCAGCATCTCTCCGCCCTCGCAGGAGATGATGCCGGCGGGCGCCTCGGACGGCGCATCGGGCAGATCGCCGGTCAGCACCGGCACGCCGACCTTTGGGACGGCCGCCAGCATCCTGACGCCGTCCATATAGGCCGTGCCCTGGGTGCCGTGCTTGCCGCAGAACAGCGCGAAGGTCTGGATCCCCACGCCGCCGGCCGCCAGCCGCTCCGGCGTGACCACGCAGCGCTCCGGCGCGGTGCCGCAGATGGCGATCTCGTACAATGTGTCGCAGTGTGCGTCAGCTATGAACATATCGAGCCCTCCTCTTGTCACAGGATACCGGTGACGCGCACGGCGTCCTCGATGATCTGTCGATGGTCGAAAGCGATGCCCGCATCGTCCGGCAGGGCGATGTCGATGCGCCCGTCGTCGCCGCGGCGCACGTCCACCCAGGCGGTCTCGGCGGCGTCATCGCCCGCGACCGCGTTCTCTGGGCCGTCGGGGAGACAGGCGGCGTACGCGGCGGAGACGGTCCAGCCGCGCCTGTCGCGCCCCGGCGCGCTGTAGATGCCCACCAGCGCCATGGGGATGCCCGTCAGGCCCGTTTCCTCTTCCAGCTCGCGCTCGGCGGTGCGCTCGATGGTCTCGCCCTCGTCGGCAAATCCGCCAGGCAGCGCCCAGCAGCCGAGGCACGGGTGCCCGCCCCTTCGGATCATGAGGAGCCTGAGGCGCCCGCCGACGCGGGCGAAAATGGCACAGTCCGCCGTCAGCGCGGGCTTGGGATAGTTGCGCCTCCTGTAATCGGCAATGGCCTCTTCTTCGGTCATGCCGCGCTGGTCACGCAGTTCAGACATGGGTTTTCCTCCGGTGAAGTGATCGACGATTCCTGTAATTCGACGCCGCGGCGGGCGAATCCTGCCTGGGATCCGCAAAACCGGAAACACACGGGGACGGTTCTCTGTGTTGACAGAAGGGATCATGTGTGTTATATTAGATACGGGTGAGGTACAATGCCGAGGGAGAGCAGAAAGAGAAGCGAAAGCGGCGTCTATCACATCATGCTGCGGGGGATCAACAGGCAGCAGATATTTGAAGACGATGAGGATTACGACAGGTTTCTGGAGACACTGGCGAAATATCGGGAAGAATGCGGCTACAGTGTGTACGGCTACTGTCTGATGCCCAATCATGTACACCTGGTGTTGCGCGCGGGAAGACAGCCGTTGGAGACGATCATGCGTCGGATCGGCGCGAGTTTTGTGTACTGGTACAATGCAAAGTATGCGCGAACGGGGCATTTGTTTCAGGACAGATACAAGAGTGAGCCCGTTGAAAGCGACGATCACCTGATGACGGTGATCCGCTATGTGCATTGGAATCCGGTAAAGGCGGGGCTGTGCGACGCACCGGAGGCGTATCCATACAGCAGTTATGCCCGGTATTTTGAACTGCAGGGCTTGATAGACAATACGGTCGTTGCGGGGATGATGGGAGCGGAGGCGTTCAAAAGATTTCACTTGACGCCGGGAAAAGAAGAGTGCCTAGATGTGCGGGAAAGCACAAAGCAGCATGTCACGGAGGCGCAGGCCCAGGCATTGATGCAAGAATTGACCGGTTGTCAAAACGAATCGGAATATCGATCGCTGACGGTTGAGAAGAGAGATGAAGGGCTAAGGGAGATGTTGAGACATGGCGTCTCCATTCGGCAGGCCAGCCGGATAACAGGGATCAGCTTTGGAATTGTGAGAAAGTTTGCGACCAGATCATAAGAACACAGAGGACCGTCCCTGCGTGTTCGCACAAATGGTCTTGCGTTTCGCGGGCCTTTACGGTATAATAACAATGGGTGAACGCGTAAAAACGGCGGCAAATCGGAAAGGGGCATGGCGCATGCGGCGGCGGAATGGGGATCGTTCGGGCAGGCCGGCGGCGTTCTGCCCTTTTCGGCTGTCAAAGGTCTGCTTTGGCGCGGCGACAGAGCTGCGTCTTTTTGTGTTTCGGGAGGTGCTGAACACATGAAAGCCATCTGCTTTACAAGGCTCCGGCTCCTGCTGTGCTTCGCGGCGGCGGCGATGCTGCTCCTGCTGTGGCCCGGAAGGGCGACCGCCGCGACGGTGGAACAGACGCTCGTCGAGGGCGACCGCTTCGCGGCGGTGGATCTTGACCCGGACAGGCACGGATCCGTCGAAAAGCAGTTCACCGTGACGACGCTGGCGGACAAAACCTGTTATGACATCCTGTACGCAACGGGGACGGCGGCGGGGCCGTCCGCGCAGTACTGCTTCGGCAGGACCGACGACCTTTCCACGGAGCCGACCACGGCGCTGCTCCGCCCGACGAACTACGAAAATACAGGGATCCTGCTCTGGATCAGGGTGAGATCCGGCAGCGTGAAGCTGACGGTCAGCGATAGCGCCCCGGTGATCCTGCTGACGCCGGTGCGGACGGACGTCTCCCCGCTGCAGATGATATACAATCCCAAGGGGGACAGCAAACAGTTCAGGATCGCGAACGCAGGCCTGTCCGCCATCCCCATCGTGATGGGCGGCACGAGCGGGGCGCAGATCAAGCATTATTCCGGAACAAATAATTACGAGACATACAGATTTACAAGCACCAAGCTGTACAAGTATACGTATAAGAACGGAAAGAGAACCAGCACAGAATCGATAGACTACGAAACGGCCGTCGCTGCCGGTGGCAACGAATACTTCTGCGCATGCCTGCAGCTTGAGGCCAGTCCGATCGGCGCGACCGGATGGTTCCAGACCACAGCGCAGACTGCGCTGTTCGCGATGCCGGCGGACTGGCTCGAATATGAGTATGCTGGCGGCGGGACCGGAAACTGGGACGGGGGCATAGAGGGCCTTGAATGGCGGCCCCTGAGAGCCGCAGCGGCGGATTATGACGGAGATCGGGAATCTACGGGGGCGATCGCGTACACGATTCAGTCCTGGGGCGCCATGTCCGCTAACGAGGTGGTGTTCAGCCCCGCGGGCGGCACATACGAAGCGGCGCAGACGGTGACGATCTCCTGCGCCACGGAGGGCGCGCAGATCCGCTATACCACGGACGGCACGCAGCCGACCGCAGAAAGCGCCGTCTACACCGGTCCTCTGACCGTCTCGGAGGATACGACGATCCGGGCGGTGGCGATGAAGGAGGGCCTGCCGGTCAGCCGCGTCGCCACGGCTGTATATGTCATCCATGAGTCGGAATCCGATCTGCAAGGCACAGGCACGGCTGACGACCCGTTCCGGATCGACAGCGCGGCGGCCTGGGACGCGCTCGCCGCCTCGGTCGCAAACTCGGGCGGCAAATACTACCGCCTGACCCGTGACATCAGCGTCACGACCATGATCGGTACATTGGATCATCCTTTCAGCGGTGATCTTGACGGCGCGGGGCACACGCTGACCTTCACCTCGAAAAGCCAGTCCGGGACAATAGCGCCGTTCTCGAGCATAGAGCATGCGACCATCCGCAACCTTCACGTGGCAGGCAGCATCTCAAGCAGCTACGCGTCCGGCCTGATCGGTCAATTCCGCGGGGGCTGCACGGTCACCAACTGCCGCGTCAGCGTTGCGATCTCCGGCAGCAGTGACATCGGAGGCTTCTGCGTTTTCATGGGGGGCCTTATGGCCAGCGGTGCGGATCATCTCACGATCACCGGCTCCGTCTTTGACGGGAAGATCACGGGAGGGCGCAACTGGATCGGCTGCTTTGTGGCCGAGGGATCGAGCCACATGAGCATCACCGACTGCATCGCAGCCCCGCAGAGCGGCACCGCTTTCACTGGCGGCACGTTCTATTCCGAAACAGACGGCGCGCCGGCCCTGAACAACTGCCTGTACATGCAGTCGCCCGGAGCCGAGCAGGGCAGGCAGGCGCTTTCCGTCACGGCGGATGCGGGCGTGACCATGGATCCCGGCCAGAGCACAGCGGCCTATGACGTCAGCGGCATCACAGTTTACGCAGCGGGCATGATGTATGACGGCATGTTCTACGCCGGCGCGGGCGACACCGTGGCCCTGGGGCTGTCCAAAGAGGCGCCGGAGGGCTGCCGCGTCCGGTACAGCACCAACGCGGGGACGCTGACCGAAGCAGACGGCGCGTGGACGCTGGTCATGCCGGACGAGGACGTGACGATCAGCGCGGAGATCGTATCGGCTCTCCTCGGCACAGGCACGGCCGACGACCCGTGGCAGATCGGGCAGGGCTTTGCACTGACCACCCTGTCCTCCGGGTGGTATCAGGTCACGGGAAACGCGTCCTTTGACAGCCGGTTGATCATCGACGGCGACGTGCATCTCACTCTGGGCGCAGGAACGACCCTGACGGCGGCGCAGGGCGTCAACGTGTCGTCCGGGGACAGCCTGACCATCGACGGGACCGGCACGCTTGACGCCGTCGGCTGCGAGGGTTGCGCCGGCATCGGCGGCGGGATCAACGGGAGCTGCGGGGCCGTGACCATCAACGGCGGCACCGTCAACGCGACCGGCAGCGTCTGGGGCGCGGGCATCGGCGGCGGCAAGGGCGGCGGGAACGGCGGCAGGATCACCATCAACGGCGGCCGCGTCACCGCCCAGTGCTATGATCCGGACAACTGGGAGGTCGGGCTCGCCGCGGGCATCGGCGGGGGCGACCTCGGCAGCGGCGGCATCATCCTGATCACCGGCGGCACGGTGTATGCCCGCGGCAACCGGGGCAGCGCCGGCATCGGCGGCGGCGGGTACGGCAGCGGCGGCAGCATCACGATCACCGGCGGCACCGTGACGGCCATCGGCAGCCGTTATGACGGCGGCCGCAGCGGCGCGGGCATCGGCGCGGGCCGCGTGCGCAAAAATGCCACCAGCGGTGACAGCGGCGACATCACGATCACCGGCGGCACGGTGACGGCCATCGGCGGCGAGACCGGCCAGGCGATCGGCGTGAGCAACGAGGTCGCGGGGAGCGACAGCGGCACGCTGAAGCTGGGCGAAGTGGCGGTATACGCCGGCGAGACGCAGGATCCGCCGGCCGTGAGGAGCCGTCGCCTCGAGATCTGCCGCGGCGGGACGGCCTACCTTGAATCCTGCGGGCACAGCTATCACCAGGGCGTGTGCCTGTGGTGCGGCAAGCTGGGAAGCGCTCCGGACTTCGGGGAGGCGGACTTCACGCTGCCCGCCGACGCCCGTACGATCGGCGAAAGCGCCTTCGAGGGCGCGGCGATGTGCGCGGTCGACGCGCGGGGATGCACGCGCATCGGCGAATATGCGTTCAGGGACTGCGCGGCGCTCATGCGGATCCGGCTGGGGAAGGATTGCGAGATCGCCGGGAACGCCTTCTCCGGCTGCGCATCGCTGACGGCCATCTTCGCCCCGGCGGGCGGGAGCACGGAGCAGTGGGCGCTTACGCACGACACGCCCTTTGTGGATACGGCGCCGTAGCGCGCCGCGGGACGGCGGCCGGCCGCCCGAGCCGTTGAAGGTCAGGTGTTCAACGGGCGGGATGGGCGCAGGGAGCGATCGAAAACGGGGAGGCCTGCTGGGCCCTCTTGACAACGCATCCTTTCAAACACATGGGGAACGGTCCGAAACCACGGAAGCATGAAACGCGCAGGGCCGCGCCGCATGCCCGGCTTGCGGAAAGCGGGGGATGATGCTATAATTCAGTCGACGCGCCGTCGCTCCCGAGGCATCAAGGACGGCGTTCGACAGGGGGCCCTTATATGAAGCGAGCGATGACCGAAGTCCAGCGGATGGAGCAGGAGATCCTGACCGTCCGGCGCAAGGCGCTGTGGCGTCCGTTCATGCGGGCGATCCGGCAGTACCGTCTCATCCAGCCGGGGGACCGGATCGCCGTGTGTATCTCCGGCGGCAAGGATTCCATGCTGCTGGCCAAGCTCATGCAGCTGCTCGTGCGCCATACGGAGGTCCCGTTCGAGGCCGTGTGGCTGGTCATGGATCCGGGCTATCGCCCGGAGGTCCGCGGCCGGATCGAGGCGAACGCCAGGCGGCTGGAGATCCCGGCGACCGTCATCGAGTCGGACGTGTTCGAGGCCGCCGCATCCCAGGAAAAGCGCCCGTGCTTCCTGTGCGCCAGGATGCGCAGGGGCTGCCTGTACCGTCACGCGCAGGCGCTGGGATGCAACAAGATCGCCCTGGGGCACCATTTCGACGATGTCATCGAGACCACGCTGATGGCCATGCTCTACGGAGGCCAGATCCAGGCCATGCCGCCCAGGCTGCGCGCGCAGAACTTCCCGGGCATGGAGCTCATCCGGCCGATGTACATGATCCGCGAGCGCGACATCATCGCCTGGCGGGACGACTGGGGCTTTTCCTTTGCGCAGTGCGCCTGCAGATTCACCGAGGAAGCCGGCGAGGCGGGCGCCGGTTCGAAGCGCCAGGCCGTCAAGCGCCTGATCGCCGCCCTGGACGCCGACGACCCAAAGGTCTCCCGGAACATCTTCAACAGCGTCCATACCGTTCAGCTGGATACCCTGGTCGGCTGGAAGCAGGGGGGAGAGGCGCACAGCTTTTTGGAACAGTTCGACCTGTAGCCGCTCAGCCTGTTAAACTTTCCGAAATCCGTTTACAAAGGCGCACGGCTGTGGTACAATACATCTTGTGGCAAAATGCTATTGCCAGAATTGCCATTCGCCCGGTCTGCCGAGCACTCCGACGGCTCACCTGGCCCATGGTGCATAGAAAGAGGAGGAATCGACCCATGACCAAACAGGAGATCATCAATACCTACGGCCGCCACGAGGGCGACACCGGCTCCCCCGAGGTCCAGATCGCGCTGCTGACCGAGCGCATCAACCACCTCAACGAGCATCTGAAGATGCACAAGAAGGACCACCACTCCCGCCGTGGCCTGCTGCTGATGGTCGGCCAGCGCCGTGGCCTGCTGGACTATCTGAAGAGCACCGACATCGAGGCCTATCGTCAGTTGATCGCAAAGCTGGGCCTGCGCAAGTAAGCCAGCGTCGACCGCACCGGATAGACTGTTTCGCGCCGCCGCTTCGGCTTGCCGAGCGGCGGCTTCGTTCGGTATTCGAGGGATGGAGTGCACCTTGAAGCACGGGCGGGAACGCGGTGTGCGGACGCCAGGATGCGGGAGCAAGCCCGCAGGCGCGCGTCTGTACATCGCGGAGGATATGCGCCGCAGGCGCGATCAAGCATGGTTTCAATAAAAGTCAAGATATAGAATGACCCAAGGAGGGCAACACGACATGTTCAAGAGCTATTCCATGGAGCTGGGCGGACGTACGCTCACGCTCGAGTTCGGCAAGTACGCCGAGCAGGCCAGCGGCGCAACCTTCGTGCGCTATGGCGATACCTGTGTCCTGGTCACCGCGACGGTGGCCGATACCCCGCGCCCGGGCATCGATTTCTTCCCGCTGAGCGTGGACTTTGAAGAGAAGCTGTATTCCGTGGGCCACATCCCCGGATCCTGGAACCGCCGCGAGGGCCGTCCGGCTGAGAAGGCCATCCTGACCAGCCGCCTGATCGACCGTCCCCTGCGCCCGCTGTTCCCCAAGGGGATGCGCCACGACGTGTCCGTGGTCGCGACAGTCATGTCCGTCGAACAGGACAATATCCCGGATATCCCCGCCATGATCGGCGCGTCCGCCGCGCTGTCCGTCTCCCAGATCCCGTGGGCCGGCCCCATCGGTGCCGTGAACATCGGCTATGTGGATGGAGAATACATCGTCAATCCCACCGTCGCGCAGCGCGAGGTGTCCCTGCTCAACCTGACCGTGGCCGGCACCTCTGAGGCCGTCCTGATGGTCGAGGCGGGCGCGAAGGAAGTCTCCGAGGAGGTCATGCTGGGCGCGATCCTGTTCGCCCATGAGGAGATCAAGAAGATCGTGGCCTTCATCGGCGGCATCGCCGGCGAGATCGGCAAGGAGAAGAAGGAATTCCCGCTGCAGCTGCCCGGCGACGACGTGAAGGCCGCCGTGCGCGAGTTCGCGCTGCCCAAGGTGGAGTGGATGTTCGAGACCTTCGAGCGCGCCGAGCGCAACGCCCGCGAGGAGCAGGTCAAGGCCGAGGTCGCCGAGCACTTCGCAGAGCAGTTCGAGGGTCGCGAGCAGGAGGTCGCCGACGCGCTGTACGGCGTCCAGAAGGAAGTCATGCGCCGCCACATCATCGACAAGGGCATCCGTCCTGACGGCCGCAAGCTCACCGAGGTTCGCCCGATCTGGTGCGAGGTCGGCGTTCTGCCCCGCCCGCACGGCTCCGGCGTGTTCACCCGCGGCCAGACCCAGGTCATGACCGTTGCCACGCTGGCTCCGATGTCCGAGCAGCAGATCATCGACGGCATCGGCACCGAGGACCGCAAGCGCTACATGCACCACTACAACGTCCCGGGCTATTCCACCGGCGAGGCCAAGCCCGCCCGCAGCCCGGGCCGCCGGG
>JAFRMB010000010.1 GCA_017430945.1 Clostridia bacterium | reverse complement strand
TCCCGCGAGATCATCCAGGCCGTCCCCACCGAATCCGTGTTCCTGCGCCGCGCCCAGCGGATGCCCAATATGACCCGGAAGCAGCTCAAGGTGCCCGTCATGACCGGCACCGTTGACGCCTTCTTCGTGACCGGCGACACCGGTCTGAAGCAGACCTCTGCGATGACCTGGGACGGTGTGTTCATCACTGCTGAGGAGCTGGCCGTGATCGTGCCCATCCCCGAGGCCGTGCTCGATGATGTCGATTATGACATCTGGGCCGAGGTCCGCCCGCGGATCGTGGAAGCCTTTGGCAAGGCCATCGACAAGGCTGCCTTCTTCGGCACGAACAAGCCCGATTCCTGGCCCGCCGGTATCGTGCCCGCCGCGATCACCGCTGGCAACTACGCCGGCTTCACCACCGCTGGCCTGTACCAGAACATCAACGGCGAGAACGGCGTGATCGCCAAGGTGGAGGAGCAGGGCATCGCCGTGACCGGCTACGTCGGCGGCCTGCCCCTGCGCGCGAAGCTGCGCGGCTGCGTCGATTCCAACGGCCAGCCCATCTTCCGCACCGCCTACTCCAACGGCGCTGCCGGTGCCATGGTGTACGAGCTGAACGGCACCATGATCGACTTCCCGGAGAATGGCTCCTGGGACGCCACCCAGGCTCTCCTGCTGGCCGGCGATTTCCGCTACGCCCGTTACGCCATCCGCGAGGACATCACCTACAAGATCCTCGATCAGGCTTCCATCACCGACGGCGATGGCAAGGTGATCCTGAATCTGGCGCAGCAGGATTGTGTGGCCCTGCGTGCTGTCATGCGCCTGGGCTGGGCGCTGCCCAAGCCCGTGCACCCCGTGGCCGGCACCAACTACTATCCCTTCTCCGTGCTGCTGCCCTCCGATGTGATCACCATCGAGAGCGCTCACTACAACGTGACCGCGCCCGTCAAGTCTGCGACCCCGCAGGCCACTCACGACGCTGGCACCGGTTACACCGCCGCCATCACCTGGTCCCCCACCGCGGTCTCCTTCGCCGGCTCTACCGCGTACACCGCGACCGTGGTCCTGACCGCTGCCGACGGCTATGCCTTCGCCAACGATTTCAGCGCTGCGGACATCACCGGCCTGCCCGCGACCACTGGCGATGGTCACACCGCTCAGAGCGTCAATGTGACCAACAACGGAACCACCGTGACCATCAAGGTCAAGTACGTAGCGACCGCGGCCTGATAAGCCGTAACGTGCAAGGGCTGTCCATCCGGGCAGCCCTTCGCGGCGTGATTGGAGCGTGAGACATATGCCTGATATTCACGGGGTGTTTAGCGCCCCAACCGCGGATGAGATCGCCGCAATGGAGCCGAGGATCAAGGCTTTCATCTTCCCGAGCATCCCCCGTCAGGACTTCGAGATCGAGGCGTTCAATGAGGCCGTCGTCTACCAGATCAATCACGAGAAGACGCTCGCCGCCCAGATGAACGGACAGTCTCTCCCCAATGGAGTGACAGCGTTCAGGATCGGCGAGTTCTCCATGGATTTCGGGGACGGCGCATTCGGCGGAAATCTGACGAAGCAGAACATCTGCCCGACGGCTTACGGCATCCTTCTGGAGGCCGGCCTGATGTATAAGGGCGTAGAGGGCCGGGGCCCCTGCCCCTGCAGCGAGAGGGTGTTGCCGTCATGGGACTGATCAGCTTCCTGCTTTGCCAGACCGCCACGATCACGCCATTCCTCCGGGAGGGAGCTGGAGAGCCGATCTACGGCGAACCCGAAACCAGACCGTGCCGTATGGAGCGGGGGAAGCATCTCCAGCACACATACAAGAATCCGAGCGGCTCGCTCGACCAGTCGCCCGCCAACGCGAAGATGTTCTGCGAGGGCGAGGCAATTCCAGAGCGCAGCCTGGTGACGTGCGACGGCCAGACATTTGTCGTGATCAACTGCGAGGTAAAGAACGGCTTCTCCGACAACCACCTGGAGGTGTACCTCGAATGAGCCGAACCACCGTAAAGGTCGACATCGACAAAAGCCTGATCAAGAAGGTCGTGAAGAACGGCAGCCGGAAGGGCACGTGGATGGCGCTCGACCATCTCCTGACCGTATCGAAGCAGCAGGTCCCGCTCGATCAAGGCCCCCTGCAGGCCTCCGGCGTTGTGGACGTAAACGAGGACGGCAGCGAGGGCACTGTGTCGTATGATACGCCCTACGCTGTGGTCCAGCACGAAAAAACATGGTTCGTCCATCAGCGCGGACGGAAGGCAAAATATCTCGAAGACCCTGTCAACGACGGCAGCGTGCAGAGCGAAATGCTCACTCTCGCCCAGAGCGGGATGAGCGAGGAAATGGGGTGAGGACGTGGAGATCATTGAGTGGATTGCGAAGCATCTTGAGTTCTGCGGCCTCGGAACCATCGCGGACGCTGAGACGGACGGGGACATCTTCTGGGGCCTCATGCCCGACACGCCGGACAGATGCATCTGCGTCTATTCGACGGACAGCGGCATCGGCGGTGAGGGCGATCCGGCTCGCATCCAGATCGTCACCCGGGGGAATACGGTCAACGACGCCTATCACCTCTCCCAGGACATCGCTCGGGCGATCATAGATTTCGAGGGCTTCCTCGCCGGCGACGGCCCGCAGGCTTCGATCCGCAAGATCAACACTTCGCAGGGCATTGGCGCTGACGCGAAGAAACGCGAAATCTACACGAGTAACTATTATGTCTACTACTGCGACTAAAACAGAAAGCGAGGAAAAACGCCTATGGCAAAGGGACGCAAGCGTGGCTGCCCGGTAAACATCCGGGACTGGCTGATCTACATCAAGAACATCGCTGACGTCAATTTCACCCGCATCCACGGCCTGACCAGCATGACCTACTCCGTGGACAGCGACACCGAGGAGGGCTCCGCGGCAACCGACGTGTGGGCCGAGCCTTTCATCACCAAGCGCAACGGCAGCCTGACCCTGGAGGGCAATCCGGTGATCGAGGCTTCCACCGGCGCGGAGGACGCCGGCCAGGCGCTGCTCAATGACTACGCGGAGATGGCCGGCTGCGACGGTGACTGCACCATCAAGATGGTTGACCCCTTCGGCCACACCATCATCGCCGACTTCATCGTCACCTCCAAGGAGCGGAGCACCGACGACAGCGAGGAATCCGTCTCCTGGGATCTGGAGCAGGTCGGCGAGGCCGAGGTCGAGGCGTACACCGCCGTGACCAGCATCGCCCTGAAGGACGGCTCCACCGCGATCAGCAGCACCCTGTCCATGACGGTCGGTGGGTCCGCGAAGATCATCACCGTGGACTTCACCCCTGCCACCTCCTCCAACAAGCGGTTCCGGGTGGCCAACTCCAACCGCAAGGTGGCGACCGTCTCCAACATCACCGAGACCGGCTTCACCATCACGCCCGTCGGCGTCGGCAGCACCACGATCACCGTGACCACCGTCAACGGCGGCAAGACCGCGACGGTCACCGTTTCCGTGTCCGCCGGGGCCTGATCCACAACCACAGAATAGCGGGAGGGCCTGTATAAGGCTCTCCCCTATAACCATATAGGGAGGATGTACAAAATGGCAAAGAAGATTCTGAACTTCGACAAGTTCATCTCCGAGAAGAACGCGGACACCATCGAGCTGACCATTTTCGGGAATACCTTCGAGATCCCCGCTGTGATTCCCGCCATAGTGCCCGTCATGATGGCTCGCGCGGAGGACGATCCCGCCACCGGAACGAAGATGATCATGCGGGCCGCCGACATCATGTTCGGCAAGGACCGCGTGAACGACATGTGCGAGAAGGGCATGACCGCCGGCGAGCTGGCCGACCTCGTGCAGCGCGTCTTCCTCATGATCAACGGCAATGATGAGGACGACGATTCGGAGGAGCTGTCCGATGAGGACGAGTACAAGCCGGCTGACGGTGACAAAAACGGAAAAAAATAAACATGCTCCACATATGGGATGCCGTGGAGGCGGATTTTTTCCGGGACTACGGCATCGACCTGGTGGAGCAGCTTGATCATATGACCTGGCGCAGATTTGTCACGCTGCTCAATAATCTGTCCCCATATGGGGCGGTGGCGATGCAGATTCGCGCCAGGAACGAAGGCAAAAACAAGGAACGCGACGAGAAGGACGAGGAGAAGGCCGCAGACGCTTTCTTCTCGTCCATTATGTCGCTCTAATATTTTTCCGAAAGGGAGGCGATGTTCGATGGCTCTGAAGGTCGGTGAGCTGTTCGCATCGTTTGGCATCAAAACTGATGGTCTGGACAGCGCGATCAGTGGGATCGAATCGAAGTGCCAGGGCATTGCAAATTCCCTGAGCGGGTTTGGGAAAACCGCAAGTCTCACGCTGACTACGCCCATCACGCTGGCGGCGAAACAGATTTACAAAGCCGGATCGGAGTTCGAGGCGCAGATGTCCAAGGTCGGCGCAATCTCCGGCGCTACCGGCGCGGACTTCGACGCTCTGACCCAAAAGGCCATCGAAATGGGCAGTACCACCGCTTTCACGTCCACGGAGGCCGGCGAGGCCCTGGAATACATGGCCATGGCCGGTTGGAAAACGGATCAGATGCTGTCCGGTCTGCAGCCGATCATGGACCTGGCTGCGGCATCCGGTGAAAGCCTGGGTACGACCTCAGACATCGTGACCGATGCTCTGACCGCCTTCGGGCTGACTGCTCAGGACACCGGCCATTTTGCCGACGTACTGGCCGCCGCCTCGACCAACGCCAACACCAACGTGGCCATGATGGGCGAATCATTCAAGTACGTCGCCCCTTTGGCCGGATCGCTCGGATATTCCGTCGATGATGTGGCTGTCGCGCTGGGCATTATGGCGAACAACGGCATCAAAGGGTCGCAGGCCGGCACCTCTTTGAGCCGAATCATCCAGAATATGGTCAGTCCGACCAACGCCCAGGCCGC
>JAFRMB010000076.1 GCA_017430945.1 Clostridia bacterium | reverse complement strand
GAAACGGTTCGCTTTACCTGGCGGGCGGCGCAAATCGAAATCGCGCGCTCCCCGCGCACGAGATGCCGCCCCCACAGGCGTGTACATTCATATTATCGCAATTAAGGAAATACCGCACAATACGGCGGCACATCTGCGTGGAGGGACATTTACTCTATAAAAAGAGTAGGTAATTGTTGACAAACCGCCACTTCGTGTTATAATGTAATTGAGCATATAGGCTGAGAAAGGAAGCGATGTCAAGGCATTTCACTAATTCTGCTTGCTGTTTTCTGTTTTCTTTGAATATGGGACATGGTGACGGAGATGACTTGAAATGACTACATTGCGAATTCGACTGAGCTTGGCGGAGAATGCGAAAGCTGTGGCGAAGATTTTCAGTAAACATGCCTATGATGTCGATCTGCGCGACGAAAGGCATGTGGTAAACGCAAAATCGACGCCCGGCGTATTGAGCCTGAAGCTGTCAAGCCCGTTAACGGTAGAGGTACACGCTGACAACTGTGATGACCTGTTGCATGAATTACAGCCCTACAGAGTTTGATTGAATGTGATGATCCAATCCTGACATACAGGACCGCGGGGAAGCAGACGCCTCGCGGTCCTGTTATGTATACCTGCGGCAATTATAAATGTTAAGTTTGGTTACGTACCATTAATACTGTTGCATTCGACATGGTTATGTGTTAAAATAAGTTAATTCAATGACATCTCTCGATTTCAGACACGATGTACCAACACGACCATGTCTGAGAGGGGAGGTGTTTTATTGTGGTCACGCTCAACATCCGGCTGGGCGCGGCAGAAGAAATTCGATCGTTTGTCAATCTGGCCAATCATTATCCGTTTACGATTATTCTCAGGCAGGACAGATATGCTGTGGATGCCAAATCGCTTCTGGGTATCTGTAGCCTGGATCTGAGGGCCCCCATTATCGTTGAAGCTTATACAAGCCAGGCTGGGAACTTGATTGATACGATGATGAAGTATTCTGTTTAATGGCTTAAAACAGATGATTCAGATGCCTGCAGGAATTCATAGCCACAAAACAGGGCCGCCCTTCCGTTTGGAGGGGCGGCTCTGCACTGTCATTGGTTTGCGGAAAAAACACCTCGATTTATTACGCCTTGATCAGGTTTTCCAGCGTCTCAAAGAGGATCTCCGGTTCCACGGGCTTTGAGAGGTGCGCGTTCAATCCGGCCTGCATGCTGCGCTGCACATCCTCGTCGAAGGCGTTGGCCGTCAGTGCGATGATCGGGATTCCCTGCGCGTCCTTTCGATCCATGGCCCTGATCAGCCGTGAGGCTTCCAGGCCGTCCATCTCCGGCATGCGCATATCCATGAGGATAGCGTCATAGTATCCGGGCTCGTGGCCGGCAAACATTTCGACGGCGACCCTGCCGTTCTCAGCGTGATCGACCTGCATCTGGCGCATACTGAGCACCATCATCATGATTTCCGCGTTTACCGCTACATCCTCCGCCAGAAGCACGCGGCGACCGGTCAGGTCCGCCGTCTTCCGGAACAGATTTGCATTCTTCTTTTTAAAGACCTTGTGAAACTCATCCATCACCGTACCGGCGAAGAGCGGTTTGGCGACGAAGGTATCCACGCCCGCGTCACGGGCCTCGTCCTCGATGTCGTCCCAGCTGTAGGCGGTCAGTATGATGATCGGCGTGTCATGGCCGACGATGGCGCGAATCTTTCGGGTCGTCTCCAGCCCGTCCATCTCCGGCATCTTCCAGTCCACCAGGATCAGGTTGTAGTCCTCCCGGCGGGCGTGGCGCATCTTCACCATCCCAATGGCGTCCTTGCCGGACAACGCCATATCGCAGCTGATACCGAGCTGACCCAGCACGACCTGCGCGTGTTCGCAGGCGATGCGGTCGTCGTCGATCACCAGCACATTCATCTCATTTGCGCGAAGCTCGGTTTCCCCGCTGTCCGACGCAATATGGCTGGCCTGACCCAGCGTTATGGTCACCGTAAACGTGCTGCCGACGCCCTTCTCGCTCTCTACCTCAATGTGCCCGTTCATCAGCTCCACGATGCTCTTGGTGATGGGCATGCCCAGGCCGGTGCTGCCATATTTGTTTGTGGTGGAGGAATCCTCCTGCGAGAACGCGTCGAACAGCCTGGGCAGGAAATCCTTGCTCATGCCGATGCCGGTATCGCTGATCGTAAAGCGCAGCGTCGCCTTGCCATCCATCCGCGCCACATCCTCGATGATGAAGCTGACGGTGCCGCCCTCGGGCGTGAACTTCACAGCGTTGCCGAGGATGTTGATCAGCACCTGTCGGAGCTTCATATCATCGCCGATGTAGGATTCGTCGATCTGGCCCTTTGTCCGGCAGTCGTAACGCAGCCCCTTGTCGCGGCACTGTCCGCTGATGATGGTGTTGATCTGCTCCAGCGTCTTGGAGAAGGAGAACTCTTCCTGCTTGATGACCATGCGCCCCGATTCAATGCGGGACATGTCCAGAATATCGTTGATGATCCCCAACAGGTGATGGGCGGAGGTGCCGATCCTGTTCAGGTAATCCCGCGTCTGCGCCGAGATATCCGGATCGTTCAGCGCGATGCTGTCCAGCCCGATGATGGCGTTCATGGGGGTGCGAATCTCGTGGCTCATGTTGGAGAGGAAGGCGGTCTTCGCCTTGTTGGCCGCCTCCGCCGCCGTCAGCGCGTCTTGCAGGGCCTGTTTTTGCGCCACGGTCTTTCGGGTTTCCAT
>JAFRMB010000001.1 GCA_017430945.1 Clostridia bacterium | reverse complement strand
GCAGCTACACCTTGACCGAGGATGAGGCACCGGCGAACTACACCGGTATCAGCCCCGTGACGCTCACAGTCGATTCCAGCACGAACGGCGTCACCGTTCCGGCTGGCACGCAGAGCGTGTCTGTATCTGAAAAGGACGGCGCTTACACCGTCACCGTCACGAACACGCGCAAGCAGGCGAAGGTGTCGCTGAAGAAGGTGGTGTCTTCCGGTCTGGCTTCCGACCAGGAAGTCCCCTTCGTATTCGCCTACGACAAGGATGATAGTAATTCGACGATCAAACTGGTGGGCAGCGACAGTGCTGAAGGCGTAGCGGTGGAAGGTACGACCTACTACAACATCGCGAAGTTCCCCGCCGGTGAGGGAACGACGGTCAACTACGACACGGTGCCCTACGGCACGGTGATCACGTTCACCGAGTCCGCGGCCCCCAACTTCTCCACGACTTGGACCATGAACAATAAACCGGTCGAAGGCAGTCAGCCGCTGACGACGGGCGAGATCACCGTGGGCGCAGAAGGTACGATCGCTGATTTGGCAGAGGGTGAGACCGGCTTCGACGGCAAGATCGAGATCGTATTCACCAACACCCGCAAGACCGGAGACTTCAAATTCACCAAGAAGGGCGAGGAACAGACGGACGCAACCAGCCTGCTGCAGGGCGCGACGTTCACGCTGTACACGGACCCGGATTGCACGACCCCGCTGACACTTGGCGATTCAACGGAACCGGTCACCGCGACCTCCGGCGAAGACGGCATTGTCAAATTCACCGGCATCCCCCTGGGCGTCACCTTCTACATGAAGGAGACCGAGGCTCCGGCGCAGTACCAGCTGAGCGATGATGACGTCTACTCCGTGATCCTCGCCGAGCAGACTGAGGGCGAGGGCGAAGACCAGATCACGACCGTCGTGGCCACGATCAAGAAGGTCGGCGGCGACGAAGCGGTGACCGTGATCACCAACCCCCTGAAGCGGGTGTCGGTGACCCTGGAGAAGCACGGCGACTCGGAGACCGGCTCCTTGCTGGAGGGCGCGAAGTTCGACCTGTACAATAACGACTATGCGGACTGGGACCATGAGAATCCCGAATCGAAGCCGTCGCCGAGGAAGCCCGATATCGTGACCGACAAAGACGGTAAGGCAGATCTGGGCGACCTGCCCGTGGGCGTGTATTGGCTGGAGGAGACGCAGGCCCCGCTCGGCTACAATCCGCTGAAGGACGCGGTAAAGATCGAAGTGAAGGCGGATGAAACCACCGGCGTCGTGAGCGTATCTTACGATCAGACCATCGCGACATCCGCGACCAAGCCGAACAGCGACGAGACGACCTACACGGTCATCGTCATCAACCAGTCCGGCGTGTCCCTGCCCAGCACGGGCGGCGTGGGCACCGCGATCTTCCACGTGGGCGGCTCCCTGCTGGTGCTGCTGGCAGCCGTGCTGCTGGCGACCAGGCGCCGCATGAGCGCCGGCAGATGACCGGACCCATGACCCTGTGCCGGACCCCTCTGACGGTCCGGCGGAGACTGAACGAAGCTTCCCCGGGAGAGTCATTTCTCCTGGGGGAGCCATTGCGGTATTTTGGGACTCGCGTCCCGAGCCACGTCCGCGGCGCTTTCGCGGGCATGGCTGGCGACACGGGTACGCTATAAAGACAGAAGGACGAGACTGTATCGACGCGGCGTCTGATGAAAGGATCGTTTTGCATCGACGCGTGACCCACCGTAGGGGCGCCATAATTGGCGCCCGCGGACGGCGATCACGCCGTCCCTGTGGATGGATGATCCACCGCCGGGTGTTTTGAGACAGTCCCGGATCGACTCCCATGGGAGGTAAATACATGGAACGCTGGAACGACAGACAGACTGACAACATCATCAACAACAGGAGGCGCCGGAACACGGTGAAGCGCGCGGTGGCGCTGCTCTCCGTGCTCGTGCTGCTGCTCACGGCGAACACGCTGAAGCTGCACGCGGACACGCTGGAGCGCGTGGCCATGTGCGGCATC
>JAFRMB010000075.1 GCA_017430945.1 Clostridia bacterium | reverse complement strand
GCCCGCGCCCGTGCCGGCCCAGCGGCCCGCGCCGGCCGGCAGGCCGGGAGCGCCACAATGGCCGGGGCAGGGCAAGCCCGGCGGCGGCAGGGGAGGCCGCGGAGGCATGGATCCGACCGGACGCAGGGGATGAGAGATCGACATCATCCCGCGCCGGACGGTATTCAGACCGATAGAGACGACCATGGGATGCATCGAGCGTCCCATGGTCGTCGCCGCTTGTATGGATCTCAGATCACGATGCGGCAATGACGCCATCAGAATTCGAACAGGCCGCCGGCCGTTGCCCCCTGGGCCGGATCGGCTGGTTTTGAGGTGCCGGGCGAGATCCCGGCGTCCTCCAGATCCTTCGGAGCCTGGATCGTGTTGCCGATGTCATCGAAGCTGAAACCGCCGCTGGCAGGCGGCGCACTGCCGGCAGGTTTGCTATCGCCGCCTGACGGGAGATCGCTGTGTGTGTAATCTTCGATATTTCGGCGGGATTCGACGCCGTTGCCGATATCGTCAAAGCTGAAACCGCCGCTTGGTGTGCCGCCGGCATCGCCGCCATGGACGTCGGTGCCTGTCTGCTCGGTCCGATCCAAAGGTGCAGGCGATGCGGAGGCATTCGGATCGGGGATCTCGGTCACGACGTTGATCTCGCAGTGTGCCACCGCGCCGCTGGCGGCCCTTGCCGTGATGATCGCCGTGCCGTAGCCGCCGGTCATGGTGACGATACCGTCCTGACTCACATTGGCGACCATGTCGTTGTTCGTCGAGTAGGTGATGGTCGGATCGTCCGGATCAGCCGGGTTGATGGTGGCGATGAGCTGGATGGGCTTTACGGTATCCTCCCGCAGCAGGTAGACCTGCTGCTTGTCCAGCGTGATCTCGCGTACCAGCACATGGACGGTGAGATCACAGGCCGCGACCTTGCCGTCGGACGATGCCGTGATGCGCACGAGGCCGCTCTTGTGGCCGATGACGCGCCCGGCCTCAACGCTGGCGACGCCGGGATCCGACGATGCCCAGTCGATGTAGTGCGTGGTGGATTCCGTATTCGGCGTGCCGTCAGCATTGAGGAAGCGGGGCTCAAGATCGATGAAGTCGCCGCGCTCGATGGTGACCGCAGAGGGCGTGATGTCGAAATTCGCCGCGGACTGCTCGACTTTGACGACGGCGCTGGTGCTCAATCCCTCTTCCGTGAACACGCTGAGGATCGCCTGCCCGATGCCGACAGCGTGTACCGTGCCGTCCGGATCGACGGACAGCACATGGCTGTCGCTGGAGGTCCAGCCATTGACCACGTCGGTGGTGTCGTCAGGCATGTAGTAGGTGCCCATCTTCAGGGAAGACCCCGTGCCCAGCGTCAGCGCCTCCGGTGTGATGCGCACGACGTCGCCGGAGACGTGGACGAATATCGTCGCAGCCGCGTTCAGACCATTCGGCGCCTGGGCATAGACCTGCGTTTCACCGCCGCGCATGGCGGTGACGCGGCCGATATGGTCCACTTGAGCGATCGCGGCGTCCATGCTGCGCCATTCCAGGCGCGTGTCGTCCGCATCGGCATTGAATGAAGCGGTCAAGCCGGTGACGTCGCCTTTCTCCATGCGAACATAGTCGGTATTGAGCTGGAGTTGCGTGGTCGGTACGCCTGCGACTTCGATGTGTACCGAGGTGCGCGCACCGCCGGCGGCGGTGAGATGGATGTCCGTTGATCCGGGGCTCATGGCTGTGACGCGCCCTTTGGGATCGACGATGGCGACACTGCTGTCCAACGAGGTATAGTTGATCTTCTGGGCGTGATCGGCGTCCAGTTCGTAGGTGATATCATAGCTGTCGCCTTTGTTCATACGCAGGCTGTGAGGATAGGCGTAGAGGTGATCCTCAAGCCCGGAGCGCATCGGCAAAAAAAGCATCAGCGCCACGATGCACAGAAACAACAGAGTCGTGAGTTTGCCATAAACGGTTCTCATGGATAGTGACCTCTTCGGTGCAGGATGGTTCCCGCTCGCGCGGCAACGATGTGATCGATGCACATAAAACTTCAATATAATTATAAGTCAATACAAGGCTGTCGGTCAACCGATTTTTTGTCCAAGGTCTTGCAAAATGCGGAATATTCCTGTAAACTTATCTGTGAAGATAAGGTAAGGAAGTGCACGTGATGAAACTGAGCCTGACCAGGGCGCGATCTGAAGCACTGCGCGGATTTCTCGAGGGTTTCGAAGATGCCGAAAAGCTTTCGGAACGCGAATATGTCGTGGACCTCTATGACGCCGAAAGGCCGGTCTCGCTCGATCTGGTCATCGTGAAAGACGGCGTCGCAGTGGACGGGGCTGCGGAGCTCCTGTTCGACGACGAACAGGACGGATGGTATATGGGTCAGCGGCTGGAGGATCCGGCGGAAGTGTTGGCTGCGCTGGAAGCGGCAGGCGCATTTGGCGCATGAACGACGCTGATCTGAGGCGTGAGCGGCTGTACAACGCCATAGAGGCTGTGCTTGCGCGCATGTATCCACAGGAGGAAGCCGAGGTGCGCTTGGCGGTGATCCGGGCCGCTTACGGCTCGCCGCTGTTCTTTCTTGAAGCCGGCAACGCGCTTCGGGAAAAGGAAGTATGCGATCGCCTCGGATCATTCTACTTCTCTCTCATCCCGGAGCTCACAAGACGGGCGATGCGGGAGCGATTCGGTGCGCGCCCGAGGCTCCATACGCTGGGCAGGGTATCTTCGTATTTGAAGACGCTGTTCATAGGTGCGCATGTCGAATGCTTTTATGCGATCCTCCTGGACGCAAGAGGCTATTTGATCGACACCGTGCTGGTTCGCAAGGGCACCACGGACAGCGCGCCGTTTTACCTGAAGGACGTCCTGTCGGCGGTCATCTCGCGAAACGCCAGCGCAGTCGTTTTGAGCCATAATCATCCCGGCGGGACGCCGCATCCGTCGAAGGAGGACATCCGGTGCACCCTCAAGGCCATGAACGCGCTGATGACGATGCAGGTGCTTCTATTGGATCACGTGATCATTGCTCAGGAGCAGGTCGTGTCTCTTCGCGCCGGCGGATACGTCCCCGCGCGGCTGTGGCTTTTGCAGGATCCCGCGAGCAGGCTGCTGCGCGAATGGGATCCACAGACGGAAACACGAACTTAACCATTCAGGCAAAACACACTAAAAACGCAGAGCATTAACATATAATTAACGACGCTCAAACAGATGACCCAACGGATTAAACATTGCTGCGGTATACTTGAAGTGCTTCATGCGGTCGTACAGGAGGGTTTGGGAAATGTTTTTTGATCATCGCATAACCGTCAAAGTCGCCAGGATACTGGATATGGTGGATCTCTCCGCGTTCCTTCTGGACGCCAGCGGCAACGTCATCATCCCCGAAGGAGACCAGCGGACGTTCAGCCTTCCGGAAGAGCTTTTGCAGAACCCAACGATGCCGTTCGTCTATGGCGGCGTGACGCTGATCGGGACCGATGAGGATCAGCCCGCCTTCATATGCCTGCACGGCGACAGCGAGGACGTCAAGAAATGCGCGGTTCTGTGTGCCGAGCTCATCAACGTGTTGATGCGTGAGGACATGGGGCAGAACAGCCGCGAACAGGCGCTGCGCATGATGCTGCGGGGCGAAGCCGAGGGCGCGGAGTTCGAGTCGCTTGCGGCGGAGCATGATATACCGCTTCAGCGCAAACGCTGCGTGCTGTATTTCTATTTCCAGGATCTGGAGATGGAGCCGGCGCTGCAGCTCATGAACGATGTGGTGGATGGCAGTGAAGACCTGATCACAGAAGTCGGCCACCATTCCGTGGCGATGCTGAAAACGGTGAGCGAGGATGCCGGTATCGAGGAAGTCGAGGAGTTTGCCGGCGCGTTTGAGAACAGCTTCCTCACTGAGTCCGGCAGTACGGTGTACATCGGGATCTCTGATGTGCGGGACGAGCTTTCGGGGATCGTCGACGCTTTCGAAGAGGCGCGCAGCGCGATCAACGTAGGCCGCATCTACCACAACAACAAGCATGTGTTCGTGTACCGCAATCTTTTGCTGGAGCGCTTTCTGAACGATGTTTCTCCCGATATGGGCGCGAGCTACAACAGCTGTATCTTCAACCGCAACACGGCCAGGCTGTTCAATGATGAAATGGTCCACACCATCGAGACGTTCTTCGACAACAGTCTGAACCTGTCTGAGACCGCCCGAAAGCTCTACATCCACAGAAATACGCTGGTCTATCGTCTGGAAAAGGTACAGCACGCCATCGGGCTTGATCTGAGGAACTTCGACGATGCCGTGACGTTCAAGATGATGATGCTCCTCGGAAAGAGCGGCAACGCGCGCAAATTTCGCCTGTGATCGGCGGGTGCACGGGTTTAAACCTATGCGCGGGCATGCTCGCCCGACGACTGTTTGACCTGCGGGGTGGCGTGACGACGCCTGGAGCAAGTGTGCATGATGTGTGCGGCAGGGCGTTATGTCCATGCCGCCCCATGTTTGTTTGGGCATCACTGGCAGCGGGCCGATCCGGATTCTTGTCGCATTCCGGAACGATACGTCCTGTCCGGAGCGGCGCTACACATGAGTTTGATGTATAAAATGGGAACACTTTCCCCGACGGCCACTGGAGGGTATCGATGAAGAATCGCTTTGCGCGCACCGCAGCGCTGATCTGGGCTTTTATCATGGTCGCTGTCATCGCGTCGACTGCGACGATGATGCTGACCAATCGCAGCACAGGATCCGGTGGGGTGTACTGGGTCTCTCAGGAACAATACGATCTGATCGAGCGATACAAGCGCCTGGACGAGGTGCGCGATGTCCTGCTGAAGCAGTATTATCAGCCTCTGGATGAGGATGCGCTCGTGCTCGGCGCGATACGGGGCATGACATCGGCTACGGAAGACGTCTATACCTTTTATTATACGCCGGAGCAATTCCTTCGCGAGCGGCAAAACAGCAACGGGCTGTACCGCGGCATCGGCGTCCTTATCGGCGAAAATCCGGACGGGTACATCGAAGTCATCCGGGTATATCCTCAGACGCCGGCCGAATCAGCCGGGTTGCAGGCTGGGGATCTGATCACGGGCATCGACGGACAGCGCATCGGCGAGGGCGGGAAGACCTATGAAGAAGCAGTCGCGATGATACGCGGCGAGGAGAACACGAGCGTCGATCTGAGCATCCTGAGGGGCGAGGAGCGGCTGAAGGCGACCGTGATGCGCTCCGACGTCAGCGTCAGCTATGTGGACTACCGGATGCTCGAAAATGGCATCGGATACGTTTCCATCGGTCAGTTCCTGGGCGACGCGGCCGAACGATTCGAGGAGGCACTGGCATCGTTCAATGAACAGGGCGCAAGGGGCATGATCATCGATGTCCGAAACGATCCCGGTGGGATGCTGACCACCGTGAACCGGATCGCCGACAGCATCCTGCCGAAGGGGGTCATCGTCTACATACAGGAGCGCGACGGCAAAAAGATCGACTACTACTCGGATGAGGCCTACGATGACCTTCCCGTCGTCGTGCTGACGAACGGGATGTCTGCCAGTGCATCGGAGATACTGGCCGCTTCCGTGCAGGCGCTCGACCGGGGCATGGTGGTCGGCACGACGACCTTCGGCAAGGGCATCGTGCAGACGCTGGTGAGCTTTGATGAGGACGGCGCCGCCATGCAGCTGACCACCTCGAGCTACTATGACGCAAACGGACGCTCCATCCACGGTGTAGGCGTCACGCCTGACGTTGAGATCGCTTTCGAGGGCGATCGCGTGCCGATAGACCCGGATCCCGAGGCTGACAATCAACTCAGAGAGGGGATCAGGGTGCTGGAAACGCTCATTGAAAAACGTGCCACAACGGCAGCGACGCCAGAGGAGATGACGACGGAGGCCGTCAGCGCCGCGGAAGAGTGATCTTAAGACGACCGATAAAACATGCGAGCGACACGTGATCGTGCCGCTCGCTATGTTTTGCGAAAGCAGAAGGTGCAAAGTAACTAAGCCTTGTAACCCGTGCCGATGAACTGGGCGATGTCGCAGCCGAGATCGTCGATGACATCGACGTTGTAGACACAGGTGGTCCGACCGTTGCGGATGCACTTGGCATGGGCGATGAGTTTGCTGCCGCGCGTCGTGCTCAGAAAATTGATGCTGACCTGAAGACCGACGGTCGGGCGATGGACATTGTTGCATGCGACGGCAAAGGCAAAATCAGCCAGCGTGAAGATCGCGCCGCCCATCACATGGCCGTTGGCGTTCAGGTGCCGCCGCCCGATCTCCATGCTGCAGGTGCTCCAATCCTCGCCGATGGCTTCTATGGTCATGTCGTTTTCCACGGCAAATCGGTCGTCAGCGAAATAGATGCGCGCTTCCGCGACATCGTTGAAGGTTGCCATCCGGATCCCTCCCGAATAAGGTTTACGGCTACAGTATATCACATGGCGGTTCGAGCGGTCAATCCGTATGACCGATGTGGAGAGGCGGGGAAGCCGATCGGATCAATGGTTCTCGCGACAGATCCGAATAATGCGTGGCGGCGGTGAAAATCTCCCCGTACAGATTGACAAAACGTGGATTTACTGATAGATTAGAAGTGATAACATGCAGCGCGCGGCAGGGCACGCCGACGCGCATTCGGGAGGGCGGAAGCATGAAGTATTTCATGGGACTGGACAACGGAGGCACGACCACCAAGGCGGCGATATATGATGCAAAGGGCCGCGAGATCGGCGTGGCCAGCCGCGAGACGCGCATGATCACACCCAGGCCGGGCTGGACAGAGCGCGACATGGAGGAGATGTGGGAGGCCAACTGCGGCGTCATCCACGATGCTCTGGAAAAGACGGGCGTATCGCCGGATGATATCGCCGGCGTCTCCATCTGCGGTCACGGCAAGGGACTGTATCTGTGGGGCAAGGATGGGAAGCCTGCCCGCAACGGCATCATCTCGACGGACAATCGCGCCTACGCTTATCCGGTCAAGTGGGCAGCGGACGGGACCGAGGCGCGCGCATTCGAGTTGTCCTGCCAGCACGTGATGGCCTGTCAGCCCGTCGCTTTGCTCGCCTGGCTTCAGGACAATGAACCGGAAGTCATGGACAACATCGAGTGGGTATTCGAGTGCAAGGACTACGTGCGCTTCCGCCTGACCGGTGAGGCCAGGGCTGAGATCACCGATTACTCCGGTGCGAATCTCGTGAACCTGTATACCCGCCAGTACGATGATGACCTGCTCGCGATCTTCGGGCTGTCGCGGATCCGCGAAGCTTTGCCGCCTCTGTGCAGCTCTCTCGACATCGCCGGACGCGTGTCAGATGAGGCGGCTGCGCGCTGCGGGCTCAATCCGGGAACGCCAGTGGCGGGGGGCATGTTCGATATCGATGCCTGCGCCATCGCCGTGAACGTTCTGGACGATCGCAATATCTGTATGATCGCAGGTACATGGAGCATCAATGAGTATCTGCGCAAGGCGCCGGTCGTCGACGGCAAGGTGAAGATGAATTCGCTCTTTGCGCTGCCGGAGTATTATCTGATCGAGGAATCCAGCCCGACTTCTGCCGGCAACAACGAATGGTTCATCAAGAACCTCTTGCCGGAGGTCCGCGCGGCGGCAAAGGCGAACGGTCGAAGCGTCTATGATGAGATGAACAGCTGGGTCTCCTCCATCGATCCCGAGCAGTTCGTGCCCATCTTCCACCCGTTCCTGATGGCCAGCAATGTGCATCCGAACGCGATGGGCAGTTTCATCGGGATGGATGTGAGCCATACGCGGGCGCACATGGTGCGCAGCGTCTATGAGGGCATCGTCTATTGCCACCGCTGGCATCTGGAGAAGCTGCTCGCAACGCGTCAGACCCCGCCGGACTGCATCCGCCTGGCGGGCGGCGCGGCAAAGTCGAAGGTGTGGACGCAGATGTTCTCGGATATCCTCGGGCTCCCGGTGGAGACCGTCGAAGTCAACGAGACCGGCGCGCTCGGATGCGCGATCTCGGTCGCCGCGGCGACCGGCGCCTATCCGTCGCTTGAGGCGGCCGGAAAGGCGATGTGCCCGGTCGGTGTGCGTGTTGAGCCTGACGCCAGGGCGCACGCGGCGTATGACAAGAGATATCAGCTCTACAAGCGGATCATCGAATGCCTCGATCCGCTTTGGGACGACATGCAGAAGTGTGTGGAGGGTTAAATATGCAGATCCAATACAGACTGGGGCTTTATGAAAAATCCATGCCCACGGGCATGAGCTGGCGGGATATGCTCTGCGCGACGAAGGCGGCAGGGTTTGACCAGCTTGAGATCAGCATCGATGAGACCGACGCGCGTCTCAGCCGGCTGGACTGGTCTGCGGAAGAACGGCTGGAACTGGTGCGCACGGAGGCACAGACCGGCGTGCCCATCCGCACGATGTGTCTGAGCGGACACCGGAAGTATCCGCTTGGGAGCCGCGACCCGGAGATCCGGCGCAGGGGCATGGAGATCATGGAAAAGGCGATCGAATTCTCGTGCGACACAGGCGTCCGCGTGATCCAGCTGGCAGGCTATGACGTGTACTACGAGGAAGGCGGCGAGGATACGCGCGCGCTGTTTGCCGAGAACCTGGCCAAAAGTGTCGAGATCGCGGCACGCCACGGGGTCGCCATGGGGTTTGAGACCATGGAGACGCCTTTTATGGACACCGTGTCCAAGGGCATGGCCTATGTCAATGACATCGATTCTCTCTATCTGGGCATGTATCCGGATCTCGGCAACCTGACGAATGCGTGCGAGCTCTACGGCCTGGACGTGGCGGCGGAGATCCGTGCCGGCAAAGGCCATACCTACGCCATGCATCTCAAGGAGACGGTGCCCGGCAAATACCGCGATATGGACTTTGGCGATGGCCGCGTGGACTTTGTGAACGGCGTGAAGCAGGCGCTCGGGCTCGGGATCAGGCTGTTCACCGCCGAGTTTTGGCATGACGGCAGCGCGGACTGGCAGGATCGGCTGTCGCGCACCAATCGCTTTGTGCGCGACAGGATCGAGGAGGCGGCTCGTCGCCTCGACTGATATCCCGTCTGGGATCGGACGCAAAAACGCTTCGGGAGCGCGCTCCCGAAGCGTTTTGCGTCCTCCGCGATCCGGGACAAGGATCGCGGAAGTCGTGTGTCATGCGTACAGATACTTTTTGAGCGTTGCGCGAACGGCACCGGGGCCGGCGACGAGCTCCGTAAAGTACTTCTCCGCCAGTTCGCCGAGGCCGGCCTCATAGAGGTCGACGCCGAAGATGCGGGCGTTGGAGAACATGGGCTTGAGCATATCGTGGAACGGTCCCTTGTCGCCCAGTTTGATGCCTGCGACGGCAGCCTGAGCATCTGCGAGCAGCGGATCGTCGCTGGGCGTGAAGGGCTGCCCATTATCGTCGATCCCCATGACGTACCTCATCCAGCCGGCAAATACGAGCGGGATGATCTTCAGATCCGCGACGTTCAGGTCGGGACGCTTCTGGTATGCCTTGATGGTCTCACCGAAGCGGATGGCCAGCTTCTGTGAAGTGTCGGTGGCGATGCGCTGCGGAGAATCGGGCATGAACACATTGGGCAGACGCACATTGACGACGGTGTCGATGAACTCTTTGGGATTCAGCACGCCGGGATCCACGACGACCGGCAGACCTTCCTTGTAGCCGATCACTTCGACCAGCTTCCTGAGGTCGGGATCCTTCATCTCTTCGGAGATCAGGGTATAGCCGAGCATGCAGCCGTACACGGACATGGCGGTGTGCAGCGGATTGAGGCAGGTGCAGACCTTCATGCGCTCGACCTTGTCGACCGTCTCACGTTCGGCGAACATGACGCCGCGGGCGCTGTCGATGGCGGGGCGGCCATTGGGGAACCAGTCCTCGATCACGAGATACTGCGTCTCCTCGGCGTTGACGAACGGTGCGACGAACGTGCCCTTGGCGGTCTTCACGGCGTCCGTGCCTTCGAAGCCGTCTGCCTTGAGGATCTCGATGACCTTTGCATCCGGGCGGGGGGTGATCTTGTCGATCATGGACCAGGGGAAGCCGACCTTTTCGCGGTCGTTGACGTATTTGACGAATCCCTCGTCCACGACGCCGCGCTTGCACCATTCCTCGGCGAAGGTGTTGATGGCCTCATACAGCTTGGTGCCGTTGTGGGAGCAGTTGTCCATGCTGACCATGGCGATGGGGAGCTGGCCTGCCATGTAACGGGTCCAGACCAGAGCGGCCACCTTGCCGATGTAGCTCTGAACGGCTTCCGGGCCGGCCTCAAAGTCCTTCACGATGGCGGGGGCAAAGCTGCCGTCGGGCGCCTTTACGGCATAGCCCTTTTCGGTGATGGTGAAGCTCGCCATCTTGAGGGACGGGTTGCGGAAGATCGCCTTGACGCGATCGTAGTCCGGGGAAGCCGGATCGATCTTCAGGGATTCGGCGATGCTGGCGACGACTGTCTTGTCGATGCTGCCGTCGTGCTTCAGCGTCACGGACAGGCACATGTTGTCGAAGCCGCGATAGGCGGCGTCGATGATCTCATAGTCGTAGCCCTCGGCGACGATCAGGCCCTTTTCGAGCTTGCCTTCATTCAGCAGCTCCTGAACAAAGGAGGCGATGAACGCGCGGAAGATGTTGCCGGCGCCAAAGTGGATCCACTCGGGATCGGCCTTGGTAGCGGCATGGATGCCGGCCAGGTCGAATTCGGGGAGCCTGTAGCCCTTGTCGAGCCACGCTTGTCTGTTCTGGAGGATTTCCCGTTCGCAAAGCTTCATGATGATCACCTCAAAAGTTATTTTTACAGGCCCACAGGCCCAGCGCGGGATTGGGGACGAAATAGATCTCTTCGCCATCGGGCAGGGTGTTGTAGCCCGGCTTCAGTTTGGCGGGATCATAGCGTTTGACGGCCTCGTCGTAGGGCATATAGTTGAAGCACACGCTCTCGATCTCTTCCTTGCTCACCAGTCTGGTGCAGTAGGTGATCGTGAAGCGGCCGTCGGTGGAGCCCTGGATCAGATGCGCCGCAGCGGAGAGATTCGCCTTCAGATCATCGTTGGTCTTGCACATGTCGATGACCTTCTGACTGCCGCAGTAGCCATAGCGGCGGATCAGCACGTCGTTGTCGGGATCCTCGCCGAACGTCTCGACGCCCGGTGCCAGCACCACCAGCTCGCCGCCGTCGGCGATGGCCATGCGGGTGCGGTAGACCGACTTGTTGCCCACCCAGGTGGTCTTGAACTCTGACCCGTCCAGGTACGCGACCACCTTTTTCACCGGCGCGTCCAGGAAGGTCATGTTCTTCTCCTGCGCGAGGGCCACGGCCTTGTCGAAATAGCTGCGGTCATCACCGATAAAAAGCCCGTGCATCTGGATCACACCGCCGGGCGCGGTGGTCACGGTCAGCGCGTACCAAATGGGCAGATCCTTGAGAAAATGCTCCGCAGCGTAGTCGAAGACCTTGCGAACGGGGGAGTGATCCCGGCCCATCATTTTCTCGGTGCCATAGAAGGCGCCCAGGATATGGGACGAACTGATCATTGAGCTGCCGCCGCATCCGACGAAAATGTTCTTCGAATGGTTGGCCATGCCCACGACCTCGTGGGGAACGACCTGTCCGATGGAGAGGATGAGATCATAGCCGTCGTAGAGATGCTTGCTGACCTCGACGTCGATAGGCTCGCCGTACACGCCGCCGGAGACCTCCGCGACAAAATCCGCGGGGACCTGGCCGATCTTCACGACGTCGGTACGCCAGTTGTGCACGATGAAGCGGTCCTTTGGGATGTCGCCGTACATGTGCTCGACCTGTTCGTCGGTCATGGCGAAGTGGGTGCCCACAGCCTCCAGCAGGTCGACCCTGCAGGTGTCCTCGAGCATGTGGTAGATCGTGTTGGCGATCTTGCCGGCGTTGGAGTGGAAGCGGGTGTAGTCGGGAACCAGCAGCAGGACCTTTTTCAAGCGATCCCTGCAGTCCGAGAAGGCGTCAGTCAGCACGGCGCGCAACTGTTCGTCGGAGATGGCGCCGCCCTGCCCGGCATACAGTACCTGTCCCTTCATGAAACGACCTCCTGTTCATAAAATGGCTCCGAAAGCGGCCCCGGACCGATGATGATGGGGAGATGGCCCTGCCTGGATCGCTACGGGTAATATATCAGCCGGGACAAATCGAAGCCTCTTCAAATATATGATAACACAAACCGCGAGTACAATCAATAGCAAAATTCATTTATATGCCATGTTTCACAGGATATTTCCAAATTTGGATCGCGTCTTGACATGAAACATGATTCTGTTGTAATATAAAAGATGAAGGAGCAGGCTAATATATTTGTAACGGAAGGGCGATCATCAGATGAAGATCCTGGCTCTGGAGGCAAGCACGAGCTCAGCCAAGGCGATGCTCTATGAAACGGAAGACGATACCTATGAAACGGCGCAGGAAGCCTATCCGCCTTCGATCTGTTCAGGCGGCCTGACGGACACCGAGGCGGTATTCCTTTGCACAGCCCGTCTGGGGCGGCAGCTGGCAGAGGGTAGATCTGTGTCTGCCGTGGCGCTTTGCAGCACATGGCACAGTGTGACCGTGTGCGACCGCGATATGCATCCCGTGACGCGAACACACAACTGGAACTACATGGCCACCGAGTCGATCTGCCGCAGGGATCGTGCAGACCGGAAACTGGCGGACGAGCTGTATGCCCGAACCGGCTGCATGCCCCACGTGACCTATCCCCGCCAGATGCTTCGTTACATGACTGAGCAGGGAATGGACTTCAGCGACAAACTGACGCCGACCCAGGGCGCCTATAATTTCTATCGTCTGACCGGTGAATACCTGGAAACCGTCTGCAACGTGAGCGGCTCCGGGCTGATCAATCTGAAGTCGCTGGATTACGATGCGTGTGCCCTGGCATACTGCGGCATCGGGCGGAGCCAATTGGGCCGCCTCTGCAGCTTCAGGGACACCCTCCCGCTCGACGAGGAAGGCGCACGGCTGTTGGGGATCGAGGCTGGAATACCCGTTGTGCCCGCACACGCGGACGGTGCGCTGAACCAGATCGGTGACGGCGCTGCGGCGCACGGCCGAATGACCGTATCCGTCGGTACCAGCGGGGCGGTCCGCTTTACCGCGCCGAGACCGATGCTGCCGGATTCCCATGCGCTGTGGGGCTATTATGGCGCGGCGGACTACATGGCCGGCGCTGCTACGGCAGGGGCCTGCAACTGTGTGAACTGGTACAAGGATACCTATATGAAGGGCATGTTTTCCTTCGGTGAACTGGAGAGCGGCGCAGCTCTGCCGGATGATCTCCCGGTATTCCTGCCGTTCCTCTTCGGGGAGCGGTGTCCGGGATGGCATGATGAACGTCTGGGCGGCTTCGTCGGCGTCCGCCCGGAGCACAATCTTTCCGATCTCTATCATGCCATCCAGCAGGGCGTGCTGTTCAACCTGTGCCAGTGTTACGATGAACTTGTGCGGGACATCGGCGCTGCCGAGCGCATCGTGCTCTCGGGCGGCATTCTGAATTCTGCCGCCTGGACCCAGCTCGCCGCGGATATCTTCAGGCACGAGATCGAGATCTCCACAAATCCGAACGCATCGCTGATGGGCGCAGTGGTCCTGGGCATGCATGCGGCAGGCGCGATAGACGATATAAGGACCTTCGAGTTCCCGTCGGCCGCGCACCGGAGGCGCGTGTTCCCGGATCCGGCCAGGGCGAAGGTCATCCGGCGTCAATATGAGCGATACCTTGAGAGCTATGAAATGAGCACGACCCGCAACTGACCGACGATCGCCGACGGGAAACGACGAACGGCTTGCAGCAAGGTCCCCACAGGATCTCACGCCAAGTGCCTTCGCCGAACAAAGGAGGAAGCCCTGTGGTAGAGAACATCATTCGGTACGATCGAACTGCCGATGAGAGCTACAGCGAATATGCCTATCGCGTGCTGCGCGACAGGATAATGAAGTTTGAGCTCATTCCTGGTGCGCCGCTCAACGAAAATGAGCTTGCCGAGGACCTCCAGGTGTCCCGAACGCCCGTGCACGAGGCGCTCGCGAAGCTCAGGGATGAGAAGCTCGTCGACATTCAGCCGCGCAAGGAGTCGAGGGTCTCGAAGATCGATCTTGTGCTCGTCAATGACGGCATTTTCATCAGATCGTGTGTGGAACCCGAGCTGATCCAGACGATACAGGGAAATCTCTCCACGCCCATCATGCAGCGCATGCTGCGGAATATCAACTGCCAGCGGCAGATCCTGCTGGAGGGCAACCCGGACAACGAGTTCAACGGGGTGGATGACGAATTCCACATGCTCCTCTACATGGCTGCGAATCGCGAGAACACCTTCATCCAGGTGCACAAGATGATCGCCCACTTTGATCGCATCCGCTATCTCGCAAGGTCGATCGGCAACTTCGACGATGTGGATACACAGTGCTACGAGGAGCACCGCGAGATATTCGGCGCGGTGGCTTACAGAGCGGAGCTCTCCACCGATGCGCGCACGCTGATCCGCAGGCACATCACGCGCTTCCAGACCCGCATGTATGAGATCATGGAACGGTATGGCGATTACTTCGTGAACATCTGAGACGCGTCCGATAGAAGCGATCGGACGCGTGGAAGCGGGATTGAAATATCAGCACAACTGCCAGCTGTTGCAGCGGACACGGAACAATGAGAAGATTGGGAAAAGAAACCGATTTCGCCCCAAATAATCAACGATTCTGAACAAAAATAAGGAAAAATGGATGATTTTCACTTGACATAGTCGTTCAAATCGTGTAGTATTTAAGTGACAGTGGGGATGCCTGCTCGACCAAGCCTGATATTTCAGAAGGATGCCGATGGCGAAGTCTTCTGATATTAATTGAGGGGGAGGGCACGCCACCTGTTGAAGAAGGTTCGCATGGAAGCGAAGACGTTTGTAAGAGAAAGAGAGGATGACACAAATGAAGAAGATCTTGGCTCTGGTTCTCGTATCTCTGCTCGCTCTCACCGCATGTGCGGCGCTGGCTGAGGGTGACACCTTCAAGCTCGGCTGGTACTTCGGCCTGACCGGCGGCAACTCCGCCTACGGCATCGAGTGCTTCAACGGCGTGAAGCTGGGCGTTGACTACATCAATGCCAACGGTGGCCTGAACGGCCAGCAGATCGAGCTGATCGGCGCTGACACCCAGTGCTCCCCCGAAGAGGCCCAGAAGATCGCCACCAAGCTGATCAACGACGATCATGTGGATGCCTGCATCGGTTCCATGAACTCCGGTGAGGTCATTGCCGCTGCCAAGTTCTTCAACGAGGCCGGCATCTATCACATCGGCTGCGGCACCGCCTCTTCCTGGATGGCTGAGGATTGGCCCTATGTCTTCCGCGCTGCGATGAACAACGACTTCGCGGTGCCGATCGCTGCTGCTCTGCTGCCCAAGCTGGGCTACACCACCGTCGCGATCTTCAACGGCCAGGAAGATGCCTCCATCGGCACTGCCAACGCCTTCGAGGCCGAATTCGAGAAGATCGGCATCGAGGTCGTTGACCGCGAGTCCTACTCCGTCGGCGACACCGACTACTCCGCTCAGATCGCCAAGATGCTGAGCTATGAGCCCGATTGCATCTGCCTGTGCGTCATCGGCGAGGTCGGCGGCCCCTTCGTCAACCAGCTGCGCCTGGGCGGCTATGACGGCATCATCCTCGACAAGGAATCCTTCATGGACTCTCAGATCGAGATCGCCGGTAAGGAAAACTCCAACTACATCGCCTTCGCGAATCCCTACGTCACCTACAAGTCCGTCGACGACTGCGACATTCCCAACATGAAGGAATACCTGCAGCTCTACCTGGACACCTACGGAGAGATGGTCGCCACCGACTCCGCCTATCGTGGATGGGATTCCATGATGGTGCTGGCCGAGGCCGCGAAGATCGCCGGCTCCAACGACTCCGACGCGCTGCGCGATGCCACCCACAAGGTGGTCATCCCCGGCCTGGGCGGCACCCTGGACTACACCAAGGGCAACCGCGAGGGCTACAACACCTTCAACTCCTTCATCCTGGTGGACGGCAAGAACATCCTGTTCGACGACTGGTTCAACAATGGCGGCTATGAAGCCTACCTTGAAGATACCGGTATGGAGAAGTAATTCTCAATGATCGACTGTTTGCGGGGCGGAGCTCCTGCCCCGCAGACGCCGGCCTCGCCCGCGGCTGAGTCTTTGGCACGCGGGCGGTGTTATATCCGAACCAGCGGAATGTAACGGACCGGCGTCCCACTCGATAAGTGAAGGAGATTACGACCATGAAATTTTTCATGTCACTGCTGATATCCGGACTTGTGCTGGGCGGCACCTACGGTCTGATCGCCCTCGGATACAGCCTGATCTACAAGGCTTCCGGTCTGATGAGCTTCGTGCAGGGCGACATCATGACCCTCGGTGCTTACCTGGGACTTACGTTCTTCAGCATCCTGAAGCTCCCGTTCATCGTGTCTGTGCTGCTGACCGTGCTCTGCGCATTCCTGGTCGGCATGCTGCTTGAGCGCGGTGTCATACGCGTTCTGCTCAACAAAAATGTTCTGCCGATCTATGTGGTGCTGGCGACGATCGCCATCTCCTATATCATCCAGAACGGCGCACAGCTGACCTGGGGCTCGCTCACGCTGAACTTCCCCTCTGTGTTCGACATCAAAAAGATCAAGCTGTTCGGCGTCAGCGTGCGTCCCGAGCAGATCCTCTGCACCGTCGCTTCTCTGGTCATCATGGTGCTGCTGCACCTGTTCATGACCAAGACGCGCTTCGGCACCTCGCTGCGCGCCGCGGCCATGGATCCCATGGCGGCGCAGTCCTGCGGCATCAACGTGCACCTGAGCACCGGCGTCACTTGGGGCCTGTCCGCCGGCCTGGCGGCCATCGCCGGCATTCTGGTCGGCCCTCTGTACGGCGTGTTCATACTGCTCGGCAATCAGATCGGCAACAAGGGCTTCTCCGGTGCGGTCATCGGCGGCTACGGCAACATGTACGGCGCCATGGTCGGCGGCCTGCTGCTGGGCCTGATCGAGACCTTCGTCACCGGCTACATTTCCTCCGACTATAAAAACCTGATCGCTTACATCATCCTGATCGTGTTCCTGTTCGTGAAGCCCACGGGTATCTTCAACGAACGCGCCATCGCGGATGAATAGCGTCCGGCACAGCATTGAGAGGAGGTAATAGTTTGAATCCTGAAATGAGCAAACAGGAGAAGCAGAAGAAGCTGCTGCCGGTGCTTGTCTTGCTGGTGCTGACGCTGCTGCTGCCTCTGTTTCTTGGCGAGTATCCGTTGATGCTCTGCTGCACGATCTTTTATTACATCATCGCCGTTTCCGGCCTGGACATCCTGTTCGGCTACTCCGGACAGATCTCCCTGGGCCACGCCGCCTTCTACGCCATCGGCGCATATGGTTCGGCACTGCTCCACAATCACCTGCATATGCCGATCATCATCACGATGATCATCGCCGCGTGCATCGCGACCGGCGTCGGCGCGCTGCTGGCTGTCCCGGCATCCAAGCTGGTGTTCCACTTCCTGTCGCTGTCGACCATCGCCTTCGGCGAGATCGTGTACCAGCTGCTGGTGCACTCTCCGGGCAACATCACAGGCGATTTCAAGGGCATCAACTCCACGCAGATGGCGTTCTTCGGCCAGCCGTTCTCCTACAGGAACTACTTCTACTTCGCTCTGCTGATGGTGATCATTTTTATGCTGGCGAAGTTCTTCCTGGTCAACTCCAAGACCGGCCGTGCCTTCACCGCCATCCGCGAGAATTCCCACGCGGCCAACGGCATGGGCATCAACGTGCGGCGCTACAAGGTCATGGCCTTCGCAACATCGGCGTTCTACATGGCGTTTGCAGGCGCGATGTATATGCACCTTGTCGGATACGTCCACCCGGACACCTTCCAGAAAAAGCAGTCCGTGCTGTTCCTGACGATGCTGCTCTTCGGCGGCACCGGCACCATGTTCGGCCCGGTCATCGGCGTCATCTCCGTCGAACTGCTGATCGAATCCCTCCGTTCCCTCCAGGAGATGCAGGGATTCGTGTACGGCATACTGCTGCTGATCGTCATCGTAGCGCTGCCCGGCGGCCTGTACGGCGGCCTGCGCGATATCTACGCGATGATCACCGGCAAGAACAAGAAGGATGGTTTGGAAAGCGGGGTGAGCAAGAATGCTGAAAACGGATAAAGTCACCATCAAGTTTGGCGGCCTGACCGCTGTCAACGAGGTCAGCGTTCACATCAAGCCTAACCAGATCACCGGCTTGATCGGTCCCAACGGCGCAGGAAAGACCACCTTCTTCAACTGCATCAGCGGCGTGTACACGCCCAACAGCGGCAAGGTGATCTTCGAAGGCAAGGAGATCCAGGGCCTCAAGCCCTATCAGATCAACAAGCTTGGCATCACCCGCACCTACCAGAACATCAACCTGTTCCGAAAGATGACGGTGCAGGAGAACGTGCTGGTCGGCATGCATTCCAGGCTGAGGTCCAACTACCTGACCGACATGTTCCACATCCCGTCGCAGCAGCGCGAGGAGAAGGAAGCCTACGCCAAGGCCTATGAGTGGTTGAAGTTCGTTGGACTTGAACCCTTCGCCAAGGATCAGACCGGCAGCCTTTCTTACGGCAAGCAGCGCCTGCTGGAGATCGTACGCGGCCTGGCGAGCGATCCCAAGATCATCCTGCTGGACGAACCCGCCGCCGGCATGAACTCCCAGGAAAAGCTGGAGCTGGACGAGCTGCTGCAGCGCATCCTGAAGCTCGGCGTCACCATCCTGATGGTCGAGCACGACATGAAGCTGGTCATGAACGTCTGCCACGAGATCTACGTGCTGGCCGAGGGCAAGCTCCTGGCGCACGGCACGCCCGAAGAAGTGCAGAACAACCCCGACGTGATTACGGCTTATCTGGGAGGTGAGTGATATGGCGCCGATTCTTGAGCTTGTGGATTTCCATTACTACTACGGCAACATTCACTCCGTCAAGGGCATCGACCTCTATGTCAACGAGGGCGAGATGGTCACGCTGATCGGCGCCAACGGCGCGGGCAAGACCACCACGCTGCAGTCCATCTCCGGCCTGACGAAGCCGAGGGGCATCCGCGGCAAGATCCTGTTCCAGGGCAAGGAGATCCAGGGCATGGGCGGCAATCGCATCGCCAGCCTGGGCATCCTCCAGTCTCTTGAGGGCAGGCACGTATTCTCCAAGTTGACCGTCGAGGAAAACCTGACCATCGGCGCGTATCTGCGCAAGGACACGAAGAGCATCAAGGAAGACATGAAGGATGTCTACCGCCGCTTCCCGCGCCTCGAGGAGCGCAAGTGGCAGCTGGCGGGCACCCTCTCCGGCGG
>JAFRMB010000074.1 GCA_017430945.1 Clostridia bacterium | reverse complement strand
GCCGTATAGGCGTCCGGCGCCAGCCGGACCGAGGGCGAGCGATCCGGAGGACTCGCCGCCCGCTGCCCGCGGCTGCACGGATGTGCAATGACGCGGGGCCGTAGGGACGCCATGATTGGCGCTCGCGTCACCGGGCCGTTCGGGGTGCCAGGGCATGGCGTCCCTACGGGGCCTTCCGGGTGTCAGTCAGGCGTCCATACAGGTCATGTGGACGCCGATCAGACGTCCAGATGTGATTTTGCGGACGCCAATTATGGCGTCCCTACGGGGCCTTCCGGGTGCCGATCAGGCGTCCATACAGGTCATGTGGACGCCGATCAAGCGTCCAGATGTGATTTTGCGGACGCCAATTATGGCGTCCCTACGGGGCCTTGCGGGTGTCAGTCAGGCGTCCATACAGGTCATGCAGACGCCGATCAGACGTCCAGATGTGATTTTGCGGACGCCAATTATGGCGTCCCTACGGAGCCTTCCGGGTGCCGATCGGGCGTCCGGATGGGCGCGGGGCGGGCCTGTTCAGAGGGTCCCGTCGGCCATTTTTCCGGCCTTCGGCGTGCGCAAAAAAATGAATACTTATACCGTTTTCAGATGGACGATCCGGTCCGCGCGAAGGGTGGCTGTCCCCGGAAAAAGCGCGCGTCGCCGGCTTCGGTGGATCGCCCGCGAACGGATAAACCGTCCCGACAGCGGCATATAAAGGTCGCGGGATCCGGCGGTCCGGGCGGCGCCTGCAAACAGAATAATGCGGCAATAGAGGCACATATAGGGTGCCGGGATCCGACGATCCGAGCGGCATCTATGAACGGGAAAACTCTCGGATAACGCCACATAATGTGCTTTTCTCCAGCGGTCCGGACAGCACCCGCGAGCGAAAAAAACATCCTGACGGAAGCACATAAAGGGCTCGAGGCAAGGCCGTCGTTTGTCGCCCGCGAACAAAAGATCCATGCCGACGGCGGCATATAAAGTGCGCGGGACCGGCGGTCCGGGCGGCGCCCGCGAACGGAAAAACCACTCCGGTAACGGCACATAAAAAGAGGGGCCCGGCGGCCGTTCGCCGCCCGAAGCCCCCGTGCCTTTGTCAGCGCTCGCCGTCCCGCGGATCCTCCGCGTCGGCCTTCGCGCGCCAGCCCTTTCGCTGGGAATGCCGCCCGGCGCCGTCCGACGTCTGCGGCCAGTTCAGCTTCCACTCCATGTATTCGTCCGGGGAGATCTCCCCCTCCGCCAGCTCGCACTTGCGGCGTTGCCACTCCTCCAGCTGCCGGTCCAGCAGATGCCCGCCCAGCACGACGGCGTAGCCATCCTCCGTGAGATGCACGGTCACCGGCATCATGTCGTCCATCTCGAAGAGCGTCTGCATGATGTCCTCTTCGGTGTAGATCGAGGGCTCGCGCAGCGCGCCGTAGCTCACGTCCAACGCCTCGGCCATCTTCCGGAGCAGCGCCTCGCGGGGCTTGCGGATGCCCAGCTCGTACTGGGCGACGCGCGCGTCCGCCGTGCCGGGCGTGAAGCCGACCATCTGGCCGAGCTCACGCTGGCTGAGGCCCCTGAACATCCTGGCCTTCCGGATCCGCCTGCCGACACTCATGGTCCACGCCTCCAAACCCCGTCCCCGGTGCTGGGCCCGGCCCCGGACCGCGCGCGATCCCGGGTCGGGCCTGGTATCGGCATCATTCTATCACACCGTTTTGTCGAGCGTCAAGCCCGCCGGTGCATTAGCACAGATGTTTAATCGGCCATAATTAAACAAGCATAAATGTTTAAATTGTATGTGGATCTAAACATTTATGCTTGTTAAACCGGGCCGAATGGCCGTTCATTTCAATTGTTTGTCGCCCGCGGGACCGCTCCGGGGATCCCGGGAGGCTGCCGGCCCTCCCTGTGCGGCATGCCGCCCGCAACGCAGGGAGATCGGGCCGCCGGCGCGGCAAAACGCCCGCATTATCAGGCATTTCGGCAGGTTTTCGGACCCTCCGCGCCCCTGCCGCGCCGTTCCCGGCGCTCTCCGGATATCACCCGCGCGCCGACCCGCAAAACTGCCCGGATGGATGCCGGCACTTGTCATATTCCGGTCGTAATTCTATCACAATTTCATATTTGCGTCAAGTACCCGTCACAATTTGGCGGCTGTCGCCGTCCCGCAGAGGCGGTGCGCGGCGCACATCCGGTCGCTGGAACCATCCCGCGCGCATCCTCTCACGCAAGCCGTCGTGGTACGCCCGTGCGCGTGCCCCGTCCGGGGTGCTGCCCGTCGCCGGATCCCGGCATGGCATCGCTCCCTCGTCAGGGATCGGCACGGGCCGCGCGTGCGGCGTCCGGACGCGCGGACTGCCCAGATCCCGCGCCTCGATCGGGGCGACGGGGCTGTCTTGATGCATTCGGCGGCGGATCGTCCATCCGTGCGGACGGCGTGATCGCCGTCCGCAGACACCCATTATGGTGCCCCTCGGCGGACGGCGATCCATGCTCTATGAGCCTTTCACCGGATGCTGTTTTGAAACGGTCCCTTCCGGGGCGTCGCCGGAGGGGCGCCCTTGCGAGCTGCGGGCGCCTTCGCCATATGGGCCGACGGGACCGGCGTCTCTCCGTCCGCCTTCCGCGTCCTCATGTGCGCCGCGCGGATCCTTTCTGCGCATTTTCGCGTTCCCGTGTGAGCCTCCTTTTCCCGTCTGCGCGCCTTTACGCATTTCCCGCGATCGCCTCCCTTGCCCGTCTGTGCGCCTTCCGGTTTCCCGTGTGTGTCCCGCGCGCTCCCCTGCGCCCCTCCTCTGATCCCATGCGCGTCTCGCCGTTCCCCTGCCCGGAATACATATCCCCCCTTGTCCGCGCGTCAAGGATCCTCCCTCACGCGAAGCCGCACGCTTCCGGGCGCGCACCGGATATCCGCCGGCCTTCAGGCGCTTTGTGCGCCCAGGTCCCCCTTCCCCCGCGCCCGCCGCTTCCGGCCGCCGCGCGCCGACGGTTCGATGCATACATATTCACATCGTCTGCATATATTTACATTCCAGGCCTTGTATTTTCATGGCGCGCGTACTATAATGATGGGCATGGAACGAACGGGCAGGGGGAGGCCGCAAATATGGATCTGAAGGGCAGGAGCTTTCTGAAGCTCATGGATCTTACGCCGGAGGAGATCATGCATCTCATCGACCTGGCCGCGGAGCTCAAGGCGAAGAAGCGCGCCGGCGTGGCGCACGACCTGTGCCGCGGCAGGAACATCGCGCTGATCTTTGAGAAGACGTCGACCCGCACGCGCTGCGCCTTCGAGGTGGCCGGGCACGACCTGGGCATGGGCGTGACGTATCTGGATCCCTCGGGCAGCCAGATCGGCAAGAAGGAATCCATCGCCGACACCGCGCGGGTGCTGGGCCGCATGTTCGACGGCATCGAATACCGCGGCTTCGGACAGGAGATCGTCGAGGCGCTGGCGAAGCACGCGGGCGTGCCGGTGTGGAACGGGCTGACCAACGAGTTCCACCCCACCCAGGTGCTGGCGGACATGCTGACCATACGCGAACACTTCGGGCGGATCCGGGGCATCAAGCTGGTCTACATGGGCGACGCGCGCTACAACATGGGCAACAGCCTGATGGCGGGCTGCGCCAAGCTGGGGCTGGACTTCGTGGCCTGCGCCCCCGCAAAGTACTTCCCCGACCCCGCGCTCGTCGAACAGTGCCGGGCGGTGGCGGCGCACACCGGCGCACGCCTGTCCTTCATCGAGGATCCCGAAGCGGCCGTGAAGGGCGCCGACGTCATCTACACGGACGTGTGGGTGTCGATGGGCGAGCCGGACGCGGTATGGGCCGAGCGCATCGCCGACCTGTCGCCCTATCAGGTGAACGCCGCGCTGATGTCGATGGCCGGCCCGGATGCGGTGTTCATGCACTGCCTGCCCGCCTTCCACGACCTGGGCACCGGCATCGGCCGCCAGATCCACGAGCGGTTCGGCCTGACCGCGATGGAGGTCACCGACGAGGTGTTCGAGGGGAAGCAGTCCATCGTGTTCGACGAGGCCGAGAACCGCATGCACACCATCAAGGCCGTGATGGCCGCGACGCTGGCGGGGGCCTGACGCCGTCACACATTCGTAATATCGTAACATTTCAGTCGGAGGCAGACCATGGCAAAGGCTTATCTCGTGCTGTCGGACGGCACGGTCTACGAGGGCGAGGGCTTTGGCGCGGAGGGCGCGTCGGTCGGCGAGCTGGTGTTCAACACCGGCGTGGTCGGCTACATCGAGACGCTGACCGATCCCAGCTATTACGGCCAGATCGTCATGCAGACCTTTCCGCTGATCGGCAATTACGGCATCATCGAAGCGGATTTCGAGGGCGACTGCTGCGTGCGCGGCTATGTGGTGCGCGAGTGGTGCGACACGCCCAGCAACTTCCGCTGCGAATACGACATCGACACCTTCCTGAAGGCCCGCGGCGTGCCGGGGATCTGCGGCGTGGACACCCGCGCGATCACGCAACGCCTGCGCGAGCAGGGCGTGATGAACGCCATGATCTGCCGCGAGCTGCCCGCGGACATGGACGCGCTGCGGCGCTTCGCGATCACCGACGCGGTAAGATCGGTGTCCACCGGCAGGACCGAGCTGTTCCCGGCCGTCGGGCCGAAGCGTTTCAACGTCACGCTGGTGGATTACGGCGCGAAGCACAACATCGAGCGCGAGCTGCAGCGGCGCGGGTGCGACGTGAAGGCCGTGCCCTACGACACGACCGCCGAGCAGATCCTGGCCGATCGCCCGGACGGCGTGATGCTGTCCAACGGCCCGGGCGACCCGGCGGAGAACACCACCTGCATCGCCGAGATCCGAAAGCTGCTGGGCAAGGTGCCCATCTTCGGCATCTGCCTGGGGCACCAGCTGACGGCGCTGGCCGCCGGCGGGCGCACGGAAAAGCTGAAGTACGGCCATCGCGGCGCGAACCAGCCCTGCAAGGACCTGGTCACCGGGCACACCTACATCACCAGCCAGAACCACGGCTACGCGGTGGTGTCTGACAGCCTGCCCGTCGGCACGGTGCGCTTCGTGAACGCCAACGACATGACCTGCGAGGGCGTGGATTATCCCGAATACCGCGCGTTCACCGTACAGTTCCACCCCGAGGCCTGCGCCGGCCCGATGGACACGTCGTTTTTGTTCGATAAATTCACAGACCTGATGGGAGGCGCCGGAAATGCCGCTGAATAAGGATATCCGAAAGGTGCTGATGATCGGCTCCGGCCCCATCGTGATCGGTCAGGCCGCCGAGTTCGACTACGCCGGCGCGCAGGCCTGCCGCGTGCTGAAGGCCGCCGGCATCGATGTGGTGCTGGTGAACTCCAACCCCGCCACGATCATGACGGACAAGGCGCTGGCGGACGAGATCTACCTGGAGCCGCTGACGCTGGAGACGGTCAAGCGCATCATAGAAAAGGAAAAGCCCGACAGCATGCTCGCCGGACTGGGCGGGCAGACGGGGCTGACGCTGGCCATGCAGCTCGACAAGGAGGGCTTTCTCGAGTCGCACGGCGTGAAGCTCATCGGCGTCAACGTGGACGCCATCGACAAGGCCGAGGACCGGCAGCTGTTCAAGGACGCCATGGCGGCGATCGGCGAGCCGGTGATCCCCTCGGACATCACGGAGGACGTGGACGGCGCGCTCGGGATCGCCGCGCGCATCGGCTACCCGGTCATCATCCGCCCCGCATTCACTCTGGGCGGCACCGGCGGCGGCGTGGCCTATGGCCCCGAGGAGCTGCGCGAGGTCGCCCGCATCGGGCTGGAGGCCTCGCCCATCACCCAGGTGCTGGTCGAGAAGTACATCGCCGGCTGGAAGGAGATCGAGTTCGAGGTCATGCGGGACGCGGTGGGCAACGTCATCGCCGTGTGCAGCATGGAGAACGTGGACCCCGTGGGCATCCATACCGGCGATTCCATCGTGGTGGCACCGGCGCTGACGCTGTCCAACAAGGAGTACCAGATGCTGCGCTCCTCGGCGCTCAACATCATCGCGGCGCTGGGCATCGTGGGCGGCTGCAACGTGCAGTTCGCGCTGGACCCCGACAGCTTTGATTACGCGGTCATCGAGGTCAACCCCCGCGTGTCGCGCTCCTCGGCGCTGGCTTCGAAGGCCACCGGCTCCCCCATCGCCAAGGTGACCACCCAGATCGCCCTGGGCTACCGGCTGGACGAGATCAAGAACGAGATCACCGGCAAGACCTGCGCCTGCTTTGAGCCGGCGGTGGACTACGTGGTGGTGAAGTTCCCCAAGTGGCCCTTCGACAAGTTCCACACCGCCTCCCGCCGCCTGGGCACCCAGATGAAGGCCACCGGTGAGGTCATGTCCATCGCGCCCTCCTTCGAGATGGCACTCATGAAGGCCGTGCGCGGCGCGGAGATCAAGCTGGACACCCTGAACAGGCCCTATGACGGCGACCGCCCGGTGCGCGAGCGCCTGGCCGACATGGACGACAACCGCATATTCACCGTGTT
>JAFRMB010000073.1 GCA_017430945.1 Clostridia bacterium | reverse complement strand
GGGGGCGCCCGGGCCCCCCTGCGCCGCCGCGCCGCGTCAACCCTCCAACCGATCGGCGTTCGCCTTGAACCAGCACACGACCATGTGCAGGATCATCAGGTGGAGGTCCTCGATGCGCTCGTAGCTGCGCATGTCCGTGACGAGCTTTACGTCGGCATAGTCGGCCATCTTCCCGCCGCCGAAACCGCCCAGGGCGATCACCTTCACATCGTGCGCTTTGGCCCAGGTACAGGCGTTGACGATGTCCGGAGAGTTGCCGCTGGCGCTGATGACGATCAGCACGTCGCCGGGGCGAACGGCGTTTCCCATCTGGAATGCGAAGATCTGGTCGAAGGCGATGTCGTTGCCCAGCGCGGTGATGACCTCCACGTTGTCGCACAGCGAATGGATCCTGAAGCGCCGGCGATCCCACGGCACGGCATTCTTGCCGAAATCACATACGAAATGGTTGGCCGTACCGGCGCTGCCGCCGTTGCCCGCGATGAATACCTGCCGATCGTGCCTGTAGGCCTCCAGCAGGAGATCTATGGCTTTTCCGAATTCCGCCTCGTCGACCTTGCGGATCTCATCGATGATCTCTGATTTGTACTGCTCCAGCAGCTGCATAATGGTTTACCTCCGTCACTCAAATAAGTGTTCTTCGCGGCTGACGGCGATGGCGGCCGCGCCGTACAATCCGGCCAGATAGCCGATGCCCGTGGGCTGAATCCTGACATCGGGATTGGCCGTGTGATAGGTCTGGTCGCGCACCGTCTCGATCAGGGCGGGCCCGAACAGGTCGAACGCCAGCGCTACGCCGCCGCCCAGCACCACCATCTCCGGGTTGAGCAGGTTCACGGCCTTGGCGATCATACCGCCGAGCATCACGCCCTCGCGGCGGTAGATCTCGATAGCCAGCGCCTCGCCGCCGCGCGCGCGCTCGGCGATCAGCTTCGCGTCGGCGCGCCGCCCTTCTGCGTCCAGCGCTCCGCCGGCCTCCGCGTAGTTGAGCGCGATGGCGGGGCCGGAGGCGTATTTTTCCAGACAGCCGCGGGACCCGCAGTTGCAGGGGCGTCCGCCCGGCACGACCACGCAGTGCCCGATCTCTCCGCAGCATCCGGTCGCGCCGTAGATCAGGCGCCCGTCGGCGACGATCGAGCCGCCGATGCCCGTCGATACGTTGACGTACAGGAAATTCCGAACATCCTGGCATGCGCCGAACACCATCTCGGCCAGCGAGAAGGCCTGTCCGTCGTTGTCGCACCAGGCGGGGATGCCCAGCGCCGCCTCGACCTCGGCGCAGATCGGGACGTTCCGTATGCCGGAGAACTGCGCCTCGACCCAGACCCCTGCGCGGTGATCCGCAAGGCCCGGGATCGTTATGCCGCAGGCGATCGGTCGCACGCCGGCATCCGCCAGCAGCGCCTTCGCTTCGGCAAGGATCGTCTCCATCACACAGTCCCGCGTCAGTTCGCGCCAGACGCCCCGACGCTCTGCGACCAGCGTGCCGTCCCGGCCGATGATGCCGATGATGTACTTGGAACCGCCCACGTCCATGGCAAGATAGTTTTTCAAGCTGCTTCCCTCCATGATGGTCCGGCGATCTCCGCTGCGGCCCTGCCGCGCGCGGCCTTCGCCCTTCCGCATGACGATGCGCTCCCGGTTCGCGGGCGGGCCGCTGTCCGCCGACCGGGGGTCGCGCCATAAAAGCGCCGGAGCCGACGTACGGCCCCGGCGCATGACCCGACAAGTCTGAATCTGAACGGAAGGATTACTTGTTCAGCTCAGCGATCTGCTCCTCGGAGTAGCCATGGACCTTGGACAGGATCTCGTCCACGTTCTCGGGAGTGATCAGGGTGCTGTCCAGACGGATGGACTCAACGGTCTCGCCGTCCATCAGCTTGGCCATGTAGTCAACGGGGGTCTCGGCATAGCCGAAGGTGTCCTGAGCCACGGAAGCGGTCAGGGTGCCGTTCTTGACAGCCAGGCAGCCCAGCTCGTTGGCGTCGACGGAGAAGACCTTGATGTCCATGCGGTCCATGGCCTTCATGGCGTTGATGGCGCCCAGAGCCATGTCGTCGTTGGCGGAGAAGATGACCTCGATCTCGGGATAGGCTGTCAGCCAGCCCTCGACGATCGGCTGAGCCTCGGAGGTGTTCCAGTTGCCGGTCTGGTCGTCCAGGATCTCGGCGCCCACGGCCTCGCAGCCCTGGACATAGCCGTCGTGACGGCCGTCAGCGTGGAAGGTGCCGTCGATGCCGCGCAGCAGGCCGACCTTGGTGCCTTCCTTCAGGATGCCCTGCTCGGTGGCGTAGTCGGTGAGCAGACGGCCCTGCTGGACAGGATCGGCGTCGATGTAGTAGGACTCGCCGTTGTCATTGACGGAGCCGACGGTGATGATCACGAACAGGCCGGCTTCCACGGCAGCCTTCACGGACGGCACGGGGGCGTCGGGGTCGTTCTGCTGCATGATGATGCCGGCGAACTTGTTGGTGGTGCAGGTCTCGATCAGCTCGTTGATGCGGTCGTTGTCGACCTCGCCGTCGAACACGGTCATCTCGAACTTGTCAGCATAATTGGCATCGGCATATTCCTTGGACTTCTGGCTGACCAGATAGCAATAGGTGTCCTGATAGCCCTTGCAGATGAAGGCCACCTGAGGCAGCTCGGCCTCGGCCATCGCAAAGGAGAAGGGGATCGCGCACAGCACCAGCATGAGCGCCAGCATCAGGGTAACGAGTTTCTTCATGACATGTTCCTCCCTTAGTCGTTGCTATTTACAAACCGCGTTGCTTCGCCGCGGCCTGTTTCGGAGATCAGTTGCGCTTGCCGCCCTTGGTCTTCACGTCCACGACCACGGCCAGCACGATGATGACGCCGGTGATGATCTGCTGGTAGTAGGACTGGACGCGCATCAGCGTCAGGATGTTCTTCAGGATGCCGATGATCAGCACGCCTGCCAGCGTACCGGTGATGGCGCCCTGGCCGCCCGCCAGGGACGCGCCGCCGATGATGGAAGCGGTGATGGCGTCAAACTCCAGGCCGACGGCCTCGGCCGGTTGGCCGGAATCCAGACGGGCCATGAACAGCAGTCCCGCGAAGGCCACGCATACGGCGTGATACAGATACGCGCGGATGATGACGGAATTCGTGTTGATGCCCGCCGCGCGCGCGGTCTCGATGTTGCCGCCGATGGCGTAGATGTACTTGCCGAAGCGCATCTGCGTGAGCAGGATCCAGGTGATGACGAAGAACGCCACCAGGAAGAAGATCTGATAGGGGATCACGTTCGCGAACTTTTCCTGGCCGACCTTGACGATGTTGCCGGGCGTCTTGACGACCTTGCCGTCCGTGTACATGAGCGCCAGGCCGCGGGCCGCGGTGTTGATGGCCAGCGTCACGATGAAGGCCGGGGCATGCAGGAACGTGATGATGAGCGACGAGGCGCCGTAGAGCGCCATGCACAGCAGCACGCTCGCCAGGATCGCGATGAAAGCGGCAGGCAGATCGCTCATGCCGTTCGTTTGCGTGAGCGATTTGAACGTGCCCAGCACGAAGCATCCGCTCAGGGCCACCATGGAGCCGGCGGACAGGTCGGTGTTGCCGGTGATGATCAGCAACGTGATGCCGCAGGCGATGATGGCGACCGCCGTATTCTGCCTTAGCAGGTTCAGGATATTGGTCAGAGTCAGGAAGTTGTGGTTCATGATCTGACTGATGATGACGAATATCGCCAGTATCAGGAAAATACCGACTTTATTGTACACATCCACAAAGGACAGCTTTTTCTTGTTGGTTTCTCTCTGGCTCATCCAAGCACACCTCCTACCGCTAAATGCATGATCCGGTTCGAACTGATCTCGTCCTTCTGGAGCTCGCCCTGTATCCGTCCGTTGTGGACGACGACCACGCGATCGCTCATACCGATCAGCTCCTCCATGTCGGAGTCGATGATCAGGATGGATACGCCGCGATCACACATTTCGTGCATCTTCTTGTAGATCTCGTATTTGGTGCCGACGTCGATGCCCTTGGTGGGCTCGTCGAGGATCAGCACACAGGGATCGACGCTCATCCACTTGCCGAGGACGACCTTTTGCTGGTTGCCGCCGGAGAGCGTCTCGGCCTTGGTCTGCGGATTGGGCACCTTGATGGCGAACAGCTTGATCATCCGATCGATCAGTTCGCGGATCTTGCCGTGCTTGAGCCAGGGGGACTTGAAGATGTGGCGGTACGACACCAGCGCGATGTTGTCGCCGACCGAGTGGATCAGCGAAAGGCCCTGCCTGCGCCGGTCCTCCGGCACCATGACGATGCCATTGGTGATGGCGTCGTTGACCGTCTTGATCTCAAGCTTGTTGCCGTCCAGCCAAACTACGCCGGAATCCTTGGGATCCATGGCCATCAGCGCGCGCGCGATCTCCGTTCGACCTGCGCCCACCAGGCCGGACATGCCAAGGATCTCGCCGCGCCTGAGCTCGAACGATACGTCCTTGAACACGCCTTCGCGGCTGAGGTTCTGTACCTTCAGGCGCACATCGCCGATGGTCGCCGTCTTTCTGGGATAGACCTCTTCCATCTTGCGCCCGACCATCATCTCGATGACGCCGGCCACATCCGTCTGGGAGGCGGGAAGGGTCCTGACGTGGGTGCCGTCGCGCAGCACCGTGATCTCGTCGGCGATCTGGAAGATCTCTTCCATCTTGTGGCTGACGTAGATGATCGTGATGCCCTGAGCTTTCAGCTCCGCGATCTTCTTGAAGAGGAATTCGACTTCCTTTTCCGTCAGGGAAGACGTCGGCTCGTCCATCAGTATGACCTTGGCATTGGAGGAGATGGCCTTGACGATCTCCAGCATCTGCGCCTCGGCGACGGACAGGTTTTTCATCTTCGCGTGGATGTTCATGTGAAGACCCTGGGCGTCCAGATAGCTCTGGGCTTCCTTCGCCATATCGCCCTTGGCAAGGAACAGGTTGTTCATTCGGGTCGTCTCATGGCCCAGGAACATGTTTTCAAGGACCGTCATCTCGGGGATGATGTTCAGCTCCTGGTAGATCATGGCGATGCCCGCGCGCAACGCCTCGGCAGGACCGTTGACGTGCAGGACCTGGCCATCCAGCATGACATCGCCCTCATCGGGCTTGTACAGGCCGTTGATGACCTTGAACAACGTCGATTTCCCCGCGCCGTTTTCGCCGCACAGCACATGCACGCTGCCCTTGCGGATGCCGAAATTGACGTCGGAGAGTGCCTTTACGCCGGGGAAAGTCTTGGTGATATGCCGAAATTCAAGGATATATTCCGAATTCTCACCGCTCACACCCTCACACCTTTCTGAATGAAAATCCATCGGGCGAATCGTACGCGTCAGACCACAAAGCAAAATTGGCCTTCAGCAAGCCACAATCCTTAAACATTGTAATTCCGTATAACATATGTGTCAAGACCAAAACGAAAATTTGTCGAAAAATCATTGTGGTATGCAGCTCGGATCCGGAGAAGAACGGCCGGTCCTCCCGGCGCTTGAAATGCGCTCCGGCGATCCGCCGGCCGTGACCGCGACAGTCTGCTCCTCTACTGGAGAACCCAAGTCTGACGGGCCCGATGCCGGCAGGATCACCTGCGGAAAACTGCGATATCCACTTTACGGAAGCGGGATTATCTGGTAAAATGAATGCGGAATAGAGGGCATACCACAGGTACCTCTGCGATGGGGGGCGCATCGCCATCCCCCGCGGGGGAGCGCATCTGTCTTTGTCTTGCTTCACGGCAGGATGGGCGCGGCGGGGATCCGGCGATCCGGATCCTTCGGACTACGGCGCCGCCTGACCCGACGACACGACCAGGCGCAAAAGGCCGGATGAGGGAATAAGCTATGGATGACAGGATCTGCGACAGTCGGTCCGGACACATCATCGAGGAACAGGCCGCGACGATCCGCCTGCTGACGGATCTGACGAGGGCGGGAAGCTGGGTCATCCGCTATGCGGCGGACGGCAGCATCGCATCCGTCCATTGGGGCAACGGCTTTCGCAGGCTGATGGGCTATGCGGATCTGGGCGATTTTCCGGATGAGATCGGCATCTTCCTGGAGAACGTCCATCCGGAGGATCGGGATGCGCTGGTCCGGAGGACGGCCGAAAATGTCTTCGACAGGTCGGTCATGCAATCAGATGGGATAGATTTCCGCTTCCGGAGGAAGGACGGCACGTTCAACTGGTACCGCAGTATGGGGCGCATCGCCCGGGACGCTGACGGACGCCCTGTGGAATTGCATGGTGTGACCATAGACATCACGGAGTCCCGGGAGCACGACGCGCTGTTCCAGGCTTTGCAGAACGAAGCCGCGTCGCTGGATACCATCCATGAGATGCTCGGGTCCGGCAAATGGACGATGGATTTTGATGAGAGCGGGGCCATGGTCCGGGTCAACTGGAGCGACGAATTCCGCCGCATGCTGGGCTATCGCGGGCCGGAGGACTTCCCGGACGCGCTGGGATCCTGGTCCGACCTGCTGCATCCCGACGACCGGGAGCGCGTCCTGAGCGAGTACAACGAGACGATCTCGGACTACTCCGGCAAAAAGACCTATGACGTGGAATACCGGCTGCTGACGAAGAATCGAGGCTACCGCTGGTACCGGGCGGTGGGCAAGCCCACGCGCCGGCCGGACGGCTCGCCGATCACCTATGTCGGGGTGTTCATCGATATCACGGACCGAAAGGAAATGATGCGCCAGCTGGCCGAGCAGCAGGAATCCCTGAACAGCGCGCTGGAGCAGGCCAACCAGGCCAGCCGAGCCAAGACCGCGTTCCTGTCCAGCATGAGCCACGAGATCCGCACCCCGATGAACGCCATCATCGGTCTGGACAACATCGCCCTCAGCGATCCATCCATTTCGGATGCGACGCGGGAATACCTGGAAAAGATCGGTATGTCCGCACAGCACCTGCTGGGCATCATCAACGACATCCTGGATATGAGCCGCATCGAGTCCGGGCGGGTGGTGATCCGGAGCGAGGAGTTCTCGTTCGCGAAGACGCTGGCTCAGGTGAATACGATCATCGGCGGCCAGTGCAGGGACAAGGGGATCCACTATGACTGCCGCGTGAAGGGCAGGGTCGACGACTATTTCATCGGCGACGATATGAAGCTGCGGCAGGTGATGATCAATATCCTCGGGAACGCGGTCAAGTTCACCCCAGCCGGGGGCACCGTTTCCTTCATCGTCGAAGAGGCGGCCCGGCTCAACGGGAAAACGACGCTGCGCTTCGTGATCAGCGATACCGGCATCGGCATGAGCGAGACGTTCCTGCCGAAGCTGTTCCAGGCGTTCAGCCAGGAGGATTCCTCCAGCACGAACCGCTATGGCAGCACCGGGCTGGGGATGGCCATCACCAAGAGCATCGTGGAGCTCATGAACGGCACGATCGAGGTGCGCAGTGAGAAGGGTAAGGGAACGACCTTTACCGTCACGGTCACCCTGACCGACTGTGCGCGGCGCACGTCAGAGCAGGAGGACGACCTGCATCCGCACGATCTGTGCGTGCTGGTGATCGACGACGATCCCATCGCCTGCGAGCACGCGCAGCTCGTGCTGGGGCATGTCGGCGTGAATTGCGACAAGGCCCTGTCCGGCGGGGAAGGTCTGGAGATGGTGAAGGTGCGCCACGCCCGGCGCGAACCGTACGACCTGATCCTGGTGGACTGGCGCATGCCGGACATGGATGGCCTGGAGACGACGCGCTGCATCCGGGAGGCCGTGGGCTGTGAAACGCCGGTCATCATACTCACATCCTACAACTGGGACGAGATCGCCGACGAGGCGAACGCCGCGGGCGTAGATGCCTTCGTGTCCAAGCCGCTGTTCGCGGAAACGGTGATGGATGAATTCCGTGAAGCTTTCCGCCGGAAGAACAGCCAGCTGGTCAGGGAGACCGCAGACCTGAAGGGAAAGCGGGTGCTGCTGGCGGAGGACGTCAACGTGAACGCCGAGATCATGATCATGGTGCTGTCCATGCGCGAGATGGAGGTGGATCACGCGGAGAACGGGCGCGTCGCCGTGGAGAGATTCGCCGTGCATGAAGAGGGCTACTACGACGTGATCCTGATGGACATGCGCATGCCTGAGATGGACGGCCTGGAGGCGACCCGCAGGATCCGCGCGATGGATCGGCGCGACGCCGCGACGATCCCCATCGTCGCGCTGACCGCCAACGCTTTTGACGAGGACGTGCAGCAGAGCATGCAGGCCGGGCTGAACGCCCACCTGAGCAAGCCTGTCGAGCCCGAGGTGTTGTTCCAGACGCTGGAAAGCCTTCTGTAGGTGACACCGCCGGAAACGGATCGTGGCGACCGACGGTCGACGGCACATGGGATAAACGCGATATGCGCACCGGCGAGCATCGCTCGCGACGGATCGACGGATGAACGCGCCGGTCGTATTCATGGCGGCCGATGGCTGATGCCGGTATGAGACCGATATGTGACATTTGGATGCGGACGCCATGATTGGCGTCCGTGCTTGCTTCGTGCTCGGAAAACGGCATCGTTTGACGCGTCGGATGTCGTGGGCGTATTTGCTTAGCGATTGGAAAACGGTGTTGTTCGACGCATCGGATGTCGCGGCAATGCCCGCGCCGGGTCTGCGCCCCGGGAACAGCCTCCGCCGTAGGGGCGCCATTCGTGGTGCCCGCATAACCATGGATGTCACCTGAGGTTTTCGAACGCCAATTATGGCGTCCCTACGGAGCCGGGGGAAGTGAGGATCGTGTGGTTGCGTATGCCGGACTGAAGGCGCAGGCGCAGCAGAGTAAGACGCGCCGGCCCCCGCCACCGCCCTGCGGCAGGCTGCGCCTTTCTGTGCGCATCATTCTGTGCTATACTGATACGAAAGCAGGGGATCGGACCGGGATCAGCCGCAGAAACGGGTCCCGCCCACGAGAAGGGAGGCACCACATGGTCTATTTCGAGGACGGAAAGCTGATCATCCGCGATATGGAAGGCGCGGATGCCCGGGTCTTCACGGATGGATTCACGGCCCAGGGATGGCATCCGACGATCGGCGGATACATGGCGAGGCTGGACGATCGGTCCGAGGGGAAATGCATCGCCCTGACTGCCGTATTCGAGGGATGTCCCGCCGGGTATGTGTATGTGTACCTGCGCGCGGAAGACGGCCCGTTCAAGGACAGGGACTGGCCAGTCATCGTCGACTTCAATGTGCTGAAGAAGTACCAGAGAAGGGGCATCGGGAACAGATTGATGGACGTGGCGGAGCAGATCGCCGGCCGGTACGCGGACACGGTCTGCCTCGGTGTCGGGTTGTGCGACAGCTATGGCGCCGCGCAGCGGATGTACGTCAAACGCGGCTATATCCCGGACGGCTCCGGCGTCTGGTATCGGGGCAAGCGATGCGTGCAGTATGAAACGGTCTGTACCGTCGACGATGACCTGATCCTGTTCTTTTCAAAAGGGCTGCGCGGATGATCGAGGTGTCCGGCGCTGCGCCGCGTCCATGGCCGCAGGGGCGCCATCGTTGGTGCCCGCGGACGCCGATCATGGCGTCCTACGGCGGATCGTGGATCGATGTGCGATGATCCTTTCATCGAACGTCGTTTTGAAAAAGTCCCATTGCATTTTTCATACGAAAGAGGCTCTTTTGAGACAGCCCCATTCACTCCCGCCGCTTCGGATCCATCTGCCCCACAAACAAAAAGCCGGTCTTTCGACCGACTCATTTGGCAGAGGCAGAAGGATTCGATTCTCGCCTGCGGGCTTGTCAAGAAAGGCTTTGAATACACTCGATAATTGACTTCTTAAGATTAGTATGAGATAATCTTAGTAAAGCATGGACACAGGTGAAATGAAAGAAAGAGTGATGACACGGCATGAAAAAGCATAAAAAGCTCATTGCTCTCCTCATTGTTCTCATAGTTATTGCAATAGCAGTAGTGTTTATTCATCATTTTCGCCGTGTCGGATTGGAAAGAAAGCTCTTGAAAGCAGTCGATATTTCATCCTCAGTCCCCTATCAATCCCTTAAAAGTACACACTGGACCGATCCCCTCATGTATATCAGCGGCTATGATATTCTCGTTGCGCACGTTGATGCAGGACAATGGCGCATGCCTGACACATGGCTTTTTGAAACGAAAGCCCTCGAAGCAATTGAGTTTGAACAGGACATTGCATTGGTAGATGATTGGTTCGTAAATGAGGGCATTGTGCTTCCTGAAGTATTTGATGCCTGGTTCTTTTATGAGATCGGGCGCGGCGGTGACGAATACAGGGACTGGCGGTTTTATCTCGGTCTTCACAGTCCGGATGGCACGTTAATCATTTATCACGGGCACGACCTGTGGAGCCTGGATGACGAAGACAGATATGACATTGCAAGAAAAGCACGAATGAAAGAGATTCCATGACGAAACCGCTAACAGCAAAAGCAATAGAATGAGGGGAGCGGTTATGTGTTATCATTTTACTCACAAACCGTTCCCTTTTTCCCTTTGATTTGATTGCTTTAAGGAAAACAGCGATAACGACCTACTATTGCCAATTTGCTTCCTCTCACTCCTCATATTGTTCCGCTACCGCCCTTTGGCTTTGCTTTGAGGTTTTGATGGATGAGATCAGCATGACACGTATGCTTGTGCACATGCGTTCAAGCGTCTTATATTCCGGGGCCTGCAAATACCCGGTTCTAACCAGCAGCTCCAGCCAATAACCCGTCTCGTTGGCTTCTTTCAGAGCAATTTGCAGCTTGGCAATAAAGTCTGCCTTGCCGTGGGCATACTACGCTTCGCGTATATTTGCGCCGATGGATGTCCCGGAACGGCCTATCTGATTGGATATGATGGATTCATGTTTTGCTCTCAGTTCTTTGACCAGATTGATGATGGAAACGGCAAAGTCCATCGATTGTCTTGAAAGCTCGTCGTTGCGCATAAGACATCACTCTAATTACTAAAATGAAGACAGCTTTTAATCTAACGAAGACAACGCTCTGGTGCTTAATGAAGACGCCGCTTTGCGGCTAATGAAGACGGCGCTTTGCGCCTAATGAAGCAAAGTCGCCCGAGAACCTATAATTCTATCGTTCCCAATTCTTCATTAGCGCAGCGTCTTCATTTTTCATTAGCCCGTCAGGGCGACTTCATTGAAAAACCGTGATTTAATTAATAAATCACGGTTTTTCATGGCAGGGGCAGAAGGATTCGAACCCTCAACAAAGGTTTTGGAGACCCACGTGTTACCATTACACCATGCCCCTAAATATTCCGAACATCGACCATTATACACGAGTTCTTTTGGGTTGTCAATATGCGGAGGGCATTTTTTACACCGGGTGCGGCGCGCGTGACCCATCGGGCATGGCGGCAGCGGGAGAGACTCTGACGGTGCCGGCGTTTGACGTCGCCAGCACCAGGGGACGCGGCGGCAGCTGGAGGAACGGACGCGCTGCCGAAAGGCGGAGCCGGTGATCTGCCGGGAGCGAAGCGGCGGGGCGCGCCGGGTCGACGGGCGCGGCGCGTAACCGTGAAGCGTCGGCGCGGCATCGCCTCACGCGAGCGCCTTCACGGTATCGATGAAGACCTGGGCGTGGCTGGACAGATAGCTGCCCTGCCGCGTGGCCGCGACGAAATGGCACACGGTGCGCGGCCTGCCGAAACTGTAGCAGTCGATGGGCGCGGTGCCGGCTCGGTGCTTCAGGTGTGCGTCGAACACGAAGGACACGCCGTAGCCGTTTGCGACCAGGCCCATGATGGCGGGGATGTTCGGCGTGTACAGCACGTTTTCGAATCGAAGCCCGTTTTCCTCGAGGATGGCGTCGACGATCTGGCGGGTGCGCTGCTCTGGCATCATCATCAGCACAAGCTCGTCCCTGAGGCGCGACAGCTCGAGCCGCGGCCAGGCGCTGTCCGGGTCGGATCGCGCATATCGACCGAGCGGGTGTCCGGCGCGCGTGCAGATCAAAAGCTCCTCACTGGCCAGCGGGTGATAGGCGATGCGCGGGTTCGGGGCGCTCGGCATGCTGTAGAAGGCGACGTCGATCTCGCCGCTCAGGAGACGGCGGTCGTTTTCGCTGGAGCTGCCCTCGAACACGTTGAGCCGGACGTTGGGATGCAGATCGCGGAACCGGGGCAGCACCTCGGGCAGCATATAGGAGCCACGCATGTTCGCGAAGGCGACGTTCAGAACGCCCACCTCGCGCTTGAGGATATCGGCCATCTCGTCGTCCAGCCCTGCCTTGAGGCGCAGGATCTCCCTGGCCGCTTCGACGTAGCGGCTGCCGGCGTAGGTGGGCACATACCGATGCCCGATGCGGTCGAACAGCCGAAGCCCGAGCTCGCGCTCGAGTCCGGCCAGAAACTTGCTGAGCGTCGGCTGGCCCACGTAGAGCGATTCCGCGGCTTTCGTCAGGTTCTGGTGCGCGGCGATGGCCGCCACATAGCGCAGGGACCGAAGATCCATGCCGTCATCTCCTTTACGGGATATCTTCATATACTATTCTATCAGGGAATGATTCGGGTGAAAAGTATGAATTGTTAATACCTTCAGAAATATGATAGAATAAAGATAACTGCGCATGACGACATATGCGTACGATCAACGACACAGGGGAGGAACGAACATGAAAAAGCTGATGGCGCTTGCCATCGCGGTGGCGATGCTCGCCGCGATGTGCGTGGGCGCGGGCCTTGCCGAGGACGGCAGAGTGGTGGCCCAGGGCGTTGGCCAGGGCATCGACGGCGACGTGGTGGTCCAGGTCGAGGCGGACGCGAACAGGATCTACGACGTGAAGGTACTGGAGCAGAACGAGACACCCGGCATCGGCACGGTGGCGGTCGAAAAGCTTCCGGGCGCGATCGTCGAGGCGAACAGCATCGCCGTGGACGGGATCGCCGGCGCGACGGTGACCAGCGCGGCCATCTTCAACGCGATCCGCGAGGCGCTGAGCAGTGCGGGCATCGATCCGGCGCCCTTTGAGGTGGCTGCGGAGGCGGCCGAGGCGGGCGAGAAGACCGCAGAGTCGCTGGCGTGCGACGTGCTCATCATCGGCGCGGGCGGCGCGGGCCTCACGGCGGCGGTGCGCGCCCATCAGGAAGGCGCGGACGTGCTGGTGCTGGAGAAGATGGCCATGGTCGGCGGCAACAGCCTGAAGGCCTCCGGCGGCATGAACTGCGCGGCCACGAAGTTCCAGGAGGCGCAGGGCATCACCGACAGCGGCGTGCAGGAATTCATCGAGGACACCATGAACGGCGGCCACCAGCTGAACGATCTGGCGCTCGTCACCACAATGGCTGAGAACAGCGCGGAGGCGGTGGAGTGGCTGGAGTCCATCGGCGCGCCGCTGCCCAAGGTGGCGGCCACCGGCGGCACCACCCACAAGTATCTGCACTCTCCCGAGGACGGCAGCCCCGTCGGCTCTTACCTGGTGGCGAAGCTCAGCGCGGAAGCCGAGAAGCAGGGCATCGAGATCCGCCTGAACACGACGGCGACCGAGCTGCTGACGATCGACGGCGCCGTGGTGGGCGCGAAGGCCGAGGACGCCGGGCACGCGTACACCATCAGCGCTGACGCCGTGATCCTGGCGACCGGCGGCTTCGGATCGACTTTCGACCTGATGTGCTCCTTCAACCCCAGCCTGGCCAACGCCGTGACCACCAACCATCCCGGCGCGACCGGTGATGGCATCCTGATGGCCGAGGCCATCGGCGCGGCCACGGTGGACATGGACCAGATCCAGCTGCATCCGACGGTCTATCAGGCCACCAGCATGCTGGTCTCCGAGAAGATGCGTTCGCTCGGCGCCATCCTGGTCAACCAGGAGGGTAAGCGCTTCTGCAACGACCTGTCCACCCGCGACGCGGTGTCCGCCGCGGAGCTCGAGCAGACCGGCGGTTACGCCTACATCATCTTCGATCAGCACCTTGTGGACCAGAACAAGTCCGCCAAGGAGTACATCGAAAAGGGCATGGCGGTGCAGGGCGACACCTACGCGGCGCTGGCGCAGGCCATGGGCGTGGATGAGGAAGCGTTCGTCCAGACCATGGACACCTGGAACGCAGCGGTCGCCGCCGGCGTGGATGAGGCGTTCGGACGCAACAACGGCATGGACGATGACCTGTCCACCGCGCCGTTCTACGCCATCCAGATCGCGCCCGGCATCCATCACACGATGGGCGGCATCAAGATCGACACGCTGACCGAGGTCATCGATACCGAGGGCAACGTCATCCCCGGCCTGTTCGCGGCGGGCGAGACCACCGGCGGCGTCCACGGCGGCAACCGCATCGGCGGCAACGCGGTGTGCGACTTCGTGGTCTTCGGGCGCATCGCGGGCGCGCAGGCTGCGGCGTTCGCCGCACAGGCGGCGCTGGCACCGGCGGCCTGATCGATCGCAGAACGACACTTCGAGCCGCTCCGCCTGTGTGGCGGGGCGGCTCGATCCGTTGAGGCGGGAGCGCGGAGGGATCTGTGGGGTTGGTATGGCGACCGGTGGTCGCCGGTAAGGTATGGGAACGCCACCACCTGCCGAAGGGACGCCATGATCCGGCTTCGGGGTCCATCAGGTGGCGCGGGCGATCGGGAGATCGCCCCTACGTGGGTCACGCGACCACCTGTCGTAGTAACGTGATTTGTGGTGGCAGCGGTCGGCCGGGTATTATGCGGACGCCATTATGGCATCCCTACGGTGGGGACTACACACATGCCTGTCGCGGGGGGCATGCTCATCGCCCGAACGAGGTGTCCATGCGGGCGACGGATGGCGACCGATGGTCGCCGGCACGGGGCGACGGACGGCGATCATGGCATGGCGTCCATGTGGCGGGGATGAACGGCGATCGATGACGCCACGACGATGTGGCAGGTGCAGCTTTCGTGGATCTGAGACGCCCCCTGGATCGATCCCGGCGGCATATCCGCCGGGATCGCATTCTCGGGAGAAAACGGACGCGCTCGATCATACTGAGATCGACCTGAAAGCGAACGGAGCGGAGCGGATCTTTCGTTCTGACTGAGCGGAGCCGAGAGAGGCGATGCGCGCATCGTTGACCGCAGAGAAGCAAAGGCAGGGCGGAAAAGACATCTGCAGATGCCTGCGATCCAGATCGGGATCAGCATCAAGAACGATGGACACCTGCCTGTCAGAGGGATCCGTGTGCGCCGCATGCGGATCTTGACGTCGAGCCTCCCCGTTGAAAAACACTGAGCATTCACGAAAACAGCCCCCGTCCGCTTGGGACAGGGGCTGTTCTCTGTGAGGCCCGATCGAATGATCAGCCGATGATGCCCTTCGTGGCGTTCTTCAGCGTGGGGATCGGAGTCTCGTCCTTGTCGTCGATGTGCTTGCCGGAATACTTCTTCGTCTCGGCGGCGATGACGCCGGAGAGCAGCAGCACGGCGATGATGTTCGGTATGGCCATGAGGCCGTTCATGAGGTCGGCAAGGTCCCATACGACGCCGATCTTCATCATGGAGCCCACGAACACGCCGATGACCCACAGGATCTTGTAGGGCAGGATGATCTTCTCGCCGAACAGATACACAGCGCAGCGCTCGCCGTAGTAGTACCAGCCGAGGATGGTGGAGAAGGCGAAGGTGATGAGGCCGATCACCAGAACCGGCAGCCCGACGTGCGGGATCATCGAGAACGCCTGGCTGGTCAGCACGGAGCCGTCGCCGGACAGGCCGTCGATGTGCGGATACTTGATGATGCAGGTGACCAGCACCAGGCCCGTCATCAGGCAGATGACCACGGTGTCCCAGAAGGTGCCCGTCATGGAGACCAGCGCCTGGCGCTTCGGGTTGCGCGTCTTGGCGGCGGAGGCCACCAGCGGCGCGGAGCCCATGCCGGACTCATTGGAGAACAGGCCGCGCGCGAAGCCATAGCGGCAGGCGGTGGCGATGGTGCTGCCGATGAAGCCGCCGCCGACGGCCTTGGCGGTGAAGGCGGAGCTCAGGATGGTGCTGATCGCCTGGCCCAGCACATTGGCGTTCATGATGAGGATGGCCAGGCAGCCCAGGAAGTAGAACACCGCCATGAAGGGCACGAGCCGCTCGGACACGCGGGTGATCGAGTGGATGCCGCCGATGATGACCAGACCGACCAGCACGCTCAGCACGATGGCGACGGCGACGGCCGGGATGTGGAAGTTCTGGGTGATGTTGCCGACCACGGCGTTCGCCTGCACCATGCAGCCGATGCCGAAGCCGCAAAGCGCTGCCAGCAGCGCGAACAGGATGCCGGCCCAGCGCGCGTGCAGACCGCGATCCAGCGCGTACATCGCGCCGCCGATCATGGTGCCGTTCTCGCTCTTCACGCGATACTTCACGGCGATGATGGTCTCGGCGTACTTGGTCGCCATGCCGAACACGCCCGTCAGCCACATCCAGAGCACGGAGCCCGGGCCGCCCAGCGCGATGGCCGTGCCGACGCCGACGATGTTGCCCGTGCCGATGGTGGAGGACAGGGCCGTGGTCAACGCACCGAACTGCGATACATCGCCCTCGGACCCTTCATCGCGGGTGACGCTCATGCGGATCGCCTTGAAGATGTCCTTCTGGATGAATCCGGTGCGGACGGTGATGAAAATGTGTGTGCCAAAGAGCAGTACGATCAGCGGCCAGCCCCAGAGCAGGCCGTCCAGCTTTGCAATGATCTCTGCCATGCAAGGTACCTCCCCGTAGTTCTGATCTCGTCGTCCCGAAAGAGACGCCGCGAGTATTATAGCAGAATGTGACATACGCGGTCAAGCGCGTAACAAGTTAATTAATGTATTGTTATAGCATCGCATTGAAGCGCTGCGGCACGGCGTACGCGCCGCGATCCGCCGCCATCGGGGCGATCGGTACGGGCCATGCCGGGCGTCAGCGGCCCTCGGCGATGTCCTTGACCAGCTGGTAGTATTCCCGGCCGACCGTGCTGCCGAACGTGGTGCGCAGCCGGTTGTAGGCGGTGCGCAGGTTCGGGCTCTCGGTGAAGATCACGACGATCTGCTGCGCCACGTCCGTCTCAAGGCCGGCATTGACGAGCAGCGCGAGCGCGTCGGACTCATCCTCCGCCGAAGCGTCGACCGCGGCCGTATCGTCGATCTCCGGCGTGCGCGCGGTATCCTCTGAGGCGGGCACCTCCGCGTCATCGAGCGGTGCGGCCTCGGCCGCTTCGCCAGGTTCGGCGGGCGGCAGCGGCTTGGCGTCGGACGTGCTCACCCAGCGCTTGCCGTCGGGCGCCTCCTCAAAGCGGAAGACGTCGCCGAAGGTGCTGATCAGGTAGTTGAGGGGCTTGCGGCCCGAACCCTGCTTGTCCACCTTGTATTCCGGCAGGCGGTTGAGCGCGGTGAAGATGGTGTCGCTGGGGAGCCTGCCGCCGTTGGAGCGGAGCCGCTTTTCGATGAACGCGCGGATGACGGCCATGCGCTCCTCGTGCGTGCCTGCGACCGGGGCCTTGGCGCGCTTGCCGCTGCTTGCTGCGGCGTCGCCCTGGGCGTCCTGCGCCGGCGCGGACTGGGCCTGCGAGGGCTGCTGGGCGGCCGGCCGGGCCGCCTGCCTGGACTGGGAAGCGCGCGCCTGCGGCGGCTGGAGCACGACAAAGCGGGAGCAAGCCGTGCGCCACAGCTGGTTGGATTTGTCGGTGCCCATGCCCACGACGTCGATGCCTGCATTGCGCAGCCGTACGGAAAGCGACGAAAAATCGCTGTCGCTCGAGGCGATGATCATGCAATCGACATCGCCGGCGGCCAGCAGGTCCATCGCGCCGATCACCAGGGCGATGTCCGAGGAGTTCTTGCCCTTGGCGGCTTTGATGGTCAGGTTCGGGTGGATGGCATACTTCAGCACGGGTTCGACCCATGCGGACAGGGCGGATGACGCCCCGAAGATCTCGCGGTGCACCACAGGGCCCATGGACGCGGCCTGCGTGAAGATGGCGTCGCCCAGGCTGGGCAACACGTTTTCGGCGTCGATCAGAACAGCGATATTCATGTTGTTATTCCTTTCAGATGTGTTGCGGTGGGTCCTCCGGCGCACGCGGGGTGGCCGCTGCGCGGATCGGACGGGCTTCGCCCGGCACAGAACGAAGCCGGCGAGCGGAGCATCATACCGAGCCCGGTATAAAGAAACATCGTTATTCTATAATATGATTATTATGCCTGTGATGTGAAAGCATTAATTGTTGCGTTTTGCGTCGCGCGGCAGACGAAAAACGCGGCAGGCCGTTCGTGGCCTGCCGCGCCGTCATGCGAGAGCTTCAGATGTCAGGGGATCACAGCGTCACGCCCTGCTTGAATATGGCCAGGTCGTGGAAGCCGTTGATCTCGTTGCGGGTGAGCTTGCCGCCCGCCACGGCCAGCACGTAGTCCATGAGGTCCTGACCGAGCTCGTCCAGCGTCATGCCTGAGAGCAGCCGGCCGGCGTCAAAGTCGATCCAGTTCTTTTTCTTTTCGGCCAGAGGGGTGTTGCTGGCGATCTTCACCGTGGGCACAGGGCAGCCGAACGGCGTGCCGCGGCCGGTGGAGAACAACACGATCTGCGCGCCGGACAGCGCGAGGGCCGTGGAAGCGACGAGGTCGTTGCCGGGGGCAGACAGCAGGTTGAGCCCGGGATCCTCCACCTGCTCGGCATACTTGAGCACGCCCTTGACCGGACCGGAGCCGCTCTTCTGGGTGCAGCCCAGCGCCTTGTCCTCCAGCGTGGTGATGCCGCCCGCCTTGTTGCCGGGCGAGGGATTCTCGTACACGGGCATGTGATAGGATTCGAAGTATGCCTTGAAGTCGTTGATGAGGTGCACCGTCTTCGAGAACAGCGCTTCGTTCTCGCACCGATCCATCAGGATGGTCTCCGCGCCGAACATCTCGGGCACCTCGGTGAGGATCGTCGAACCGCCCATCGCGGTGAGTATGTCGGAGAACACGCCGATGGTGGGGTTCGCAGTGATGCCGGAGAGGCCGTCGGAGCCGCCGCATTTCAGACCGACCACCAGCTGGTCGGCCGGGCAGGGCACGCGGACGTCGCGCCGCATGTTCTCCGCAAGCTCCTTAACCAGCGCCAGGCCTGCTTCGATCTCATCGTCGACCTGCTGGCATACCAGGGTGCGCACGCGGTCGCGGTCGTATTCGCCCATGTGGGGCATGATCTGATCGATGCCGCTGTTTTCACAGCCGAGCCCCAGCAGCACGCCGCCCGCGTTCGGGTGGGTGCAAAGCCGCGCCAGGGCCTTGCGGGTGTTGTCCTGGTCATCGCCCATCTGCGAACAACCGTAGGGATGGGGGAACGCGTAGATCCCCTCGACGGAGCCGCCCACCAGCTTCTGCGCCAGATGCGCGATGGCCTTGGCGTTGTCGTTGACGCAACCCACGGTGGGGATGATCCACAGCTCGTTGCGGATGCCCGGGCGCCCGAGCTTGCGGGGGTAGCCGGGGAAGGTGACGGGCGTGCGCTTCTCCTGCGCGGGGTGCGTGGGGCGATACGCATAGTCGTGAGCGCCGGAGAGCAGCGTGTGGATGTTATGGGTGTGCACGTGCCCGCCCGCGGGGATGTCCGCGGTGGCTTCGCCGATGGGGAAGCCGTACTTGATGACCGGCTCGCCCTTTTTGATGTCCCGAAGCGCCACCTTGTGGCCCATGGGGAGATCCTCGAGCAGCGTGACCGTGCCGGCGCCGTAGTCGATGGTTTCGCCCGCGGCGAGCGGCTGAAGTGCGACGGCGACCATGTCCCTGGGGGTGATCTGGACTAATCTATTCATGCCATTGTATCTCCATTGATCGATTTGATGGGGTGAAGGGGGTCATCGGACCGTCAGCGGTTTTCCGTCCGCGTCCAGGAGCGGCGTGAGGCCGCCGGCATAGCCGGACTTGACCCAGAGGTACTGGACGCCGGTCTCCTTGTCTCTGAGGATCATGACCTGCCCTGCGTCGGACAGGCTGCTCCCCTCCTTCAGGAGGACTTCGAATCGCTCGAGCTTGCTCATAATACGCATCGCTCCTTTGGATGGATCATGAATGCAAATCGGGCTGCCGCCGGCGAGCGGCGGCGAGCCCGAGGAGTTGACTTACAGGCAGGCCTTGTAGGCTTCCACGGCGCCCTTTTCGCGGATGACCTTCAGGATGCGGACGACCTCGGCCTCGAAGCCCTTGACCTCAGTCAGATCCTGGCCCCACATATCGGTGTTGGTCATGACGGCGTGCACCAGGTCCTCGACGGAGTCGCCCTTGTGGGCATCGTAGAACTCGAGCACCCAGCGGTCGTCGGACGCGGTATACTCGTTGCCCTTGGGGCGCCTGCACACCAGACCCTTGTCGGTCAGCGCCTGGATGTCGTTCGAGAAGAACGCGATGTAGGCCGCAAAGGAGGTGGTCAGGCAGGCGGGCAGCTTGCCCATCTGGTCCACGTAGTCCAGGAAGGTGGGCATGTTGCGCGCACGCCACTTGCTGGTAGGGTTCAGTGAGATGCTCATCAGCTCGTGGTTCACGAAGGGATTGTTGAAGCGATCCTGCACCGCGCTGGCGAACTGCTTGCAGTCCTCCTTGTCCAGCGGCAGGGTGGGGATGACCTCTTCATACAGCATCTTGTTCATGTAGCCCAGGATGACGTCGTCGTGCATGCAGTCGCGCACGATGTCGTAGCCCGCCAGGTACGCGCCCAGCACGAAGCCGGTGTGCGCGCCGTTGAGTATGCGCACCTTGCGCTTCTTGTAGGGGGTGACGTCCGGCACCACCATCACGTTCACGCCGGCCTTCTTGAAGGGCAGCTTGTCCTCCAGGCCGTCCGGGCCCTCGATGACCCACACGCCTAAGACCTCGCCCACGTCGGTCAGCGGGTCCGCGTAGCCGAAGGCGGCGTTCAGGCGCTCGACCTCCATGG
>JAFRMB010000072.1 GCA_017430945.1 Clostridia bacterium | reverse complement strand
CGGTGTCGCCCGAACCCGTGTCGCCGGAGCCGGTGTCGCCCGAACCCGTGTCGCCGGAACCGGTGTCGCCGGAGCCGGTGTCGCCCGAACCCGTGTCGCCGGAGCCGGTGTCGCCCGAACCCGTGTCGCCGGAACCGGTGTCGCCGGAGCCGGTATCGCCTGAGCCGGTGCTGCCGGAGCCGGTGTCACCTGAGCCGGTATCGCCCGAGCCGGTGCTGCCGGAGCCGGTGCTGCCGGAGCCGGTAGCGCCCGTGCCGGTGCTGCCGGAACCGGAACTGCCCGAACCCGTGTCGCCGGAGCCCGTGCTGCCCGAACCGGAGCTGCCCGAACCGCTGTCCTGAGCGGGCGTGTCGGGCTTGGGATCCTCCCTGGGCTTTGGGTCCTCCTGAGGCTTCGGGTCCTCCTTGGGCTTTGGGTCCTCCTTGGGCTTGGGATCCTCTTTGGGTTTGGGGTCCTCTTTGGGCGCTTCGACCTGCGCGGGCTCGTCATCGGCAAACGCCGGCGACGCCGCGCCCAGGCCCGTGAACAGGAGCGCCGTGATCAGCGCCAGGGCCAACGCTCTCTTGAATCTCATTATCACTCCGCCTTTCTGCAGCGCCGGACGGACCGCCGCGGCGCGCACGCTGAGATGGATGTCAACAATATGCTCATGGTAACCTGATATTAATTATACCATCCATCCCGCCCCGGCGTCCAGTGTTCAAGGCCGTCTGACGGCGGTTTTCAACAGATTTCCCCGGTTTTGTCAACAAGGCGACACACTTTCCCGCCTGGGCAAAGCCATGGCGCCGCGCCTGCCGTCCCCTTCGGAACGGCGGCGCGGCGCCGCAGATCGCTCGTCATATATATGCCGCCAAAGCGGACGCGGTCACGGGACGAAGTCCATCCTCTCCAGCACGGTGCTGTCCTCTCTGAGGAACGCGATGCCCCAGTTGATATCGTCGCGGATGACCTTTCCGGTCACGCGGGCGTTCCCGGTGAACTCGAGGGTGTCGAATTCCACGGAGCCGTTATCGCTGAAGACGACGGCATAACTCGCCTCGCCGCCCATCACCAGGTCGAACACGACGCGGTCGCCGGCCTTGGGCGCGGCGAGATACACTTCCTTGCCGCCCGCGGCCTTCCCGGTCGCCTTGGCCGGGGCCGCCGGCGCACTCTCGGACTCCTTCACGGTGCCGTCCGCGTTGACTTCGAAGGAACCGCCGAAGTCGTTCTCCTCTTCCGCTTCGCCCTCAGGCGCCTCGGTCGGCTCCGGTTCCGGCGTGGGCTCATCGGCGGGCGCCTCGGTGTAGTAGAGGCCGCTGACGCCGTAATCGCCTTCGACCATCGGTACCCACGCGTCGGGTTTGGTGATCGGGAGGTTCTTGACCTTGCCGTTCGCGGCGGTGAAGCAGCCCTCGTCCATCGTGATGTAGTAGCTGTGATCGCCGAACTCGAGGCTCTTGGGCAGGCGCGTCTCGACGACCACGCCGCCGCCCCACATGAACAGCTCCAACTCCGCCTCGGTCATCGGGCGGATCCTGCCGTTCACGCCGTCGCCGATGTCCACCGAGCAGACCTCGACGCCCTTCTGCTTGCCGCGCGCGTTCGGGTCGATCTCCATCAGGCGGACGAAGCCCGTACCCAGCTCGACATCTTCGCGGGGGAGATAGACCGACACCCTGTCGCAGAAACCTTCCGCGGGCATGTGGGTCCGGGTCTTTTCATGCGGATAGAGCATGATATAGCCCATGGTCTTTTCAAGGTCGACAGGCGCCTTGCCGGAATACGGCTGTGCGGCGCTGCGGCCGGCAGGCCATTCCGCCGCCAGCGCGGATCCGCAAAGCAGCAGGCAAACCAGTACCAACGCGATCAGTTTTTTCATTGTATCATCTCTCCTTCTCTGATGCGGCGGGCGACCACCACGAAGCGCCCATCTTTGCGCCTGGAATGATCGCAGGTCGTGAGTGTGATGAACTCGTCTCCGAACCGGACATCGATGCCGGTGTCGTACAGCTGGTATCGGCGGACCTCATCGATCCACTGGTCGGCGTCGATCTTGTACCGTATGTCCGCGTTGTAGCGGAAGCCGCTCTCGTCCTCGTCGTAGTCCGCGGAGTTGAAGGCCGCGAAGATCACATACTGCTTGCGCGACATCAGCGTGTCGAACTCGACCATCCGGTGCTTCTCCCAGTGCTTCTTATCCTTGTAGCGGATGAGGCGCGCGAACATGGCGCCGCTGTTCATGTGATGCCCGCTGATGATCAGGTTGTAGCTGGGCGTGTACGGGTCGCACGTCGTGTCCAGTATGATCTGCCCGTTGACGTTGCTGTTGCCGTAGAAGTCGTGCTTCAGGTAGAAGTCGCTGTCCTCCGACTGCACCACGGGATAGTCGATGCCGGTGTCGTCGATGTAGATCCAGCCCACCAGATCCTTGTTGATCTCATAGATGTCGCGGAGCTCCGGCAGGATCTTCGTCTCGTCCAGCTCGACCTTCTCCAGGTAATCATACGCCAGCGCGCCGGTGCGGATGCTCCGGTCGGGCGTCGGGCTGGGCAGCGGGGTCGGCGACGGGGTGGGCGTCGGCGACGGACTGGGCGTCGGCGTGCACAGATCGGGGTCGTCGATGATGAAGAACTCGACATCCGGGATCGGCGTCGGCTGCGGCGTCCATTCGGGCGAAGGGGTCGCCTGTTCGGGTACGGACGTCGCCGTCTGTTCGGGCGCCGGTGCCGCCGTCTCTCCGGGCGCGGTCGTCTGGGTCTGTTCGGTTCCGGTCGTTTCGATCGGTCCGGGCTGGGCCGTCGCCTGTCGTGGCTCTGATGTCGTCGCCTGTCCGGGTACGGACGTCGCGGTCTCTCCGGGCACGGACGTCGGGGTCTGTTCGGGCTCTGACGTCGCCTGTTGCGGCTCTGATGTCGTCGCCTGTCCCGGCATGGACGTCGAAGTCTCTCCGGGCAGGGTCGTCGCGGTCTGTTCGGGCTCTGACGTCGCCGTTCGTCCGGGCTGCGCCGTCGCCTGTCCGGGCGCCGGTGCCGCCGTCTCTCCGGGCACGGTCGTCGCGGTCTGTTCGGGTCCGGTCGTTTCGATCGGTCCCGGCTCTGTCGTCGCATGTCCCGCCGCGGACGTCTGGGTCTGCCCGGATGCGGAAGTCTCCGCCGGTCCGGGCGCAGAAGTCTCCGTCTGTCCGGGCTGCGCCGTCGCCTGTTCGGGCACGGGCGTCGGGGTCTGTCCGGGCGCGGCGCTCGCCGTGCCTTCAACGGGCGGTACCGCAGCACCGTCCTGCGGCACTGCGGTATCGTCAGCCTCTGTTTCCGGATCCGGATGGAACGCCAGGCCGCTGTCTACCCTGGCCTCGTCGATGCCCTGCTCCTCCCGCACGCGCCGCCGCATGGCCGACAGGTCCCGGAGCTCCTGGTCATTTTCCTTGAGCGCCCGCTGATAGCGGATGGGATAGGACACCGCCACGCCGATGCAGACCACGGCGATCACCAGGAGCAGTATCCTCAATGCTTTCATCTGTGTTCGGTGCCGCCGGGCTTACGCGGCATTCTTCCGCTTCTTCTTGCCCACGACCAGCAGCACGACCAGCGTGATCAGCGCCAGGCCGCCGACGCCGCCGAAGATGAAGGGATATAGCGGCGTGATGTCACCGGTCCCCAGCAGTTCGCCGAACAACGGCGTGTCGTAGCCGAACAGGTCCAGCAGATCCTCCATGTCCTCCTCGGACGGGTTGTTCAGCGTCGGGACCCTGTCGGGCGGGGGCGGCAGTTCGGTGTTGATCAGGCGCGTGCCGCTGACGCGGCTGAAGTAGCCCGGCACGGGATCCTCCCGCAGCGTGTAGGTGTAGGTGTGGCCGTAGCCGTCGTCCTTCGGTATGTCGTTGAAGGAGAACTGCCAGCCGTTGGCGGCGGTGACGGTGCGGCGCTCCACCTCGACGCCGTCGCGCATCAGGCGCACGACGATGTAGTTCGGGCGGTTGCCGTTTTCGTTGTTGTTGTCGATCCAGGTCTTGTTGCCGGTGAGGTTGGTGTACTCCTTGGGCGGCTGCTCGATCAGGTCGTTGATGATCGTCCGGCCGTCGTAGGTGGTGGTGTAGCCGCTGACATCATCCTCCAGCACGGTGTAGTTGATGTTGTTGCCGTACTCGTCCACCGCGGGCAGCGTGCCGAAGTCGTAGTTCCAGGTGTTGCCCGAGCCGGACACGGTGATGCTGTCCTTCTCCACGCCGTCCGCATACAGGCGGATGGTGATGGTGGACGGACGGACCTTGTGCACGTCGCTCTCGTCGTCCCACCGCTTCTGGCCGTTCATGTTGACGGCCGGGGTCGGGGTCGGCGTGGGCGTGGGCGTCGGGCTCGGGGTCGGAGTCGGGTTGCCGCCGCCGCCTCCTGGCGGGGGCGTGCGATATTCGTTGAGGAACGCTGCCTCAGGCGCATTGCTCGCGTCGGCTACCACGCCCGCCTTGACGGTGCACTTGCGCACGTTGTCCGACGGCGTCTTCAGGGTGACCCGCTCGCCAAGCTTCGACTTGTCCTCCTTGATGGTATACTCGCCGGGGACCAGGTCGTTCAGAAGATAGGTGTCGGACTTGCCGTTCTTGATGGTGATCTTGACGGTCTTCTTGTAGTTGTTCGGCCCGGTGACCGTAAACTCATACGTGCCGTCGGCCGCGGACGCCGAACCGTTGGAGGTCACGCTCTTGGTGATCTTCAGGCCGCCGACGTCCTTCTTGTTCTCGAAAGCGGCGGTTTCGACAGTCGGAGTTTCGCCGTCTTTTCCGGCTTTGACTTTGACTTCAAATTCATTGCTCGACGGATTCGTCAGCGTCGCACCCGACATGTTCGACGTATCCTCGGAGATGACGTAGGTGCCGGGCAGTAGGTTCTCGAGGGTCACTTCCACTGGTTTATTGTCATTTTTGACCTTCAATTTGACCCTGCGGAATTCAGTGGTCGTGCCGTCTTTGTCCTTTCTCTTCACGATGAACGTGAACTCGCCGCCCGCCGCATCGACATCCACAACACCGTCGCCTTTGAGCGTCTTCGTGATCTTCAGGCAACCAAGCCGCTGGGGGTTGTTCAGCGTGGCGAGGGAAAACTCCTTTTCAGTATTCGGAAGGACAGTGACTTCACCTTCGTCTTCTGTTTCTTTTTCCCACGACATGCCCTCGTGATCGCCTATGATCTCTTCTGTTATGACGTATTTGCCGGGCATCAGCTTGTCGCTGAACAGATAGTCTATATCATCCTTTAGGCTGGTGAATGTGCCATCATCCTTGATCTCCGCCTTAAGACGCTTGGTCACATGGTCATAATAGTTGTATTGCGCGTTTTCTCCCTGGGTATCGCTTCCAGTTGGTTCATCATCGATATCGCCACCGATCTTCGGGTGCCGCGTTATCCCTTCGCCATCTTCGCTCTCATCGGCCCATTTTACGTTGATTGGACCAGTGACGGTGAAAACGAATGTCAGGTTCTTGATGTAATTCCTGATGTAGTCCTTTTCCACTGCGGTCAAATCGGCAAAGCCAACGACCTTACCAGCCTTTCTGAGCCTCAGCGCACCAAACACGGGTTCATGTGTATTGACAATGTTGAAGCTTTTCTTGTCGTCCCCCATAGGGATGTCCATCGTGCTCACATAATCGTCTATTGTTGGATCCTCTACGACGGAATACATGTACTGGTCAAATTTTCCATCCACCCGTTCTGAACCTTCGACCGGCAGATCATTGAAACTGTATTCCCAGCCTTCTTCCTTTTTGGCCGTCACTACTAAGTCAGTGTTCTCGAAATCGCCGTTGTTGACCTTGCGCGTCAGCCTAACAGTAATCTCCTCCGGCTGTATCCCGTCGAAGTCGTTTTCATCCAACCAAATCTTTCTGCCGGCGATAGCGGTGGCTTCGGGGATGATGTAATCCGTCTTACTCATATTCACCGTGACGTTCCGCTGCGCTTCCTGAGTCTTTTCATTCAGCGAGGGCACGGCGACGGTGAAGGGGTTGACAACCAGGCGGTCCGGCTTCGAGATGGCCACGCCCATGTAGATGCCGGGCACGTCGATATCAATGGACACACTGTTACCGTATTCCACCGGATCGAGCTCGTAATCAGGAGCGATATTGAGTTCCTGCGTCAAATTGGGATCGTAACCGATGATCTCCACGGCTTTGTCCTGCCAGTCCGAGATCTGTTCGGCCGTCCATGTATCGCCGCTCGGCCTCGCGGACATATCGAGCACGTCATTGAGCGCCTCGAACGCCGCCGTGGTCTTCCACGCCGACTCCGTCGTGCCGTCCGGCTCGCCGATGCGGTACAGCCCGAATGTGACTGTCTTGTTGGGATCGTAGTCCGAGCCGTAGGTAGTGCAGCACTCGGCCCACTTTTCCGGTTCGGCCATATTCACCGTGAGCGAATACGCCTCCGCCGCAGCCGCGACGCAGCTCATCATCAGGCAGGTGAACAGCACCCACGCCATCACTTTTCTCAACGCTTTCGACATACCATAACCCCCGATATCGTCGTTCAGTCCTTGGGTCCTTGAGTCACTTCATGAAACGCCGCTTTGGCCGGATCAGCAGCATGAGCAGCAATCCCGTCAGCGCCGCCGGCGCGGCGCAGATCAGTACGCTGTTCCAGTCTGCCACGTCCGCCACGCTGTCGTCCAGCATGAGCAGCCCGGAGACGCTCTCCAGCGCCACGCGGCGGCCGCGCACCAGCAGTCTGTGTGTATTCACGCCGTAAGGCGTGCAGGTGACCAGCGTGCAGAGGTCCTCGCCCGGCTGCACCGCCAGGTAATCCAGTTCGTGGGGCAGCACCACCATGATGCTGTCCACCTGATAGACCAGCAATTCATCCAGCACGATGATGTAGAACAGGTCGCCCACGACCAGCTGGTCCAGGTCTGTGAACAACCGCGCGGACGGGAGGCCCCGGTGGCCCGACATGCCGCAGTGCGTGCCCTCGCCGCCGACCGGCAGGCTGGTGCCCTCCATGTGGCCGACGCCCTGCCGCAGGACATCGGTCCCCGTGCCGTGGTGGATGGGCAGGCGCACGCCGATCTTCGGGATCTCCACGACGCCCATGATGCCGTCCCCGGCCGGGTCCAGCAGACTCATGTATTCGTCGGAAGACTCGAACGCCTCGCCGGAGAACGCGTCGCGGATCTCGATGTCGACCAGGCGGGCGTTGTAGGCCCGCGCGTCGGCCAGCATATGACGGTAGTCCTCCGGGGCGATGGCCTCGGTGGTGTGCACGTAGGAGTAGATCCTCCGCGCGTTCAGGTACTGCGTGTACTGGTCGCTCACCGTCGGGTACAGCAGCATCGCGATGCCGGAGAGCGCCACGACGGCCAGCAGGATGTTGATGATCTTTGACATAGCTATTCGATGCGGCCCACCGCGTAGGCCGGCCATACGACCGCCACGGGACGGGCGACGACGGCGCTCTTGGGCACGGTGCCGAAGGCGCGGCGGCGGCTGTCCACCGCCACGGCGGTGTGGTCACCGATCAGGAACATCTCGCCCGCGGGCACGTCGATGGGATAGACCCTGTCGCCGCCGTCGCGCGCCACGCACACCGGGTCGCCGTTGACCGTCAGTATGCCGTCGACGATATCGACCGCGTCGCCCTCGATGCCGGCCGCGCGCTTCATGAGCGTGGCGCGGGCGCCGCTGCCGTCCTGGGCCCGGTAGTCGACGATCACGAGATCCCCCCGGCCGACGCTGCGCTGCCGCTCCGGTATGAGGCCCGTCAGCCGGTCCAGCAGGCTCTGGCGGATGCAGACCACCACGTCGCCGCTTTCGACGGTGGGGCTCATGCCCGTGCCGTGCACGGTGTAGAACACCAGCGCCTGCGTGTAGAGCGCCCATCCGGCGGCCAGCGATAGCAGCAGCACGACCAGCAGCACCCGCCTTCGGTGTTTCCGGTAGCGCCGGCGCTTGCCGCGGCGGATCTCACGCTCCACCGCCTCTGCGGTGGGCGCCCATGCCCGGCGCGCGCTGCGAACGCGCTTTTGCCTGTCAGACATAAGACCTCCGGGTTCCCGCGCAGGGCTACCTGCGCTTGATCCTGCGATTCTTCCTCCCCGTCGATATCATCATGATGATGAACAGCAGCAGCAGCATTGGCACCGCGAACACCGGCGCCATCAGGCGCTGGTCGATCTGCGTCGCGTCCGCCACGACCTTGATGATCCGCTCCATCTCCTGGTTCTCGGTGCGGTGTCCGCGCACCAGCAGGCGGTGGGAGTTGATGCCGTAGGGCGTGCAGGTGACGAGCGTACAGTAGTCCTGCTCCGGATCGAACGCCAGCGCGTCCAGCTCCTCGGGGAGCACGATCAGTATCTGGTCGACCTCGTAGGTCATGATCTCGTCCAGCACGCGGATGACGAACAGGTCCTGCAGCTCCATCTTGTCCAGGTCGGTGAACAGGCGGGCGGAGGGCAGGCCGCGGTGGCCCGAGAGCACGGTGTGGTTGCCCACCCCGCCGGTCGGCAGGGACGTGCCTTCGATGTGGCCGATGGCGATCTGCAGCACCGCCTCGTCCGTGCCGTGATAGATGGGCAGCGTGCAGCCGATCTTCGGCACTTCGATGTAGCCCATGATGCCGCTGCCGGTCAGGTTCAGCAGACTTTCGTATTCGGCGTACTCCTCCTCCGAGAGGACGAAGCGGTTCTGCTTGATCTTCAGCGCTTCGTTGTAGGCCTGCGCGCGCTCCCATTCCCTGGTGTAGTCCACCGGATCCACGTTTTCGATCTGTTCGATGTAGCTCGCGATCGCGCGGGACTGGTGGAAGGAGTTATAGTAATCGCTCAGCGTCGGGTACAGCAGGATCGCCACGCCCAGCAGCAGTATGAGCACCAGTATGATGGTCGAGAGGTGTTTTCTCATCGTCGCGCCTTTCCGCCGGTCAGTCAGAGGGCCTGCCGATGGCTACGGGAACATTTGCGGCACAGCTAAAACGTTTTTTCCAAGTGATGTGTGCCTGCCTGTCCCAATGTATACTGATAATATTATACACCCCAGCGGCAGAGGTGTCAATGCATGAAAGGACGTTGCGGCCACAGTTTGGATCCGAAAATAATAAGACTTTTTTCGCATCCCCGCCACGGCTTCCCCCGGTCTACGCCATTATTATAACCGAGGATCCGTTACATCCTCGGTTACATGCGGAAAGTTTTTTTGCATCCTGCCGGATCTGCTAGGGCCGGCATTTGCCGCAGGGCGCACGCCCCTCCCCCAGCAGCTCGCCGCGCGCACAGAAGCGCTCGAGCCGGTTGCGGCGCGAGATCGCGGCGGCGTCCTCGCACGCGGGCAGGTGGAACCGGCCGTTTTTGCGGTTGATCACATACGTGCGCGGCGCCGCGTCCGTGCCGCCCTGCGCCCAGTCGTCCGCCAGTGTGGTGTGGCCGGTGGCGTAGTCGATGGCCACGCCGGGCTGCACGTTCGGGCAGCGCACGCTGAAGCACAGCGTCCCCCGCCAGTCGCAGGACAGCGCGTCGATGCGCACGGCGCGGCACACCAGCTCGTCTCCGTCGTACTCCGGCGTCACGCGGTACATCACGTGCCTGCCGGTCTTTCGGATGTAGTCGGCCACCCTGTTCTCCCAGGGCAGCATGTAGGTGTGGTTCAGCGCGTGGGTGCCGGTGATCAGGTTGTCGAGCGCCGAGGCGCCGCCGAACTGGTGCCCGATCAGGTGGCAGCGGTTGTAGACCCAGCGGTCGCGTATGAAGTCGTAGGGCGCGTTGTGCATGCCCGTCAGGTAAAGCTGCGACATGTCCGGCCGGTCGCGATCCGTGAGCGACTCGCGCCCCAGCAGCGCGAACGCCGCGGTGGCCCGGCCCAGCCGGTCGCGCGCG
>JAFRMB010000071.1 GCA_017430945.1 Clostridia bacterium | reverse complement strand
TCACCGCCGCCTCGCTGGGCCGGCTGCTGAAGGCCCGGGGGCTGAAGGTCGCCGCGCAGAAGCTGGACCCCTACATCAATGTGGATCCCGGCACCATGAGCCCCTATCAGCATGGAGAGGTCTTCGTTACCGAGGACGGGGCGGAGACGGACCTGGACCTGGGGCACTATGAGCGCTTCATCGACGAGGACCTGAACAAGTTCTCCAACCTCACCACGGGACAGGTCTACTGGAACGTGCTGAACAAGGAGCGCCGGGGCGAGTACCTGGGCAGTACGGTGCAGATCATCCCCCACATCACCAACGAGATCAAGGACTTCATCTACAGCGTCGCGGAAAAGACCGACGCCGACGTGGTCATCACCGAGGTGGGCGGCACCATCGGCGACATCGAGGGCCAGCCCTTCATCGAGGCCATCCGCCAGGTGGGGCTGGAGGTCGGCCGCGGGAACGCGCTGTACGTCCACGTGACGCTGGTGCCGTATCTGAAGGCCTCCGGCGAGCACAAGTCCAAGCCCACGCAGCACTCGGTGAAGGAGCTCCAGGGCATGGGCATCACGCCGAACATCATCGTCCTGCGCGCGGACGAGCCCATCACCGACCCCTCCGTCTTCTCCAAGATCGCCCACTTCTGCAACGTGAAGCCCGACTGCGTGATCGAGAACCGCACGCTGCCCAACCTGTACGAGGCGCCGCTGATGCTGGAGGAAGCGGGCCTGTCCGGCATCGTCTGCCGGGAGCTGGGCATCGACGCGCCGGCGCCGGATCTCGCGGAGTGGCGGGCGCTGGTCGAGCGCATCCGCCACCGGTCGAGGCGCGTGCGCATCGGCCTGGTCGGCAAGTACGTGCAGCTGCACGACGCCTATCTGTCCGTCGCCGAGGCGCTGAACCACGCGGGCTACGCGCTGGACGCGAAAGTCGTGATCGAATGGATCGACTCGGAGACGCTGACTGCGGACAACTGCGCGGAGATCCTGTCCGGGACGCCGGGCGAGGCGATCGACGGCATCATCGTGCCGGGCGGCTTCGGCAGCCGCGGCATCGAGGGCATGATCCTGGCGGCGCGATACGCCCGCGAGCACCACGTGCCCTACTTCGGCATCTGCCTGGGCATGCAGATCGCCGTGATCGAATACGCGAGGGATGTCGCGGGCCTGGCAAACGCCAACTCGCATGAGTTTGACGAGGCGAGCTCCCATCAGGTCATCCACTACATGCCCGACCAGAGCGACGGGATCGACAAGGGCGGCACGCTGCGGCTGGGGCGGTACCCCTGTGTGCTCGAGCCCGATACCGCCATCGCCGCCTGCTACGGCGCATCGGAGATCGGCGAGCGCCATCGCCACCGCTATGAGTTCAACAACGCCTACCGCGACGCGCTGCAGCGCGCGGGCCTTTGCCTGTCCGGCCTCTCCCCGGACGGGCGGCTGGTGGAGACCGTCGAGATCCCCGGCGAGCGTTTCTTCATCGGCGTGCAGTTCCACCCGGAGTTCAAGAGCCGCCCCAACAAGCCGCATCCGCTGTTCCTGGGCTTCGTCGACGCCGCGCTGCGAAAGGCTTCAGGCTGCTGACGCTTACGCGCAGGACTTAAGGACGTGCCGCCCGGAGGATCGGGCCGTCTGCTTTTCGGCCGGCTGCGGCCGTTCGCTCCACGAAAAAGGCTCCCTTCATGAGGCAGATCAGGCTGTCTTTTCATGAAGGGAGCCCATCGTTTGGGGCGCGCCGGTCACTTCGCGGCGATCGCCTGTATCACGCGGTCTGCGAAGGCTTCGGCGGTCATCTCGCGGGGCTTGTCGCCCACGGCGTCCAGCGCCGCGTCGAGCTTCGCGGCCAGCGCGGGGCGCGCGATGTGGCGCAGCATCATGGCGGCGGCGCGAAGGATGCTGGAGGGGTTGGCGAACTGGCCGCGGCCGGTCTCGATCATGCGCGGCGCGGAGCCGTGGATGGCCTCGAACATGGCGTACTGATCGCCGATGTTGGCGCTGCCGGCGGTGCCCACGCCGCCCTGGATCTGCGCGGCCTCGTCGGTAATGATGTCGCCGTACAGGTTCGGCAGTACGAACACCTGGAAGCGCGCGCGGGTGGCGGGGTCCACCAGGCGGGCGGTCATGATGTCGATGTACCAGTCCTCGGCCTCGATGCCCGGGTAATCGGCGGCGATCTCGTGGCACAGCGCGGAGAACAGGCCGTCGGTCTTCTTCATGATGTTGGCCTTGGTGACGATGGCCACGCGGGTCTTGCCGTTGTTCTTCGCGAATTCGAAGGCGGCGCGCGCGATGCGCTTCGTGCCGGCGACGGTGGTCACCTTGAAGTCCATGCACAGCGAACCGGGGAATTCCACGCCGCGGCTGCCCAGCGCGTACTCGCCCTCGGTGTTCTCGCGGAAGAAGGTCCAGTCGATGCCCTCGTCGGGCACGGCCACGGGCCGGACGTTGGCGTACAGGTCCAGCTCGCGGCGCATGGCCACGTTGGCGGACTCCATGGTGCCGCCCTTGGGGGTCTCGGTGGGGCCCTTCAGCAGCACGTCGCAGGCCTTGATCTCGCGGAGGATGTCATCCGGTATGGCCTTGCCCTGTGCCAGGCGGTTTTCGATCGTCAGTCCCTCGATGGACCGCAGCGCGATGCTGCCTGCGGCGAGCTCGTCCGCCAGCAGCGCGTCCAGCACGCGCATGCTCTGCCCGGTGATGATCGGGCCGATGCCGTCGCCGTCGATGACGCCGATGGTGGTCACCGGCAGGCGGGTGAAGTCTTTTGCGGGCGCGGATCTCTGCATGCGCTCGCTGCGCTGGAGCTGCTCGGTGAGCAGGGCCTTGAAATGCTCGACGGCGTGATCCAGATCGTACATATATTTGCCTCCTCGCGGTGTTTGGTGTCGTGCGGCGCTACGCGTTGTTCCCGTCCAGCGCCCGGTGGATGGCGTTGCCGATGTGGACGTTCATGCGCGTCACCGCCAAGTCGGCGTCCCGGTCGGCGATGGCCTCCAGGATCGACTTGTGCTCCTCCACGGAGTTGGCGGCGCGCGCCGGCGTCTGTATGGATGTGCGCCGGTACTGCTGGATCTTCCGGTGCAGCCGGGACAGCGTGTCCTGCAGCACGCGGCTGCCGCAGCCGGCGTAGATGATCTCGTGGAAGCGGCCGTCCAGCGCCCGCAGGTGGTCCACGTCGCCGCGGGACAGGTAGAACTCCTGGAAATCCACGGCCTCGTTCAGCGCCTTCAGGTTGTCAGGCGTGACGTTCTTCACGAACCCGCGCACGGCCAGCTCCTCGATGCGCAGCCGGATCTCAGACATGTCGCGAAAGTCCTTGGGCGTGATGCCCAGCACCACGGTGCCCTTGGGGCTGTCCTCGATGAGATGCTCCTGGAACAGGCGGCGCAGCGCCTCGCGCACGGGCGTGCGGCTGACGCCCAGCTCCGAGCAGAGCTGCAGCTCTGTGATGATCGCGCCGCGGGGATACTTGCCGCTGAGTATGTCCGTCTCGAGGTGTTCGTACACCTGGTCGGAGAGGGATACGGTCCTGTAATCCATCATGTCGCCCTTACCTCCTGTATTTGCCGCCGCTCAGCTCGTCGATCTTCGCCTCCAGCTCGTCGTTGGACAGGCTGGTCTGGCGTCCGCCGGCGTATTCCTCGTCGATCCACGCCTTGAGCCTGACCACCAGGTCGGACTTCTTGTCCACCTGCGCGTCGCCCTCCAGGCCGTAGTTGTCGTTGATCCAGTAGGCGATGCCCGCCAGGCCGCTGGCCTTGCCGATCATCACCTGCGGGCTGCGCCCCAGCAGCTTCTTGGTGTTGAAGATGGTGTAGACCTCCGCGTCCTTCAGCAGGCCGTCGGCGTGGATGCCGGCGCGGGTGGTGTTGAACTGGCGGCCCACGAAGGGGGTCATCACCGGGATGGGATAGCCGATCTCGTCACGGAAGTAGCGGGCGATGTCGGTGATGGCGGTGGTGTCCATGCCGTCCAGCGAGCCGCGCAGGCTGGCGTATTCCATCACCATGGCCTCGAGCGGTATGTTGCCCGTGCGCTCGCCGATGCCCAGCAGCGAGCAGTTGACCGCGCACGCGCCGTAGAGCCACGCGGTGGAGGCGTTGGCCACGGCCTTGTAGAAGTCGTTGTGGCCGTGCCACTCCAGCATCTCGCTGGGCACGTCGGAGTAGTGCTGCAGGCCGTAGATGATGCCCGGCACGCTGCGCGGCAGCGCCACCTCGGTGTAGGGCACACCGTAGCCCATCGTGTCGCAGGCGCGGATCTTCACCGGGATGCCCGCATCCTGGCTCATGTCCATCAGCGCGTTCACGAAGGGCACCACGAAGCCGTAAAAGTCCGCGCGGGTGATGTCCTCCAGGTGGCAGCGGGGCATGACCCCCGAATCGAAGGCGTCCGCCACGGTCTTCAGGTAGTAGTCCATGCACTGCTGGCGGCTCATCTTCATCTTCTTGAAGATGTGGTAGTCGCTGCAGGACACCAGTATGCCCGTCTCGCGGATGCCCAGGTCCTTGACCAGCTTGAAGTCCTCGCGGCTGGCGCGGATCCAGGGGGTGATCTCCGGGACGCGGTAGCCCAAGTCCATGCACGCCTGCAGCGCCTGTCGGTCCTTTTCGGAGTACACGAAGAACTCCGTCTGGCGGATCACGCCGTAGGGGCCGCCCAGCCGCGCCATCAGCTTGTACAGGTCCACGATCTGCTTGACCGAATACGGCTCGACCGACTGCTGGCCGTCCCGGAAGGAGGTGTCCGTGATCCAGATCTCCTCCGGCATGCCCATGGGCACGCGGCGGTGGTTGAAGGCCACGCGGGGGATCTCGTCGTAGGGATAGATGTCCCGGTAGAGGTTCGCCTCCGGTACGTCCTGAAGCGAATATTTGTACTGCTTCTGTTCCAGCAGATTGGTCTTGCTCGACATTTCCAGCATGTGCTCAGCTCCTCGGATCCGCTTTACTGTGGTGAAAAATGAGATACGCGTATCATTGTATACAAGCATCCATGAATTGTCAAGGGGATTCGCCGATTCTTAATATGGCAGTGGGGCGGGCCGCGCAGACAAAACGACCGTCATCCCGGGCGCGGCAAGGGATCCTTCATGGGGCGAAAGATCCTTCCATTCGCTCGGGATGACGGAAGCGGTCCGGGACGGCAACGGGATCGGGCGACCGAGCCCGAATGGCGGGGGTCTGACGGCCGGCGCGGCATTGACAGCACCGCCGATTTTGGATAAACTATCAGCGGGGGCGCTGAGGCCCCCGTGCGCGATATCGGCCCCGCCGGCAGGTCATTCCTTCAGCTTCAGGTGCCTGAGCACCTCGGTGCCGCGGATGGTGGGGAAGCGGCGCACGCGGCCGGCGTCCAGGCGCGGGTCGAACAGGCAGGCGGCGCGCAGGTCGCACCAGGTACAGGCGCTCATGTTGCGGAAATCGGAGGGCGCGATGCCGGTCTCGCCGCCGCGGATGTCGTCCAGTATGTCGGCGGCCTTGTCCAGCGCGTGCCGGGTCATCGCCTCAAAGCCCGCCTGGTCGGTCACCAGGGCGTTCTTGCTGAATTCGCCGGATTTGGAGATCTGCACGTTCAGCACGTCCTCGTAGTTGGGCGACTGCGCCGCCAGGGCGTCCCTGTCGTCCGACGTCAGGCCCGCGAGCCGGAACCGTTCGCGGCGCGCCTTCTCCACGTCGTTCGGGTCGGTGGACTGCAGGGTGACGATGCCCTCGTCCAGCGTGAAGTAGTAGACGCCCGCGCTGAGCTCGCCGCGCTTCTTCATGGCGGCGGCCAGGTACACCGGCAGCTGAAGGCTCAGCCCGTGGTAGACGGCGTCCAGGTTCAGCGGCTTGCCGCCGCGCTTGTAGTCGATGACGCGCAGATAGCCGCCCTCGGCCCACTCGTCGATGCGGTCGATGCGGCCCTCTAGCACGCACTGGCCGGAGGACGCGTCGACGAGGAGCCGGGCGGGGCCGTCCTCGCGGCCGAAGCTCGTCTCCAGCGCCGAGGGAGCGAAGCGGCTGCCCTGCATCTGTTCGACCAGCACGTCGGCGCAGGTGCGGGCGGTGTCCCTCAGCCTTCGGCGCTCCGCCATCGCCACGGCGCTGTCGCCGAGGGGTCCCCGGGACGAGAGTTCGTCCAGCAGCCGCTCGGCGATCGCGTCCATGCGCGCCTCCGCCTCCGGCAGGGAGATGCTGCCGAGGTCGGACATCGAGCCGTGCAGGAACGCGCGCACCGCCTCGTGGAAGAACGTGCCCTCGTCCTTCACGTTCAACTCGAAGGGCGTCACCCGGTCGGGCTTCAGGCCGTAGTCCGCAAAATAGGAGAACGGGCACGCGGCGAAGTGTTCGAGGCGCGATATGCTCTGCCGCGAAAGCGCGCCGTACAGCGACCGGGCGGCTTCGGGCGACAGCCGGTCCGCCACATCCGCGCGGTCCAGCGCCGCGTGCAGCTGCACAAGCCCGCGTTCGAGCGCCGGATCGTCGTCCGCCAGGTCGCACAGGCCGGCCAGCGCGGCCTCGTCCGTGCGGGACATGGGCGTGCCCTCCGCTTCGGAGGACAGCGCCCGCGCCGCGTGGCGCAGCGCCGCCCGGGGCGCGCCGCGCAGCATCTGCGCCAGGCTTTCGTCGCCGGTGACGCCGCCGCGCACGCGGATGCCCGGGAAGATGGCCCGGATCAGTTCGACCAGCTGTCCGGGGTGCTGCGCGCCGTTGTCCATGCCGCTCAGCGGCCAGGTGACGCACAGGTAATCCTGCACCATGCCCAGCGCGCCCTTCAGATAGAAGCGGCGCATGCGCGAGAGCTCCGCGTCGTCGGAGCCCAGATAGACCTGCGCCTGTCGGGACACGGCCTGTACCTGTTGCGCGTTCAGCAGTCCGTCGGGGTCCGCGCCGGCGCGGTCCGTCTCGCCCAGCAGCATGAGCGCGCGCACCGGGCGGGACACCATGCGGTCGGCGGGCTGCGCGTACACGGCGTCGTCCGACTGCGGCAGCGTCTTGATGACCGCCGCCTCCAGCGATTCCTGCAGCGTCTGGCAGAGCTCCTGAACGGGCAGCGGCGTATCGCCCAACAGCGCCGCCATCTGATCCAGCGCGCCCAGGATGCGGTTCCACACCTGGCCTTCTTCGCCGGCCTGTTCACGGAGCCCCGCTTCGATCAGCCGGCCCAGCCGTGTCTGCAGCCGCCCGGCGGCGTCGATGTCCGTCATGAAGCCGAACACGGCCGCCAGCTGTCCGCGCAGGTCCTTCGCGCGCTTCAGCCCGCGGCTCAGTTCGTTCAGCGGCGCGGCAAAGCGCGCGCGCACGGGCTCGAGCGCCGCAAGCTCCGCCTCGGAGCCCCGGCGCAGGGGGCGCAGCAGCGCGCGCGGCCTGAGCCCGCAGCGCGTCATGTGGTTGGCCAGGCGGTCCGCCTCGTCCGGCGTGACGGGCATGAAGCCCGAACGCATCAGCGAAAGCGCGTCCTCGGCCTGTGGGCGCGCGTCGACCAGGCGCAGTGCGCTGATCAGGCATTCGGCCAGCGCGTGGCGGGCGGCGGGGCGGCTGGAGGACAGGAATATGGGCACGTCGTAGGCGCGGAAGGCCTCCTTCAGCGGCTGGTGGTAGCTCTCCACGTCGCTGCACAGGATCAGCATGTCGCTCCAGTGCCAGCCGCGGTCCATGGCCAATCGCCGGCAGAGCGCCGCCGCGAACAGGCACTCCTCGACGGGGCTTCGCGTCGAGGCCAGCTGGATGTGCCGCGGCGCCGCATCGGAGGCCGCCGGCAGGGGCGGGAAGGCGAACAGCTCGCCCGAGAGGCGGCGAAGCTCCGGGTGTTGCGACACGCCGTCTTCGCCGGACACGGGCACGCGCTCGGCATCGACGCCCGCCGCGCGGCAGGCCTCGAGCAGCCGGCCGAGGGCGTGTTCGATCGGTATGAAGCACTCGCGATCGCGGGCGTCCGGGTCGTTCTCCAGCGGCAGGAACACCCGCGTGTCCGCGCAGACGGCGCCGACCGCCGCCATCAGGCCGTGCAGCGTGGGCGGCGTGAGGTCGAAGCCGTAGAAGGTCACGTCGGCCGAGCGCAGGAAGTCGGCGCCGGCGGCGAGCGCCATGGCGTGTCGGAATTCGGATTCCCCGTCCTGGAACCTGCCCTCCAGCAGCTGCTCGTAGGCCCTGAGGATCTCCGAGAGGTCCCGCAGCTTCATCGCCAGCAGTCCGTCCTGGGCCCGGGCGCATTCGATCAGTCGCTCCGGCGACAGCCCCGCCTGGCGGATCAGCTCCAGCTGCCGCGCGCAGCGCTCCGCGAAGCCGCGCCGGCGCTCCGCGCCGTGATAGAGCGACAGCCGGTCGGCACATGCCTTGAGCGCCGTGCGCGCGAGCATCACGCGGCCGCGGTCGTCGATGCGCGCGCCGTCGGGCTGCCCCGCGGCCTCGAAGATGCGCCCGCAGAGGCGCTCCGGGCTCAGCACCTGCAGGCTGAACGAGCCGGGCAGATCCAGCGCCTTCAGCAGCGTGCGTTCGGTCTGCAGCGTCAGCTGGCGGGGCACCACGACGATATGCGCGTCGACGCCGTTCGACATCGATGCGCGCAGCACTTCGATCATGGCGGATCCCAGCAGATGGCTCCGCCCGGTATAGATGCGCATGGGCAAGCTCCCTTCCGGCCGCGTACGGCCTGTGCCGATTATATCACAAGCCGGGCGCGGCGGCAATAAACAGAGGGAACGTTTTTGGGCGCGGCCCAAGGGGGCATTTTTAAGGTGGGTTTGAGGAGGATGGCATGGCGTACGACGCGATCATCATCGGCGGCGGCGCGGCGGGCCTGATGGCCGCCGCCGAGCTCTCCGGCGCGGGACGGCGCGTGGCGCTGCTGGAGCAGCAGGACAGGGTGGGGCGCAAGCTCCTGAGCACCGGCAACGGGCGCTGCAACCTGACCCACCGGGGCGCAAAGGCCTCCGACTACCACGGCAGTCGGGAGGCGGTCCGGCACGCGCTGAAGCGGTATCCGCCCGAGAAGATCGAGGCGCTGTTTC
>JAFRMB010000070.1 GCA_017430945.1 Clostridia bacterium | reverse complement strand
GGGGCTGTGCAGCGGGAACGTGCGCTCGACGCCGACGCCGTAGGAAGTGCGGCGAACGGTGAACGTTTCGCGGACAGAGCCGTTGCGGCGGGCGATGACCACGCCTTCAAAGGCCTGCAGACGTTCGCGGGAGCCTTCGACGACCTTTACCTGAACGCGCACGGTATCACCGATCGCGAACTCCGGGACGTCTTTCTTGAGCTGGGCGCTCTCAATGGAACGGATGATCTCATTCATGGGGATTTCCTCCTTTCCTCTCCAGGACGTTCATTCCCACGTGCGTGACAGAGGACCGTCCGTTTTCAACTTTTCAATTATAACACCCATTGCCCGAATTGAAAAGATGCTTTTCTGTTAAAAATCCCCGCGGCAGCGCGGAAATGCGCGCCAGACGGTGCGGGATCGTGAAAAAGATCAGAAAAACACTTGAAAGGATCGCCGATTGCTGATATAATGCAAGTGAGAATTGATAATCGATGCCTTGGAGCGACTGGGGCTTGGGATCTACGATAAGGAGAAGATGGAAATGAAGCAGTACGAAGAGCCTGTCATGGAAGTTATAGAGTTGAACGAAGATATCATTATGGCGTCAGCCAAGGAAGAAGGGGAACAACCCTCAGTGATTTGCTGATTTGTATCATCGTGCCAGAAGCGCAGGACAGGCGTTCTGTCATAGTCTGATGTTCGTTCACCTATTGCACAGGTATGCTAAAGAGGCGGGTCGGCGTGGCCGGTCCGCCCTTTTGTTTAGACGGGAGAAGAGCATGATCGAGCTATGGAAACCTTACCACATGCTGCGATTGGTCCTGCCGCCGCAGAGGTTAATACCGGAGCGGGTCTATCGTCGCTCACAGTACGCTTTTCCTTTTGAGGCCGACGGCCGGAACTGTCTGTTTCACGTGTTGACGCGGCAATGCTATGATCTTGAGGGATTAAAAATGCCCGAGGGCACCGTTTCCGGGGCAGACCTGGCACAAAGCGTCTTGCTCAATCAGCTTGTGAAAGATGGCTTTTTCGTGCCAGCAGAAAAAGACGAGGATGCCTATTACGTTGAGGTCATCCGACTGTTGCGTCGCTTGAAACACCGTGAAGGCCGTGTCACCTTCACTATTCTTCCAACCACAGCCTGTAACGCCCGCTGCGTGTACTGCTTTGAAGAAGGCATGGTCCAGCAGACCATGAGCCCGGAAACTGCCGCACGCACCCTGGATTTCATATGCGACACCCGCAGGAAAGAAGAAACGCTTTGGCTGAACTGGTTCGGCGGCGAGCCGCTGCTGGGCACACATGTGATCGACCGGATCTGTCGGGGCCTCACAGAACGGAGCATTCCTTTCGCATCCAATATGACTACCAATGGCAGCCTGATCGATGAGAATGTGCTGGAGCGAATGAATGGACCGTGGCACATCAAGAAAGTTGCGATCTCGATGGATGGCGATGAGGAGGCTTACTTTCGCCGTAAAAAATACTATAACTATCGCGATACCTATCGCCAAGTGATCGAAGCGGCCGGCATCATGGCGGGACAAGGCATCGATGTGAATTTGCGTATCAACGTCGATTGGGAGAATCTGTCTGGCATCGATCGCTTCGCTGATGATCTGGAGCGCATTCTGGAGGATCCCTCGGTCATTCGTTTCTACCTGCAGCCTCTTCACTCAGAATGGTTGAAAGAGTCTATCCCGGACTTGTGGAATCAGATTGGTGCATACCAGATGGCGTTGGAGTCCAGGGGTTTTTCTGCATATTTTCGTACAGAGCCACGGCGTCTGAAGTTGATGCGTTGTCCGGCGCACGATCCCGAACGTCATGCGATCATTGCGCCGGATGGTGGGCTGTACGCCTGCGACAAATGCGTACCTGGCACGATTTTGGGGAATATCAGGAACGGCATCGAGGATCAAGCAGCTTTTGATTCCATGGCTGCGCTTCCATCTGTCCAGGAGAAATGCCGAGGATGTGCCATGCTGCCGGAATGCACCACAACGACCCAATGTCCGCTTACGTTGGCGTGTTGCAAGGAGACGCGGCACATACAGTTGCTCTGGGCGCTACGCCGCGAGGTGGCACACCTCGATGCTCCTGCCGCAGCGGACGAGGAAGATGACGGTTGATCAATGGAAAGACCCATCATCCTAACATCCATGCATGAACATCAATAATAAAGACCTTCGCCTAGTCCGAGGATGCACGGTGGCGAAGGCTCTTTTTTATGGGCAAACGAAAACATGCGGGAAGAGGCAGCATGAAATGCTATTCCTATCCGTCAGACATGGCAAAGTACGGCCCGTTCCCGGGTCTTCCCGTCTGAACGAAGGTCCGGACGAACGCCGCGTCGGCGAGGACGGCCTGATCCAGTCGGTCGAGCACCTCCGGCGGCAGACCGCCTTCGACCCGATACAGCAGCCCGTCGTCCGGCAGGTACAGGAGGCAACGCTCCGGCGCGCGATCGGACCACGACGCGCGAGCCGCTTCGCCATCTAAGTAGTGCCCGATAAAGCCCTCGGTGAACGCCCGCCACAGGAAACCGACGTGCCGCCGCCCGGACAGGCAGGGTTTCTTCGCCGCCTTGCGCTTTTCTTCCGGCACGAAGGCGTTCAGCCAGCGCCTGGGGAACTGATCGGCCAGGCGAAGCGCCAGGCGTTCAAAGGGAACGCCCGCGCCTGCGAGTAGGGCGTCGACCGCCCGTGCCCGCCGGAGCCGCTCGAGCGCCGCGCGGTCGGCGTCGTCCAGCGGCGCGGTATCGAGCAGCTCCGGCCGCCGCACGAGTGTGATCTCCAGCGACCGCTCCCGCCGCCAGGCGGTGATGTCCGCATGGTTGCCGCCCAGAAGCACCTCGGGGACCTTCATGTCCCGGAAGTCGGCGGGGCGGGTGTACTGCGGGTACTCCAGAAGTCCCGTTGTGAAGCTCTCGTCCTCCGGAGAGTCGTCCGACCCCAGCACCCCGGGCACCAGCCGCGCCACGGCGTCGATCACCACCAGCGCGCCCAGTTCGCCGCCGGTCAGCACATAGTCGCCGATGGACAGCTCCTCGTCGATCACCTGATCGAGCGCCCGTTGATCCACGCCCTCGTAGTGACCGCACAGCAGGACGAGCTCCTCCTCGCGGGACAGCTCCTCAACGACCCTTTGGGTCAGCGTCCGCCCGCGCGGAGAGAGGTAGATCCGCCGACCGTGCCGCTCGGCGTGTGTGTTGGCGCGTATGGCGTCCACGATGGGCTGGGCCATCATCACCATGCCCGCGCCGCCGCCGAACGGGTAGTCGTCCGTGGAGCGGTGCCTGTCCAGCGTGTAGTCGCGGATGTCGATCAGCTCGACCTCCATGAGGCCCTTTTTGATGGCGCGGCCCAGTATGGACTCGGAGAGCACGGCCCGAAGCATGTCCGGGAACAGCGTGAATACTTTAATCCTCATCGAACACCGCCACCTCGTCCAGACGCTTCCCGTCCAGGCGCATCTCGCCGGCCTGCAGGTCCACAGCCAGCACGACGCTCTTCAGTGCGGGCACCAGCACCTCGCCCAGCGGGCCTTTGAATACGTACACGTCGTTGCCGCCGGGCTGCATCACGTCCACGAGCTTCCCGAGGTCGCGCCCGTCGTTCACGGCGCCCCGCAGGCCGTAGAGGTCCGCCAGGAAGTTGCTGTCGCCGTCCAGTTCGACGGCATGGGCGCGGTCTATATAGAGGAACGTGCCGCGCAGCTTTTCGGCCTGGTCCCGGTCGGTGACCCCTTCGACGTTCATGAACACCGCGTCCGGCGCACGCCGGTTGACGCGGATGCGCAGCGGCGCGTAGCCGCCGTCCTGCCGGACGTAGACGGTCTCGAGCGCCTCAAAGCGGTCCGGATCGCAGGTGCACGGCCGCACCTTCACCTCGCCCCGCACGCCCTGCGGCTTGGTGATCTCACCGATCATCAGGAATTCTGAAAGCATGGTCCGGGCTCCTTTCCAGATGGATCGAGGTCATTATACGACAGGCGCGGCGGCACGCGCAAGCATGCCGAGGTAAACCGGCCCAAATATTCATATATTCGTGCTTGAAAAACCCGGGCGCATGGTTTACCATATTCGGGAGATCAACAAAAGGCGGGTGGCATCCCATGAATGAGACGAAAAAGGCCGTCATCAGCGTGCTCGGCACGGACCGAAAGGGCATCATCGCCAAGGTGAGCGGCATACTCTATGAAAACGACGCCAACATACTGGACATCTCCCAGACCATCGTGTCCGGGCTGTTCAGCATGATCCTGATCGCGGACATATCGTCGGAGCGCTGTTCGTTCGATGCGCTCAAGACGCTGCTGGACGCGCTGAGCCGCGAACTGGAAGTGCAGATCCGCATCCAGCGCAGCGAGATCTTCGAAGCGATGCACCAGATCTGATGAGGAGGCGCCATACTTATGATCAACACCTCTGAGATCCTGGAGACCCTCCAGATGATCGACCATCAGAACCTGGACGTGCGCACGATCACCATGGGCATATCGCTGTTCTCCTGTGTGACGGACGACGAGCAGCGGCTGTGCGACAACATCTATGATCTGATCACCCGCCGCGCCGCGCATCTGGTGCGGGTCGGCGAAGAGATCGAGCGGGAGATCGGCGTGCCCATCGTGAACAAGCGCATCTCGGTGACGCCGGCGGCGCTGGTGACCGGATCGATCCGCCATCCGGAAAAGGTGGCGCGCGCGCTGGACAGGGCCGCGAAGGAGACGGGCGTCAACTTCATCGGCGGCTATTCGGCGCTGGTCCACAAGGACATGACCGAAGCGGATCTTCGGCTGATCGGATCCATCCCCGAGGCGCTGTCGACCACCGACTTTTTGTGTTCCTCGGTGAATGTGGGATCCACCCGTGCGGGCATCAACATGGATGCCGTGGGCCTCATGGGCGATGTGATCAAGCGCACGGCCGCCGCCACGGCCGACAACGGCGGCCTGGGCTGCGCCAAGCTCGTGGTGTTCTGCAACGCCGTGGAGGACAACCCCTTCATGGCCGGCGCCTTCCATGGCCCCGGCGAGGGCGACTGCGCGGTCAGCGTGGGCGTATCCGGCCCGGGCGTGGTCAAGGTGGCACTGGAGAAAGTGAAGGGCCGGAGCTTTGACGACGTGGCGGAGACCATCAAGCGCACGGCGTTCCACATCACCCGCGTGGGACAGCTGGTGGCGCGCGAGGCCAGCCGGCGGCTCGGCGTGCCGTTCGGCATCGTGGATCTGTCGCTGGCGCCGACGCCCGCGGTGGGCGACTCGGTGGCGGCGATCCTGGAGGAGATGGGGCTTGAGGTCTGCGGGACGCACGGCACGACCGCGGCGCTCGCGCTTCTGAACGACGCGGTGAAGAAGGGCGGCGTCATGGCATCCTCCCATGTGGGCGGGCTGTCCGGCGCGTTCATCCCCGTGTCGGAGGATATCGGCATGATCCAGGCGGCCGAGCGCGGCGCGCTTTCGCTGGAGAAGCTGGAGGCCATGACCTGCGTGTGCTCGGTGGGGCTGGACATGATCGCTATCCCGGGCGACACGCCCGCCGAGACCATCGCCGCCATCATCGCCGACGAGGCGGCGATCGGCATGGTCAACAACAAGACCACCGCCGTGCGCGTGATCCCGGCGCCGGGCAGATCGGTCGGGGACAGCGTTGAATTCGGCGGCCTGCTGGGACACGCGCCGGTCATCCCCGTGCGGCCGTTCGACGCCTCCGCGTTCATTCGCCGCGGCGGGCGGATCCCCGCGCCGCTGCACAGTCTGAGGAATTGACGGAGGAGACGCCGGTGGACGCCGCCGCGCGGCTCCGCCAAAGGGGCATCGATCCCGTTTTCGGCCTGAGCGCCGGAAGCGGGATCGACATGAAAAAGCCGGGGAGGCCATGACCTCTCCGGCTTCAGCATTGCGATGGATCCATGTAGCGGCTGCCCCGCTGTCGGGCTACGCGGCGGCGTCTGTGCCGTCCGTCGCGGCGGTCGTTGCGGCGCCGCTCTGGTCGATGGGCTGCGCGGTGACCGGGTCGGTCACGCCGGGGATGTACTGCGGCGGCTTGCAGCGGCCGCAGGGTTCAAAGCCCAGGTGATAAGCCTCGTACACGGTCAGGCGCTGGGAACTCGCGAAGGCGAATTTGCATTCGTATTCGTGATAACAGCGCGCTCCGTCGGCGGCATAGACGTAGTGCACGTCACTGGCGACCTTGTCCACGATGATGGAACCGGTCTTCTCGCGGGTGTAACCGGGCACGATCAAAGCGGGCAGCGCGGGGCCGTAGACCTCCACGGCCGGCTTGTCGGCGACCAGCTGAACGCCGCTGCCATCTCCGGCCACGGTGGGGGTCGGGATGATGAATATGGCAGCCAGGATCGCGGCGATCGCCGCGGTGATGCCGATCTTGACGCCCTTTCGCCAGGTGCAGCTGCCGCGCCACATCAGACCGAGCCCGACCGGGAAGCACCACAGCCACAGTGCGGTGCGGATGTTCGCGGGGTTCTTCGGGCGGCGGATCTCCCGGACGATCCGCTGCGAGCGCAGCTTGATCGCCTTCAGGAGCCGGGTGACCGGATCGACGCGCCGGGGCCTTGCCTTCGCCTTGGCCTTCACCGGCGATCTGCGGATGTTGTTCGCTCTCACATGCGGCTTTCCGGCGGCGCGGTCGGCACGGCGCCTCTGGGGGGCCGCCTTTGCGCTGTGGGCGCCTGCGGATGTTGCTGCCTTCATGTGCTCACTTCCTGTCATTTTTGACACGTTCACGTGTCGATGTCATTTCACAGTCATATTATAACGTCTTTTCATCGAAATGTAAACACCTGAACGGTAAAAATTTCAGATTTATGAATATGTTACGAGAAAAGTAATAATTTCGTCAAAATGTGGTTGATTTTTGCCGATCCGGCGCTGTGAGGGCGCGGGTGTTAACGTGCGATTGTTGACAATGATTTGCGCGCAGTGCTATAATGCACGTATTCCAAATGGTTTGCGATCGTATCTTACGGGGTGAATACCTTGAATCCATATGCGATATTGAACGTCTCGCCGATGGCGACGCGGGAGGAGATCCGCGCGGCGTACCGCCAACTGGCGCGCCGATGGCATCCGGACCGCTTCATGGCCGGACCGGAGCGCGACTGGGCGAACGAAAAGATGGCGGAGATCAACGCCGCCTACCGGCTGTGCCTGGACAGTCTGAAGGACGCGCGCGCCGCGGCGGACAGTGAAGATGAAAGCCTGGCGCAGGTCAGGCAGCTGATCGACGATGGCATGTACACCTCTGCCCGGCAAAAGCTGATGGGTCTGAACACCCGCTGCGCGGAGTGGAACTATCTCTTCGGCTGGTTGCTTCTGCAGTCCAGCGAGCTGGACAAGGCCATCCGATACCTCTCCGTGGCCGTCCATCAGAAGCCGGATTCCGTGAAGTATGCCCGGGCGCTTCGGGAGGCGGAACGCATGGCGTCGACTCCGGGCCGCCTTCAGCAGCTGCTGGGCCGCATCCGGTCGGGCACGGCAGCCGAATAAAAGCATAATATCCATAGACAACGAGGCAGCGGGCGCATCGAAAGAGCGCCCGCTGCCTCGACCTGTCAATTGGGCAGACCATTCGCGATCAGTAGCCCTTCGACGCGCTCAGGTCGTAGACAGGCTTGAGCGCATGGTAGAGCCGGCAATAGATCTCGTAGGTGTCGTTGTAGGCGGACTGGTTGGCGGGATCGGGCAGGGTCTCGGTCTCGGCCTTGATGATGGAGGCGGCGTCCTTGAGATCCTTCCAGATGCCGGCGCCGACGCCCGCGACCATGATCGCGCCATAGGCGCCGCCCTCACTGGCGGCGGACATGGTGTAGACCGGCAGATCGAAGATGTCGGCCTGCATCTGGCGCCACAGCGCGCTGGCACTGCCGCCGCCGGAGGTGTAGACCTTCTCGTTCTGCGCGAAGCCGCCCATGATGTCCACCAGCTGCCGGAGCGAATAGGTGACGCCCTCCATGACCGCTCGGGTGATGTCGCCCTTCTTCGTGCCCAGCGTGAGGCCATAGAAGGAAGCGCGGCAGTTGGGATCCGGATAGGGGCAGCGCTCGCCGGTGAGATAGGGGGTGAACACGACGCCGTGGGCGCCGGGCGCGGACTCGGACGCGAGATCGCCCATCACGTCGTAGACGTTGCGGCCCTCGGCCTTGGCCTGGATGTCCTCGGCCTTGCACAGCTCGTCGCGATACCAGCGGTATGCGCCGCCGGCGGTCAGCGTGACGCCCAGCGCCATCCAGCTGCCGGGCTCGTTGCCGCAGAACAGCTGAAGCGCGCCGTTTGGATTGTCTTCGTACTTGTCGAGCGCCATCGCCACGTTGCCGGCGGTGCCGATGACCACGCCGAGCGTACCGGGCCGGACCATGCCGCCGCCCGTGGTCTGGATGATGGCGTCGCCACCGCCGTAGAAGCAGTTCAGCCCTTCGGGCAGGCCGGTCTCGGCGGCGGCCTCAGCGGTCACGGTGCCCGCCAGGTCGGTGGACTCGTGGGCCTCGGGGAAGATGCCCATGTCGAGGCCCGCCAGCGCGATCAGGCCCTCGGACCAGCGGCGGTTGCGCACGTCGAAGAACCCGGTGCCGGAGGCGTCGGACATGTCGATGCCCAGCGTTCCGGTCATGCGGTAGCGGATATAGTCCTTGGGACACACGAACAGCTTCATCTTCGCGAAGTTGTCCGGCTCTTCGTCCCTGAGCCACAGGATCTTGCCGCCGGTGTAACCGGTCAGCATCTGATTGTTGGTGTAGGTCAGCAGGCCTTCAAGGCCGCCGGCCTTCTCGGTGATCCAGTCGCACTGCGCCTGCGTGCGCTGGTCGCACCACAGTATGGCCGGGCGGATGACCGCGTTGTCAGCGTCGAGGGCCACCAGGCCGTGCATCTGGCCGGAATAGCTGATGCCGGCGATGTCGCTCGGATCGATGCCGGATTTCGGCAGGATCACGCGGAGCCCGCGCACCACGGCGTCCCACCAGTCCTGGGGCACCTGCTCGGCCCAGCCGGGCTTCGGGGTGTAGAGCGGGTATTCCTGGGTCGAGGAGGCGATGACCTTGCCGTCATCGTCCGTGATGATGCACTTCGCGCCGGAGGTGCCGATGTCCAGACCGATCAGGTATTTCTTGTTCATGAAGACCTTCCTTTCAACTGTGATGTTTGTTTTTCTTATCGCGCATGCGCTTCATGACCTTTTCAGAGATCTTTGAGATGCGTTCGAAGTCGAGCCGATTCTCCTCATGCCGCAGGAGGCGCTTGATGTTGTCCTTATGCCTGTAGATCGACAAAAGACCGGCCAGCACCGCAGCGGCGACGAACAGGGGATAGTGCGCCCGGCCGCGGAACAGTATGGCCACCGTCACGGGGAAGGCGATAGAGGCGATGATGGAACCGACGGACATGTAGCGGGTGATCGCCACGATGACGACCACGACCACCACGAACGCCAGGGCCAGCCATGGGTCCAGGGCGATGATGAGCCCGAGCGAGGTGGCGATGCCCTTGCCGCCCCTGAAGCCCATAAACACCGGATAGTCGTGGCCGAGGATGGCGCACAGGCCGCCCAGAAGCATGCCCGGGTCGCCGCCGAGCCAACGGCCGAAAAGACAGGACAGATAGCCTTTGAGACAGTCGCCCACCAGCGTCAGCACCCCGGGCAGCCAGCCCAGCGTGCGCAGCACGTTGGTGGAGCCGGAGTTGCCGCTGCCGTGCTTGCGGATGTCCCATATCCCGAAGGCCTTGCTGATGATGACGCCCACCGAGATGTTCCCCAGCAGGTAGCTGACGACGGCGACGGCGATGAATTTCAGAATGTTCATGGATGCGTACCTCCAGATGAACGGAGACGACGGACGGTCACTCTTCCTTCTTGCTGCGCTCGCGCAGGATGAACTTCAGCGGCGTGCCTTCAAAGCCGAACGCTTTGCGGAACTGCTTCTCCAGGTAGCGCTCGTAGGAGAAATGCATGAGGGTCTGATCGTTGACGAACATCACGAACGTGGGCGGCTGAACGCCCTGCTGGGTCGCATAGTAGATCTTGAGCCTTCTGCCTGAGGTGGCCGGCGGCTGGAGAGCCGCCTGCGCGTCCGCCAGAATGTCGTTGAGAAGGCCGGTGGTGACGCGGCGGGTGGCTTCGGCGTGCGCGGCGCGCACCGCTTCCAGCACGCGGTTGACCCGCTGGCCGGTCAGCGCGGAGATGAAAAGGACCGGCGCGTAGGCCATGAATTTCAGGTTCTCCCGGATCTCGCTGACGAACTTGTCCATGGTCCGCGTGTCCTTTTCGACGGCGTCCCACTTGTTGACCACGATGATGGCCGCCTTGCCCTGTTCGTCCACATAGCCGGCGATCTTGCTGTCCTGTTCGGTGACGCCCTGCGTGGCGTCGATGAGCATGAGCGCCACGTCGCAGCGGTCGATGGCGGCCAGCGAGCGCACGATGGAGTAGCGCTCCAGCGACTGGTATTCGATGGCGCGCTTGCGGCGGATGCCGGGGGTTTCGTTTATCACGTAATCCTGGCCGTCCGCGTCGGTGAACCGGGTGTCGATGGCGTCGCGGGTGGTGCCCGCGATGTCGGACACCATCACCCGCTCCTCGCCGAGGATGCGGTTCACGAGGCTGGACTTGCCGACGTTCGGCTTGCCCACCACGGCGATCTGGATCGCGCCGGACTCCTCCGCCTCGGCGTCCGGGTCGGGAAACAGCTT
>JAFRMB010000069.1 GCA_017430945.1 Clostridia bacterium | reverse complement strand
TGTCGTCCCAGCCGTGCTCGTCGTCGCCGATCAGCAGGCGCTTGGGGTCGGTGGACAGGGTGGTCTTGCCGGTGCCGGACAGGCCGAAGAAGATGGCGGTGTTCTCGCCGTTCATGTCGGTGTTGGCGGAGCAGTGCATCGCGGCGATGCCCTTGAGCGGCAGGTAGTAGTTCATCATGGAGAACATGCCCTTCTTCATCTCGCCGCCGTACCAGGTGTTGATGATGCACTGCTCACGGCTGGAGACGTTGAAGGCGACCACGGTATCGGAACGGAGGCCGAGTTCCTTGTAGTTCTCGCACTTGGCCTTGGAGGCGACGTAGGACACGAAGTCAGGCTCAAAGGTCTCCAGTTCCTCAGCGGTGGGCTTGATGAACATGTTTTCGACGAAGTGGGCCTGCCAGGCGACTTCCATGATGAAGCGGATGGCCATGCGGGTGTCCTTGTTGGCGCCGCAGAACACGTCCACCACATACAGCTTCTTGCCGGACAGCTCGTCCTTGGCCAGCTTCTTGATCTCGGACCAGACTTCGGGGGTCATCGGGTGGTTGTCGTTCGGATAGCCTTCGGTGGTCCACCAGACGGTGTCCTTGGAGACTTCATCCATCACGATGTACTTGTCCTTGGGGGAGCGGCCGGTGTAGATGCCGGTCATCACGTTGACGGCGCCCAGCTCGGTCATGACGCCCTTGTCAAAGCCCTCCAGGGAAGGATCCATCTCGTCCTTGAACAGCTGCTCATAGGAGGGATTGTAGATGATCTCGGTGGTGCCGGTAATGCCGTACTTGGTCAAATCGATATTAGCCATAAAGCATCAAACCTCTTTCCCATTTGATTTGGTATAAGTATAGCACAGCGCCATCGCTGCGTCAATCACTCCCGCCCGCGTTGCGTCGAATCTTAAAATTAGATATCGGTATGGCACACAAACAGATCCAACTGTCACAGTAGAGAGCGGCACAACAGGCGCTTCGCGCCCGTCCGGCGATCATGGGCGCGCGGTGTGCCTGAAGCGATATTGATTTCCCGTGAAATCTGTGTTATGATAGGAGAGGGAGAGGTGAAGCGGGATGTCTGGCGAACAGAGTTTGCGCTCCGAGGTATTCCTGGTCATGTATCGTCGGCTGGAGGGGCTTTTGGAAAAACGGTATGCCGATCGCCAGGTCGCGTCCGGCAGCGTCGTCAAGGAGTACCTGCGCGATGCCGACAGCGAGCCGTGGCGAAGCGATCTGGACCTGTGCCGCGAGATCAGAAACATCCTGTCGCACAACATCGACGAGGCGGGCGCCGCGGTGGTGGAGCCTTCGCAGGGGATCGTAGACAGGCTTCAGGCGATCATCGAGCACGTTCAGCGTCCGCTGCTGGCGGTACACTTCGGAACGCCGGCCGAAAACATCATGTTCGCGCATCCTAACGATTTGGCGCTGAACGTCATGCGCCACATGCTGAAAAAAGGCTACTCACACGTGCCCGTGGCAGATCGGTCCGGACTCGTGGGCGTCTTCAGCGCCGAGAGCCTGATGATGTATCTGGCAGAACACGGCCTGAGCGACGCGCGGGACGAACTGCGCATCGGAGACATCCGGGAGGCACTGGATTTCGGAGACGAGCGGAGCGAGCGGTACATGTTCCTCAGGGATGACGCGACGCTGTTCAATGTGCGGGACGCGTTCGAAAAGCGCAATGAGCGCAACAACAGGCTGGCGGTCGTGTTCCTCACCAGCGACGGCACGCGGCAGGGACAGCTGGTCTCGATGCTCACGCCGTGGGACGCGCTCAGGGACGATATCAGATCGAATGGACGAGTCGAAGGAGCCACAAATGGAAGATAAAGCAGCTGTCGGCCGGGTCACTCATGCAGATCGGCATGGATCCGGCGAAAATGAAGTATTCGATGTGACCATTGAAGAACTGAGGCGGGAATACGCCAGGATCAAGGGCATCTATCAGGCGGCGATCCGTGAAGTCAATACGCGCCTGCAGACCCTGAACGAGGATTTTTCATACCGCCATCGGCACAATCCGATCCACCACATCGAAAGCCGCGTCAAATCGCTGTCGAGTATCGTCAAAAAACTGACGGATACGGGGATCCCCGTATCCGTCGACAACGCAAAAAAGAACCTGCACGACATCGCGGGCGTACGTGTGGTGTGCAGATACGTGGATGACATCTACAGGATCTCCAGCCTGCTGCTGGCTCAGGACGACATCTCGCTGATCCTGGAGAAGAACTACATCAAGCATCCCAAGCCCAACGGCTATCGTAGTCTCCACATCGTCGTGGACGTCCCTGTGTACATGCCCCAGGGCAAGCTGTTCATCCCCGTCGAGATCCAGATCCGGACCGTCGCCATGGACTTCTGGGCGACGCTGGAGCACGGCATCCGCTACAAGGCGACCGACGAGGTGCCGCAGGGCATCGTCGACGAGCTTCGCTCGTGCGCGGATGTCATCACGGAGACGGATTACAAAATGCAGGAGATATTCAAGGCGCTGCAGATGGTGCACGACCGCGACGATCTGAGCGCAGAGACGCTCGTCGAGGCGTTGAAGGACAAGTAAGCGCCGCGATCAAACGAGACAGGAAAGGCCGCAGAGGACCGGCTGCACGTCCGTCCGGGCATGGGATCATGCAACGGTCGGCGGGCAGGATGCCGGATCTCTGCGGCCCTTTACGCGGGGAGATCAACCACCGAACAACCTGGGTGCACCGGAGACGTATTCACGGTCCCAGGTGATGTGCTCGCTGGCATGCAGTTCGCCCTCCACCTTTGACCAGGTGGTGTGACGATAACCGGAGAAACTCACGCCGTCATCGCTCAGGAGCTGCAGCACTTCGACGCTGCCGCTCTGGGGCGCTTCAAGAGGTACGGCGATGCGCCAGCTGCCGCCGCCGTAATAGGCAACGGCATATTCGGTCTGCGCGCGCCCCGAGAAGGCAAAGCTTCTTGCGAAGCTCCGCCACTCTTCCGCGTCAGGCGATCCGCCGGAGAACGGCAGTGTCGCCAGCGCGTCGAATGCGCGCGTCGTCAGGCTCACGGCCGCCTGCTTTGCTTCCCCGATGAGCCTGCCGGACAGCCGGGGGACGGACGCCATCGCCGGCATCGCCCCAAGTGCGGCGATCATCAGCAAACACAGGACCTTCTTCATATGGACACCTCCCGGGTTTAAGCACCGCTTTGTTCTTCGATTTGGACGGATCCGGGCGGACGACGGTTCCTGACGGGTGCGGCGTGGATCGGGCGCGCGGCAGCCGATCCTGTGTCATGCCGGCCCATGTCCGGCGCGCAGCGGGCCGTCACCGGCGTTCTGAGGCCAGGCCGATCTGGAGTATCAGTTCGTTGAGCGCGTCCTGCTCCCGGAGGCGGCCTGATTTGAACTCGAAATCATAGGATACACATCTTTCGTAGAGTTGCTCGAGCCAGTCGGCGGACAGCTTCGCACACTGCCGCGCCACGGCCTTCGCATGCCAATCCTTGATGTCGAGCGTATCGCGGATCCCGCTCAGCGGCTCGCCGGCGTCGAGCGCACATTTGATGTGCAGCAAAAGCCGGACCTGCCGCGTCAGCATCGCGATGATGCCGATGGATTTCTGGCCGTTCTGCAGCATGCTGTTCACGATCTGCTGGGCGCCGAGCAGATCGCCTTCCAGCAAGTGGTTCATGATCTCGAAGACCCTGTATTCAGGGGAAGGGGAGACGATGGCGTGGACGTCTTCGATCGTGATCTCACTGCGCTCGTCGCCCACGTAGTCCGCCAGTTTGCCCAGTTCGCCGGACAGGCGGGTGAGGTCGCTGCCCACCATGAAGGTCAACGCATTGAACGCCTGTGAAGACAGCTTTTTCCCGCGCGGCTTCAACAGGGCTGCGCACCATCTGGACAGCTCTGCGCCGCTCAGCGGCTGAAAATCCACGACGAGGGCTGTCTTGCGCAGGATGCCGGTCAGCTTTTTCTTGCCGTCGGCGTTCTGACGCATATAGAACACCAGTACGCAGCCCGGCGGTGGATCGTTCAGCCATGCTTGCATCCGTTCGACTTCCCGGTCTTCGTCCTTTGATTTCTCGGACAGGAGCGGCGCCCAGTCGCGCACGGTGACGATACGGCGGTCACACATCATGGGCAGGGTCTCGGCGGCGTCGATGATCTGCCGGGCGCTGACGCCCTCGAGCGTCGTGTCGTTCAGCATTTCCATGCCCTGTGGCAGCAGTTTTTCACGCAGACGTTCGAGCGCCCTGCGTTTCACAAAGGCTTCTGGACCGGTGAACAGGTACACAGGAGCGATATCGCCTGACTTCAGCGCCTGATCGAATTCATTCCACGTCATCGTGAGCCTCCAGAAAGGTGTCGATTTTCCAGTCATCGCCGTCGGGCCGCATCGTGATCGCTCCGAGCTCATCCGTGCGCAGGATCGTGGCACCGGCGGAAGCGATGCGCTCCATCGCGTACGCGCCGGGATGGCCATAGTCATTTTCGCCGACGGATATGACGGCGATCGACGGCGCGGCGCCGGCGAGGAATGCATAGCTCGTGGCATTGTCGGCACCGTGATGCGCGACCTTCAGTACGTCGCATTCCGGCACGTCCTCCGGCTCGCCTTCAATGGTCAGATCACCGGTGAAGAGCACCGAGTGGCCGCCCGATGAGACCAGCGTGAGCAGCGACATGTCGTTGACCGTGTCCGGCCTCAGCCCCGCATCGGGGGACCAGACTTCCAGCGCACAGTCGGCTGACAGCGGGATGCGCCGGCCGGCATACAGCGAGACGATGGGCACGCCCAGGGCCCGGGCGCGCTCGATGCCCTCGGAGATGACCGGGGCGACCTCCTCTACGTCGAACCAGCCGGCAGGCACATAGATGGCGCCGGGCGTGAGGACATCCAGTATATCGGACAGACCGCCCGCATGATCCTGATGGGGATGCGAGAGTATGACACCATCGAGCTTCAGGCAGGTGGCGGCCAGGTAGTCCCCAACAGGTGTATAGGTATCGCCGGTATCGAAAACATACGTATGCCCGCGGGTGCGGAGCACCGCGCAGTCCGCCTGGTCGGCATCGAGGAAGGTGACGGAAAAGGGCCATGCCTTCAGCCACACGATGGCGGAAGCCGCGCAGGCGATGCCCACGAGGCCCAGCGGGAGGAACCGGCGCAGTGATATGCGCACCCGGCTCAGCTCGGATGCCGCAAGGATGAGCCCGCAATGTATAAGCACCAGCAGCGGCGGATAGCGGCCGATGCGGACGGTGGTGACCGGAAGGCTGCCGCTGAAGCGCGTGACTTGCAAAAGGAGCCTGAAGATCAGCGAAGGCCCGTGCGCCAAAAGCATCGCCAGCGGCAAGCTGACCGCACTGAGCGCCAGCACCCCGACGGCGAGCACATAGCCTGCCATACACAGGGGCACACAGATCAGGTTGAACGGCAGCGAGATCACAGATTGGACGCCAAACCACGCGATCACGGCAGGCAGTGTGGCCAGCTGGGCAGCCAGCGAAGCACAGAGCAGATCCATGACGAAGCTGAGTGCGCGCCGATACCAGCGATGACGCTTTGTGCGGTCCCGGTCGCGCCGGGCGATCGGGACGATGCCCAGCAGGGACTGAAGCGGCGGCATCAACAGCAGAAGGCCTGCAGACGCCGAGAATGAAAGCACCATGCCGGCGTCGCAAATGTCGAGCGGGCGCATCATGAGATACAGGAGCAGCGCCGCAGACAGCCGCGTCACCGCGTCGGAGGGAAGGCCGAGAAGCGGCGCAGCGCACAGGATGGCGTACATGACGAGCGCGCGGACAAAAGACGCGCGAAAGCCGATGAGGACCCCGTAGACGAGCAGCAGCGGTACGACGGCGAGCGCCGCCTTTCGGGCCGGCATGAAGCGCTTCAGCAGCCAGGCCAGCGCAAAGGCCAGCACCGTCACGTGCATGCCGGATATCGCGATCAGATGCGCTGTGCCGGTGGCGTTCATGCTTTGACGCAGTTCCTCACTGATGAGACTGCGATCCCCCAGGACCAGCGCGCGCACCAGCGGGGCGCTGTCCGGGAAAAGTGTGTCGATCCGTCCGGCCACGACCCTGCGAAAGCCGGCGATCGCCGTGCGGATATCATGCTTTTCGCTCAGCGTGGCGACATCTTCGATCTTTGCGGTCGCGATGGCGGACATGCCGTTGCGGTGAAGGTAGGCCGGGAAGTCGAATTCGTAGGGATTGGTGACCGGCTCGTTGGCCCAGATGTGTCCGGTCAGCCGAAGCCTCTGGCCCAGCGCGACCCGGTCCAGAGCGGCATCGTCCTCGCCGCGCAGGTAGAGCCGCACCGACAGAGACGACGGTGCGCCGTCCACTGCCTCCAGATCGAATTTCGAGATGACGCGGCCTGTGCCCGGGTTCCGGATCGGATCCGAGGCGATGCTGCCGGTCATCAGGACGGAGTATCGCGTGTCGACGAAGGGAATGGCGTGGACCGCCATCGTCATGCGCCCGACCCCGAGTATGAAGCCGGCCAGCATCAGCACTGCGGCGAACCGCCGCCGCCGGCGCGCGAGAAGACCGGCACAGGCCAGCGTTCCGCACAGGCCGGCTGCACACCATGCGAGGGGCGGCGCCCAGTACGTGCCGGCGATCGTTCCGATGAGGAACATCGCCGAGAAGCACGCCAGTGGACGCGCCCGAAGCTGGCGGGCGGGGAAGCTGCGATGCCATCGATCCATGGCTCAGATGTAGTAGATCTCGCCGACGGCCGCGATGCCGGCGGCGGCGAAATGCGCCTTTGCCTCGCTCAGAAGCGCCTCGGGATCATACTTTGGATTCAGATGGGTCAGCAGCAGTCGACGCGCATGCGCGTCAGAAGCCAGACGTCCGCACAGTGCCGCGGAGTAGTGCGGCGCCGTGGGCTTCCAGTCTTCCGAGGACAGACCGGCGTCCGCCAACAGCAGATCTGCTCCCTCACAGAACAGCTCGACCAGCGGATCGGTGTTGGAATCTCCGGTGAACACGAAGCGTGCGCCATCGCACCGGACGGCGACGGCGTTCGTCTGCACGGGATGGCGCGCCGGGCAGAAGCTCAGCTGCATCTCTCCGATGGTCGTGTCGGCACAGGGCCACAGGTCATAGCACGGCGCGTCGAGCGTCGCGCGGATCTGCTCCGGCGCTTCAGGGGCATAGACCGGGAGCGGGCGCAGACGCGGGTGGAACTGGATGGCATACTGCATGGGCAGTAGATCCGACATGTGGTCGTAGTGCAGATGGCTGAGCACCACGGCGTCCAGGCGGTCAAGCGTATCCGCCTTCATCAGATTGGCCAGTGTGCCCGTTCCGCAGTCGATGAGTATACAGGTGTTGCCGCTGTCGCTCTCCAGAAGGTAGCCGGAGCATGCGCCGCCACCGGTCGGATATGGGCCGTTGTTGCCGAGGATCGTCAGTTTCATGCGTTGGACACCTCACTTATCATTGCACTGATTATATCATATGAGGGTACGAAGTGACAACATCCATTCGGACATTATTCGAACGGCGCAGGATCACGGGCATGGTGGAGACGCATCGGGTGCGGCGCGCGGTCCGGATGTGCGCCGGGAGGACCGATTGACGCGAACTTAACACGTTCAAATTTGACAGGTATCCGGGCATTGGGTATAATAAGTATGTTTACTGTGATCCGAAAGAAGTGACGTCTGGGATGCAAGCGATCGTCTCCGCCATCGGCACGGCGCTTGGTGCGATCATGAGGCTGTGTTACGCGCTGGTCAGGAACTATGGCCTTGCCATCATCGTATTTACGTTGATCAGCAAGATCATCCTCATGCCCATAAGCCTGTGGTCGCACCGCAATGGTCTGAAGATGGTGCATATGCAGCCGGAGATCAATCGGCTGCATATCAAGTATTTCGGCGACAAGGACGCCATCGCCGAGGGACAGGCGGAGCTCTATAAGCGCGAAAAGTATAATCCGCTCGCCAGCCTCATACCGCTGGCGATACAGATCGTCATACTGATGGGCGTCATCGAGGTCATCTATCGCCCGATGAAGTATATCCTGCACCTTGACAGCGCATGCATCGACGCGTGGCTCGCAGCGGGCAGCGGCGCGGCGGGGTTCGATGCTGCGGCCAGCACCGCGCAGCTGCGCCTGTTGAGCCTGATACAGCACGGTGAGGGCGCTGCGCTGGCGGCGCATGTGCCGGAAGCATGGCAGTCCGCACTGCCGGTGCTGGAGGGGTTCGGAACGCGGTTCCTGGGGGTGGACCTGACGTGGATCGCGTCGGAGATGAGCATCGTCTATTTCTTCATCCCACTGGCAGCCGGCGCGAGTTCGTTGTTCCTCTCACTGATGCAGAATCATTTGAATCCTCTGCAGCGCGAACAGAAGTCCGGCATGCAGTGGGGCACGCTTGCGTTTTCGGTCGGTCTGTCCCTGTATTTGGGCTATTTTGTGCCGGCAGGTGTTGCGCTCTACTGGATCACAGGCAATATCCTTGCTGTCTTTGTACAGATGCTGTTGAACGCACTGATGGATCCGCGAAAGCACGTGGACTATCAGGCACTCGAAGAGTCGAGAGGGGAATTGGAACAGCTGAACGGCATCGGGAAGGATATCAATCCAAAGGAAGCGCGGGCACTTCGCAAGCGTGAAAAGGCGGACTACAAGCGGTTCTTCTCAGTCGTCAACAAGCATTTGGTGTTCTATTCGGAGAGCAATGGTTTCTACAAATACTTCAAGGGATACATCGAGTATCTGCTGGAGCACTCCAACCTGACCATCCACTATATTACCAGCGATCCCAACGACAGCATATTCGAGCTGGAAAAGAGGGAACCAAGGATCCGCGGCTACTACATCGGGGAGAAGCGCCTGATCACCCTTATGATGAAGATGGATGCCGACGTCGTGTGTATGACGATGCAGGATCTTCAGAATTTCCACATCAAACGCAGCTATGTTCGGGATGACATCGAGTATATCAACATTCCGCACGGTGTTGGCAGTTCTACAATGACAACGCGCAAGGGTTCGCTGGATCACTTTGATACCTTGTTCATGTCCGGGCCGCATCGAAAGCGTGAGCAGGAGCAAACAGAAGTGGTTTACGGTCTGCCAAAGCGCAGGCTCGTGGAGGTTGGTTATCCACTGATCGATGAAATGCGGGCGTCCTATAACGCGATGGCACATCAGCCCAATGATCCCCCGAAGATACTGATAGCACCTTCGTGGCAGAAGGACAATATCGTAGACAGTTGCCTTGAGCAACTGCTGGATGGATTGAAGCAGCACAACTATCAAATCATCGTGCGCCCACATCCGCAAGAGGTTCGCCTGAAGCGTACATATATGAATACATTGAAGCAAAATTACGAGCCTCTTGGAATAGAGATCCAGACGGATTTTTCAAAGGACAATCCTGTTCTGGAAGCCGATGTGTTGGTGACAGATTGGTCGGATATCTGTTTTGAGTATGCATACACGACGTTGAAGCCAGTATTGTTTATCAATACGGAGATGAAGGTCAGAAATCCTGAGTATCAGATGATTAAGGAACCACCCTTGAATATCGTGGTACGGGATCAAATGGGACGGAGCCTCGACATGGATCAGTTGGACAAGGCGGCCGATGCTGTCGATGATCTGCTGAAGCATCGCGAGGAATACCGCTTGAGGATCGATGGACTGGTGCACGAGTACCTCTACAATCCGGATTGCTCGGCACCGGTTGGTGCAGAGTATATCATTCAAGCCATCCAGAGAAAGATAGCAAAGAAGGGAGAACATAAGCAATGAAGAAGTATACAGGAAGACTGACGATGATGGGCGGTGCAGGTTTTGCCGCAATGTTGCTGTTTGGAGTGAACGGTTTGGCATACATCGATCCGTCCGTCTCGACATATATCATTCAAGCGGTCGCCGGAATTGTGGTTGCGGTCGGTGCCGCTGTGGGGATCTATTTTCGGCGTGCGAAGAAGAAGTTCAATGACAAACTCGGACGCGACGAAAATCGCAACAAGGAAGTAGAATCCGATGACATCATATCAAAGCCATAGTTCCCGGCATCTTGCGTCTTTATCTTGCGTATGGTACATTCAAAACAGTCGTTAGAGGTGAATCACGTTGAAAAAAGTGGTCACAGTGGGTGTGTTTGATTATTTTCATCTGGGCCATTTGAGGCTCTTTGAGAATGCAAGAAAGCTCGGAGACTATTTGATCGTTGCTGTTCAGGACGGGGACAGCATTCTTAAGACCAAGCCTGACGCGAATGTGCTGTATACGACCCAGCAGAGGATCGATATAGTTAAGGCTCTCCGGGTCGTTGACGAAGTCATTGTCTATAAGGATGTCGACAAGACGCTGCCCGAAGTAGACTTTGATGTCTTTGCTATCGGTGGCGATCAGACGCATGCGGGTTTTCAAAGGGCGGTAAAATGGTGCGAAGATCATGGTAAAGAAGTAATTAGGCTTCCGAGAACGCCGGGCATTTGTTCATCACAGATCAAGAGTCAATTAAACGGCCTTAAGTAGCCCGGGCACATACCAAGGCCTTGTCATATGTGTGACTTGGGGAGACGGATTCGGATCCCATTCTGCATCTCGGATCGTAATGAATGGTCGACGTGATGAATAAATGGAACGCAGCACTACAGCACTTGACAAGCTGGATTCTGCCAATAATGATCGCGGTCGGGATCGCCTTCATCTGTTCCCGATACTTCTACCAGTTTCTGTTGATTCAGGGTGAGTCTATGTCGCCGACCTATCATCATTTGCAGATGGTTGTATTGGACAAGCGCAATGCCGTGTATGACAGGGGGGACGTCATCGCCTTTCGATGTGTGGATCTGGATGCTGTGCTGGTCAAACGCATTGCCGGTATACCAGGCGATGAGGTTTGGATCGATGGCGGGACGCTTTACATCAACGGGTCGCTCAGCCATATATACGATACGCCGGGGATCTTCGAATATGCCGGGCTGCTCGAAAAGCCGTTGAAACTGGGCACGTCTCAATACTGTGTGATCGGCGATAATGTCTCCCAGAGCAAAGACAGCCGTTATACCGAAGTGGGCGTGGTCGCAGAGGCGTCGATCATAGGTCGGGTAGTCGGTGGAAAAATCGCCTGCCCAGCCGCACTTGTACGGCGAAACAGCCCCACCATGACGGAGTTTTAGCCACACCTCACGCAACAGTCCACATCAATAGCCATACTCACGTGGTATGTATTCAGTGTGCGTCAACGTCCAGCTTTCCATCTTTGATGCATCATATGCGACATTATAATAGTATACAAGGAATACTTTTCCACTCAGCCGTTTATCATTCAAAGCATTTCTAGTGTATTTGCGGACAATGCTTTGATCGTCAGGCACTTCGTCCAAAGGCGTCCCGTAGGCAGAATAGTCGAGCCCGGCCGCTTTCAAAATGGTGGGCGAAATATTGCGCGTAGACACGGGCACATAAGTGTGTTGAAGCGGCGTCCCTTCAGATCCGGCCGGCTTGTATAATAAGCCAATACGAATGGGCCCATCCAAAGGTTGACGGACATCATGGCAATAACCGTGATCCGCGGTGATAATGATTGCCGTATCCTTATAGATACCAAGTTCCTTCATCCTGTCGAAAGCACGGAACAGGATCTCAAAGCTGCCCTTTGTCTGCGAGATCACATCGGTTTTTTCAGAACCGATAGTGCCATCACTACGCATATAGTATGGGGCATGAGAGCCATTGAACTCATAGAATTTAAAGAATTTACTTTCACTGTTCATCTTCATGGATGAAAGCTGTTCGTCGTAGAGTGTTTGATCCGTTAAATAATTAGAGTATTTCGGGTATATTCTTTCAAAACTGGTAGTATAATACTTGAATCGCTGTTTGATTATCAGGGGAGTTCCCCGATAGGCGCTCAGTTTAAGATAGGACTTGGCCAGTTTCTTGAATATAGGTTCGGGAAGCTTCTCCTCTAAATTGGCGATATAGGGCTTGAAGCTTTGATATTGCTCTCCAAGAGCGAGATTTGGAGCGGCATAGAGGTCTACCGTGTAGCCTGCTTCGTTGAGATCCTTCAGGATATGGCGGTCGCCGTCATCCCATGAATGATAGAGAAAATCATTAAGATCCTCTTTAAAAACCGTCTTGTCATAGCCAGTCAATATAAAATTTAATCCGGGTCTCGTAAATACGAATGGAGAGATCGCATTGTCATATTGCGTAAAACCGTCCAGCCGTTCAAAAAACATAGGGTCTTCCTGTTGGACCGACTCAAGAAATCTGTAATCCAACGTATCCAGCATAAATACGAGAACATTATCTTTAGGCGCATATTCACAGAAATGGTCGTAACCGAGATATCCGTTCCGTTCCTGGTCTCCATGCGATGATATGACGACGGAGATAAACCCGGTAAGCTGCATGACGCACATCATTATCGGCAGCAGGACAATACAGGTACGCCAGGCAGCCTTGAAATGAAGCAATACAAACGGCACGGCAAAAAGGATCAACCAGATCACAGTGTTGATGATGATCTCTTTTCGCATGGAACCCCACTCGATCTCCTTGCCGTTGAGTTCGGGAAGGCCGAAATTCATAAAGGTATTCTGAACATAGACACACAGAGTCGCAGCAAGGCAGAGGGTGATCAGAAGGTTATAGAGCTTCCCTCGAAAAACTGCGAGCAGGGCAGTACCAATCAGTATGGCACAAAAGGAAACAAGAGCCGCGAGCGGTAAAAACTGTATGGGATTAAATGTAAATGTGCTGCTGTTCGAGATCATCAATTCCAGTGGGCCGAACAGCAATACCGTCAAAACAAGCGCTGCAATCGCGGGAAGGGAGATCAGGAACCTCTTCGGATAACTATAAGTGAAATTTACTGACTTGTTCATTTTCGACATGCCTCTTTCTTGCAGAATGATTCAGATGCTGTTCCTATCCTGGATCGATGATCGGTTATTCTTCTTTTCTGCCAGTCCCCATATTTACGACCAAAACGCCGTCTACCATGCGGATGCAATTCTTATCAGGAAAAGCAGGCATCGATTTGAGTGTCTCATCATCCAACAACCGATCCCACTCGACGTCATCAACGAAATTCATCTTTGCGTTCAGTATGTATTTGATATACGATTTATAAGTGTTATAAGCATTGTTTGAATTCACACCAAGGACCGCAGCTGAAGACTTTGCACCCGTTGCTTCAGTATACTCATCAAACCCTTCAATAGGCAATTGCGCATAATTGCCAATAAAAGCTACCGGGGTTTCTCCGGGTTTATACCCATCGCTGCTTTCTATACGATCCACCACCCGTGTCATAAGCGACAGAGCGGAAGCAGCATCCAGATCCTTCTTCAGGTAAATGGCATTGGAGGTCTGAACATTGCCCCACAACAGTAAAAAGACCAATAGATAGACAGCATTTCTGCAGAATTTTGTATACTGATTGCCATTATTGCGCACCAGCAGAGCGATCAGGAATATATAGATAAAAACAAACGAAAAGACCATCAGATCATGAACATTTCCATGAGACAGAATATACACTATGTCTGATCCCAAAGGATACAGGAGAAGCATTAACGCTAAACCGGCACAAATGAGTTTTTTATGATTATTGATGCGGATCACCTGTATCAAACAGTACAGACCCGACAAAGCAAACACTGTGTTGAATGCCATTTCAACATATTGTGGATATACGGATACCATACGGTTGACTTTTTTACCATAGTGCTTATATGCCATGAGGACCCATCTGTATATAGGCGTCTGACTTTTTTTGAATAGGGTCATCACACTGTTTTGCGAAGAGCTAAGCTCTGTGTGTGCGATCAAGCAAGCGGCCTTGACAGCACAAGCATAAATCCCGCCACCCAACAAAAGCATAGCGATCGCTTTTATCCCATTAAATACGATACTTTTGATTTCACGACCATCCAGCAGATCGATCATCAAACAAATCATGACCAAAGAGATAATCACAGTGACATAAGCTTGATATAAACCAAAGCTAAGCATGGTCAGGACGGCTCCTGCCAAGAACCCAAAGCGAAATCTTCTCCATATATATACGGCTCCGATGGACAAAAGCAAAGCAAGCATATCCAGATCAAGTTCATATATATAGGTTGCAGTCAGCGCAGTCACCGTCAGGTTAGTGGCCAGTATGCCAGAGATCAGTAAGATGGCGATGCGACTCTTTATGGTCAACAGATCGCATATCAAAAACGATCCTAGCGAAAGGTAAAAAAGGGAGAGTACCCCGATCAACCAGGGCATGGCGAGAGCAGGCCTTACGACTTGCCTGTAGATGGGCACGAGAAAACGACCGAGTTGGATCTTCCACAGCTCCTCTCTCTGAGTGGCGACGATGGCGTTCAATGTATCATGTGAGAATATGCTGTTCAGGAACCCATATGCATGGGCGATAAGCCCCCATATAAAAACGAAACAAACACACGTTGCCAATAGTTTGAGTTTGGGATTATTGGCCATTTATTACATCTCTTCTTTCATTGCGGAAGCTTGACGTCCAGTTCTATAAAGATCTATAAGGCATTATTGCTTTCTAGCGGCTATATTGGATATTATAATACAGAAACGTTAAGACGGTATTATTGGAAGCAATTATTGACATTCCCCGATTCCGGGATGCGTTGGCGAATTCCACACGCGAGGCCGCCGGACTGTTTATAGATGGATAATACGGATTGCCCAGCTTTGGGGTGATCCGGGATTACATCGAAGCGTGCCGGCTGGAGGCAGCCGGGAATCACGAAAATACACTGAAAATCAACGCACGGATCAATTCCGCGATTCCGCAGCGCGCACATTGGCGATCGTGACACAGCGCAGGGAATGCGTTTATAACGACGCTATTCATCATGTGATAAACGGTGATGGCTTGCTTGATACAGTCCCGTGATCCGGTCGATTACCGGATGTCCGTACCCAGGTTGGCCTTCAGGGCGTCGATCTCCCCGCGGGTCATGCCGATGTCCAGCAGGTAAGCATCGGCCTCGGCGGCCAGATCGGCATCGTAGATGCTCTCGACATCAAAGGCCGTCGCCAGGCTCTTTGCGATGTTGCTGCGCACGATGGCGTCATACTGCTCGGTGCCGGGCCGGACGCCGTAGTAGTTGGCATAGGTGACCATGTAGTCCGCCGTGACCTCCTCGGCAGAAGCGCCCATCAGGCATTCCAGCACGGCAGTGGTGAAGCCGGCGCGATCCTTGCCCTCGGTGCAGTGGATCAGATAGGGGCCCTTATGGCCGGCGAGAAAGCGGAGACCCTCGGCCAGGCCGGAGCGGAACGCGTCGGCGGTGAAGTCGGCCCCGAGGTCAAGGGCGATCACATCCAGCGCGGAGTAGTACGATTCGTTATACCCCACATAGCCCTTCATGGTCTCCCCGTTGTCGGCCAGATTCATGACCGTGCGGATACCGGCCGCGTTGACGGCCGCGTCGGCCTCGCGGTTGCGGTTGAGCGCCGGGTTGACCGGCGAGGAGGAGCGGTACAGCGCGAAGGCGCCCATGCCGGTGGTGGCCACGTTGCGGAAGTTGGCGTACTGCTCGTCGGTCAGGTCGGGGTAATCCTCGCGGATCTCGCTGCGGCTGAGCTGGTGGATCATGTACTCGTCCGCGTAACCGCCCTTTTCGCCCATGGCGATGGAGATGGTCAGCGCGTCATCATAGCCCTCGTTATAATCCCAGCGGAAGCCGGGATCCTCTTCGATGGCGGACTTGGTTGCGATGCCGAGCGTGGAGGCGAGGTCGCCCATGTTGATCGCCAGTATGACGGCGTTCTCATCGGGGTCGTCCGATGCGATGACGCGGCAAAGCATATCGCCGTTGTCCACGTCGGAATAGTTTGAGACCACGGGCATGTCGTAGGTCTGGCCGGCGACGGTCACGGCGGCGATGTCGCCATACGCGTAGCCCAGATCCAACAGACTGTTGCCGGAGATGGTAAGAACAAGATTGCCGTGCTTCAGGATCTCCCGTATGCCGGCCTCGACGGACTCGGCGGCTTCGGCCAGCGTCGCAACGGGCGACAGCGACAACAGCAGCGCCAGCAGACAGATCAGCATACGATGAAAAGCCTTCATGATCTTCATCCTCCCTGTGTGGCGGGCGTTTGGCCCGCTTCATCGAATCCATTATAGCTGCATGAAAAGGCAGTGTCAATCGCATCCGGGCCGTGCATTGCTAGAGGGCATCCTGTGTGCTTGTGGGGGATGAGCGTCCGGCGAAGCCGTAGGGAGTTCGCGACGCCAAATCGTGTGACAGCGATCGACTTAAAAGTGTCGGGGGGGGGGG